>CACYMI010000057.1 GCA_902775385.1 uncultured Bacteroidales bacterium
AGCACTTTCCATCTTCTGGAAATTGAAGCCCTGCCATACACTTTCCATAAGGTCGGCTATCTGCTGTGTGCAGAGGTTGCCGATGGAACCCTCGTGGGTGTGGTGAACCTCCTTGCAAGGGGTGAACTTACCGGCCTCGATGTCCATTCCAACCTTCTTGTAGGCATCACGGAAGGGCATACCTTCGGTAGCCAGACGGTTGACCTCCTCAACAGAGAACATCAGGTCATAACGGGAATCGGAGAGGATATCCTCGTTGACCTTTATCTTAGTAATAATGTATGTGGTCATCTGCAGGCAGTCACGCAACTCCTGGAAGGCAGGCAGGAATACCTCCTTGATAATCTGCAGGTCACGGAAGTAGCCGCTGGGCAGGTTGTTCATGATAAGCGTAATCTGCTGCGGCAGCCCCTGCAGTTTGTTGCACTTGGCACGGGTAAGCTCGAAGACATCAGGGTTTTTCTTGTGCGGCATGATGCTGGAACCTGTGGTGCAGTCATTGGGCAGTTTTACGAAGGCAAAGTTCTGACTGCTGAACATACAGGCATCAAAGGCCAGCTTGCTAATGGTTCCGGCTATGCTGGCAAGGGCGAAGGCCACATTGCGCTCGGTCTTGCCACGGCCCATCTGGGCATATACCACATTGTAGTTCATAGAGTCGAAGCCAAGCAGTTCAGTGGTCATGGTACGGTTCAGCGGAAAGCTGCTGCCATAGCCTGCGGCCGAGCCCAAGGGATTGCGGTTGGTCATGCGGAAGGCCGCCTGCAGGAACAGCATGTCATCAACAAGACTTTCAGCATAAGCGCCAAACCAGAGACCGAAGCTGCTGGGCATGGCCACCTGCAGATGGGTATAGCCGGGCATCAGCACATCCTTGTAACGCTCGCTCTGTGCCTGAAGCTGCCCAAAAAGTTCCTTCACATCCGTAGCGATATCCTTCAGCTGACGGCGGATGAAGAGTTTCAGATCCACCAGCACCTGGTCATTACGGCTGCGGCCGGAGTGTATTTTCTTGCCCACGTCACCCAGTTTTCGGGTCAGCATCAGTTCCACCTGAGAGTGCACATCCTCTATACCCTCCTCGATAACGAACTCGCCCTTCTTAATCTGAGCATGGATATTCCTGAGTTCTGCCAGGAGCTGCCTCAGTTCGTCAGCCTGCAACAACCCTATGCTCTCCAGCATGGTGATATGGGCCATGGAGCCCAACACGTCGGCTTCTGCCAGATACATGTCCATCTCGCGGTCACGACCCACAGTGAACCGTTCTATCTTGTCCTGAATCTCAAATCCTTTATCCCAAAGCTTTGCCATTTTTTTTAACTTTCAACTATCAACTCTCAACTCTCAACTCTCAACTGTCAACTATTAGTAAGGAATACTTGCCAGCATCTGTGCCAGTCCGTCCACGCCCTGCTGCAGCTTGCTGCCAATAACCTGCTTGATGAAGAAGTTCAGGTCGGCCTTCACGGTGAGCTTCATAGCGCACTCGATATCAGAGGCAGGAAGCAACTGTACCCACATATTGGCCTGAATGGGCGCACCCTCCAGGGCAAACTTGATAGTCTTGTCCGGCTCACGCTCTATAATGCGCAGGGTAATGTTACCTACAGGGGAGGAACCTGAAACACTGTCACTGTCGAATTTAAGCTCCCTCAGTTTCTCCAGGACACTGTCCAACTGTTCAGGCGTTGCCTTGTCGCCCGCCTGCTCCAGCATCTTCTCACGAATCACGGGATTGTCCAGATTCTGCTGGATGACTGCCAGGTTGTTCAGGTCCGAAAGGCGCTCGTACACCCGCTCGACTGGGTAGTATATCTTCTTTACGTCGCTTTTATATTCCGCCATAGCTTGTCTCTAAACTGTCAACTATCAACTGTCAACTGAATATCATCCGTTCCAGTGAGCCGGATCCTTACGCCACTCGTGCAGTACTTCCACCTCGTCCTCGGTGATATAGCCGGTCTTGACAGCCTGTTCTACCACGGCCTCGTAGTTAGTAAGTGTAATAAGCTTAACCTTGGCATCACTGAAAGCCTTCTCGGCAACAGGGAAGCCATAGGTATAGCTGGCTACCATACCCACTACCTCGCAGCCGTTGTTGCGGATTGCCTCCACAGCCTTCAGACTGCTGCCGCCAGTACTGACAAGATCCTCTACAACCACCACCTTCATGCCGGGCTTCAGCTCACCCTCGATAAGGTTCTCCAGACCATGATCCTTGGGCTTGCTGCGAACATACACAAAAGGCAGGTTCAGCGCGTCGGCAACCAGGGCACCCTGGGCAATCGCTCCTGTGGCAACACCGGCAATGGCATCCACGTCCTGAAAGTTCTCCAGGATGATACGGGTAAGCTCAATCTTCACAAAGGAACGGAGGTCAGTATATGAAAGGGTCTTGCGATTGTCGCAATAGAAGGGGCTTTTCCAACCGCTGGCCCAGGTAAACGGGCTACTCGGCTGCAGTTTGATGGCCTTTACCTTTAACAATTTCTCAGCAAAAATAGATTCTAATGTATTCATATTTCTAATGTTATATCCTTTTCGGGGTGCAAAGTTACGATTAAGTAAGCGAAAAGCAAAAGAAAAGTTGTTTTTCTTTGTATTCCTCTCACTTAATCGTACCTTTGCGCAGTAAATATGACTTAACAATAGCATAATGATAAAGGAATATATTCTACTAAGCCGCAGCAACGGCACTACACGCACCGGTTCGCCCTATGCCGTCCTGAAGGTGGCTGACCTGACGGAAATCATGAACATCTCCGTATGGGACCTGCAGCCGACTGCCGAACCGAAGGTAGGTCAGCTGGTAAGTTTCTATGCCGTCAAGGACAATGCGGGCAAGAAATCATGCAACGTTACAGATATGAAAGTGGGGGCCATGCCGCTGCTGGACCACCCGCTCTACAACCTGCTGCCCCGCCCTATCCGCCGGGATGTCTGGGACAATTGCCTGAACAGGCTTATCGGCTACTGTTCTGATCAGAGCCTCATCCCCATCATCCGCGACTTTGCCGACAAGCTGTACAGTCCCTATAGCAAATACCCGGCGGCCACCAGCGTACACCACGCCTTCCCCGGCGGCCTGACCAACCACACGTACCAGATGCTGCACATGCTGGAGGGGCTGTACCCCTGCCTGCCCTACGAGATAAAGATTGAGCGCTGTATCCTGGCCATTCTCTTCCATGACTACGGCAAGGTATATGAATACAGCACAGAGGGAGAGACGCAGCCCGACATGTACCTGTTGGGGCACATCTTCATAGGAGCGCACAAGCTGCAGAACATTCTGGAACAGCAGGGCGTGGACAGCGAGGAAATCAAGCGCATTGTCCATGTCATACTGGCTCATCACGGAACACGCGAGTTCGGCAGTCCCGTGCTGCCCTGCACCCAGGAGGCCATCATTGTCAACCTGCTGGACAACCTGAGCGCCAAGACGGATGCGGCTGAGGGTACAGGCAACATGGAGGCATGCTCACCATTAGGGACACGTGTCATTAAATAAAGAAAAAAAAGTGGCTCCTACAGCAAACGGGATAAAGGAAACTGGCAGCTACACACCGGAGGAGCTGGAGCGGCTTCAGGCTACGCTGTACCGGATTCTTGCCGAGATCAAGCGCGTCTGCGACAAACACGGCATCAGGTACTTCATCACAGGAGGAACGGCCATCGGGGCATACTTCTGGGGGAAGATCCTGCCATGGGACGATGACGTGGATGTGGGAATGCCCCGTGCCGACTATGAGCGCTTTGCCCGGATAGCGCAGGAGGAAATGGGGCAGGACTACTTCCTGCAGACCCCGGAGACAGACCCTCATGTACCTTTCTTCTTCATGAAAGTAAGGATGAACGGCACCGAGTTCAACGAGGGGACTTTCAGAAAGCTGAACATACACCAGGGGATATACGTGGACATTTTCCCTTTCGACAGGATGCCCGAGAACAAAAGAATTGAGAAGATTCAGCACAACATACTATTCTTCCTGAACGGTCTCTTCATTGCTAAGGAAATATGGCAGTGGAGACATTGCGGAAGGTGCGACATTGAGGAACCGAGGGAGAGGGGATTCTGGCCCTGTCTGATGACAAGGCTCCTGATAACGCTGCTGCCCAAGCGACTGATATTCTGGCTGATGGTACGTACACAGACGCTATTCAACAGAAGCCGGTCACCCTATTACAAGAACATCATTACCAAGAGCGAATATGTTGCCGCAGACGACATCGTCCATGCCCGGCTGGTGAAGCTGGGCGACCTGGAGGTGGCGGCACCGAAGGACCTGCTGCAATACCTGAACAATCACTACGGCCAGGTCAGGAAAGACATTCCCGAAGAGATGAAGGTTAACCACCGCCCCTTTAAACTTAAATTCAAGGAATAATGGCTACGAAAGAGAGAAACCACGCCTTTGACATCCTGTGCGGAATCTGCATCATACGCATGGTTACATTACATATCATGGCCTTCTGCGGGAAGGACAAAGTGGACTGGTGGCTGGAAGTCATGCAATGGAGCTACTTCTTCATGAGTTTCTTCTTCTTCAAGGCCGGCTATTTCAACAAGGGAACCGGCACAGATGACAGGAAATACCTGACAGACAGATGCAAGCGACTGCTCATACCCTACCTGAGCGCAGGACTTATCGGCTCGGCCGTTTACTTCTCCTTCTATCCCGTCCTTACAGCCAGATACAAGGGATGGGTGGAACCGTTGCAGGCCGACCATATCTGGACCAACAGCGGATTCTACGGGAACGGTCCCGTATGGTTCCTGTTCTCATTCTTCTGTGTGTATATCCTGGTACATTATATAGAAAAGGTAAGGCACCTCCACTGGCTGGCCATTACCTTCCCGCTGTTGAGCTACCTGCTATGGACGTGGGGGAACCCGCTGTGGATGTCGGCCAACAACCTGTTCATTGCCACCTTTTTCTTCTACCTGGGACGTTTCTGGCACTTCCTCATGGAACGCTATACCCGTCAGCAGATGGCCGGCCTTTCCCTGGCACTCACGCTGGCCTTCGCGACCCTGAACTTCCTGGTGCCGGGCAAGTATGTAATGAGCTACAACGAGTTCTCGGGCAATCCGCTTACAGCCGTCATCAATGCGGTCTTTGCCCTTTGCGGTCTGTCGGGACTGTTGCTGACGGCACGTCCGTTCCGCATCCCGGGGCTGTGTTTCATCGGGCAGCACAGCATGGTTTACTTCATATCGCACTATCCCATACTGTACTTCTACCGCTTTATCCACCTGAGCTATGGCCGGAGCATCTATAACAGGTGGGATGATGTCTGGATTCTGATTCCTGCCGTCTTCATCATCTGCTCCTGGCTTGTACCCTACATTGAGCGAATCCCCTGGCTAAGCGGAAGATGGGAGAAAAAATAAAAGCTTTTATTTTGTTCTTCGCTTACTTATTCGTACTTTGAGGCTAACGCCTCGAAGATACTCACGCTCAACAATAAAAATAAACAAGATTTATTTTGTATTGTCTTCGCTTATTCGTACTTTTGCAATATGAATCAAGCATTGGTGGATGTTTCCGTACTGATTTTGTTCTTCAACAGGCCTGAGCCGTTGAGGAAAGTTTTTGCGCAAGTGCAACAGGCACGCCCTACCCGACTGTTCCTTTACCAGGACGGCCCCCGCAACGCGAAAGACATGGAAGGCATACAAGCCTGCCGCGAAGTCGTCAGCCAGATTGACTGGGACTGCGAGGTACACCAGCTCTACCAGGAACGCAACTTCGGTTGCGACCCGTCCGAATTCATCTCCCAGAAATGGGCATTCAGCCAAACGGACAAATGCGTGGTGCTGGAGGATGACGACGTGCCGGCCGTATCCTTCTTCACATTCTGCAAGGAGATGCTGGACCGTTACGAGAATGACGACCGTATCACCATGATATCAGGCTTCAACGTAGAGGAGCAGACACCCGATGTAGCGGAAGACTACTTCTTTACCACCAACTTCAGCATCTGGGGCTGGGCCTCATGGCGGAGGGTCACGGACCAATGGGACGAGCACTACACCTGGATGGACAACCCGCAGACCATAGCCCAGCTGAAAGCCGTCATCCAGGAACGCGGATACCGCGATGACTTCCTGCCGATGTGTACCCAGCACAGGGCATCGGGCAAGGCATTCTACGAAACCATCTTCTGGGCTCACCTGCTGATGAGCAACGGCCTCTGCATTGTCCCCCGCAGGAATATGATCAACAATCTGGGAGCCACCGCAGGAAGCACGCACTTCGGCGGTTCACTGGAGACGATGCCGCACGGCTACCGCCGTATCTTCACCATGAAGCGGTTTGAGCAGAAGATGCCCGTACGCCACCCGGCACATATCATGGAACACGTTGCCTACCGCAAGAGGGCCTACAGGATTATGGGATGGATGAATCCGCGGATTAAGGCAGGCCGGTCACTGGAGGAACTGTTCCTGAACCTGCGCTACGGCAACTTCAGGTTTATATTCCAGTCTCTGCACAAACGCATCCTCAAATGGATGGGAAAGACAGCATACAAATGAAAGTTCTCTTGGTCAGTACCAGCGACCAGGCCGGAGGAGGTGCCATTGCAGCCTACCGCCTGATGGAAGCCCTGAACAATAACGGCGTCAAGGCCAGGATGCTGGTCCGCGACAAACAGTCATCCTCGGTTACTGTTGTACAGACCGGGAACAAGATTCCCAAGGTACTGGAGCGCCTGCATATCATGTCATACCTGAAAGGCAAGCTATGGCAGGCGGACACCGCCGGCTTCGGCATTGATATTACCGGGACTGAGGAATACCGGGAAGCCGACATCATACATCTGCACTGGATCAATCAGGGGATGGTGTCGCTATCCTGCCTGGAACGTATGATAAAGGACGGCAAGAAGATTGTCTGGACACTGCATGACGAATGGCCCTACCTGGGCATCTGCCATTACAGAGGCGACTGCCAGGAAACAGATTGCCGGAACTGTCCGCTTCTGCCCGGCAGCATTGCCCACAGGCTTTACCAGCGCAAACAGAAACTGTACAGGAAAGGTAATATCACCTTTGTAGGTTGCAGCCAGTGGATTACCGACCGAGCCAAACAGGCGATGCCTGACGCCCAGGTAGTGCACATCAACAACTGCATCCCCCACAACATATTCCGCCACATTGACCAGCAGGAAGCACGCAAGAAGTTGGGTCTTCCCCTTGAAAATAAGATTATCCTCTTCTGCTCCCAGAATATCAACGACGAGCGCAAAGGCTACACCTATCTGCAGCAAGCATTAGAGAGGCTGTCAACTGTCAACTGTCAACTGTCAACTGTCTGCATCGGCAAAGGAGGCCGGTACATCAGCAGTCCCGAGGAGATGGCAATGATGTATGCCGCAGCCGATGTGTTCGTCACCCCCAGCCTGCAGGACAATCTGCCCAATACCATTGCCGAAGCCATGTCATGCGGCACACCGTGCGTCGGATTCAATGTGGGCGGAATACCCGAGATGATTGACCACCTGCAGAACGGTTATGTGGCCGGATACAAGGACGTAACCGACCTGGCAGAAGGCATACAATATGTGCTTACCAACGATATGCGCGAGGCAGCCCTTCACAAGGCCGCATCAGCCTACGGCGAGTCACATATTGCACAGAAATATATAAATGTATATGAATCAAGATAGCAATAACGTCCCTGACAGCTCACTTCCGCTAATAACCATAGCCACTGTCACCTACAACGCAGAGGCTACCCTGCAACGCACCTTAGACAGCGTAGCGGCACAGGATTACGGGAAGATTGAGCACCTGATTGTGGACGGAGTCTCTACGGATAGGACACTGAGTTTGGTGCAGCGATACGTAGAGCAGAACAACAACCGGCACCAGATACGCCTGACCAGCGGTCCCGACGACGGACTGTATGACGCCATGAACAAGGCACTGGCACTAGCCACTGGTGAGTACATCGTCTTCCTGAATGCAGGGGACAGGCTGCACGCTGCAGACACCGTCTCAAAGATTGTGTCATGCGCCAACCTGACAAAAGGCAACCTCCGCAATCCTGCCATCATCTACGGAGAGACGGATCTGGTGGACAACGAGGGCAACTTTGTGCGTCACCGCCGTCTTACCACGCCCGAGACCCTTACGTGGAAGAGTTTCCTCAGCGGTATGAGGGTTTGCCACCAGTCGTTCTACGCACGCACCGACCTGGCAAGAAGCGAGGGCTACAACCTCTCCTTCCGCTACTCGGCCGACTATGACTGGTGCATCCGCATCATGAAGAAGGCCGCCAAGCGCAGATTAAGGATTGTCAACACGCACCAGATACTGACGGATTACCTGAACGAGGGCATGACTACCCGCAATCACCGTAAATCGCTCATGGAACGCCTGAGGCTGATGGCCCTCCATTACGGATGGCCCAAGGCCATATCGGCACACGCATGGTTCATCATCAGAGCCATCATCAAGAGGTAATTCAAAATTAACTAACCGCTAACCGCTAACCACTAAGGATTTATAATATGAGAATAGCAATCATCGGAGCAGGAAATATGGGAGGCGCCACCGCCAGAGGATTGGCGATGGGCCAACGTACAGATACCCGGGACATATATGTAAGCAACCCCGGCAAAGGTAAACTGGACGCCATCAAGGCCGCATTCCCCCAAGTGAACATCACACAGGACAACAAGGAATGCGTCCGCCAGGCCGACATGGTAATCCTGGCCGTCAAGCCCTGGAAGGTGGAGGAACTGGCCAAGGAGGTCGCGCCCGAGCTGAAAAACGAGAAGGTTATCATAGGAAGCATGGCCGCAGGAATCAGTACGGATAAGATTGCCAGTCTGTTCGGCTACCAGCATCCCGTATATGTAATCATCCCCAACACGGCTATCGCCGTACAGCAAAGCATGACCTTCATAACCGGCAGGAATACCACACCCGATATGGACAGCGAGGTGCTGGCCATCTTCCGCGAGTTGGGTGAGGCCATGTTAGTGGAGGAACGGCTCATAGGCGCCGGAATGGCGCTGGCCAGCTGCGGTATTGCCTATGCCATGCGATATATCCGTGCTGCCACTGAGGGCGGTGTGGAATTAGGTATGTATGCCCGCGATGCACAACATATCGTGGAACAGACGCTAAGGGGGGCAGTGGCCCTGCTGCAGGCTAACCAGAGCCATCCTGAGGCAGAGATAGACCGCGTGACAACCCCCGGCGGCATTACCATACGCGGACTGAACGCCATGGAGGAGAACGGATTCACAAACAGCGTCATCAAAGGTCTGAAGGCAAGCAAATGAAACTGCGGGAAAAGGTCTTGGCAACGATGAAGTCAACCGACACGGAAAGCCGGTTCGAGCTGTATGTCACCCGTACACCCGGCTACCTGTGGGCGCTGCTGTTCAGCAAGTTAGGCGTACACCCCATAGCCGTGACACTGCTGAGCATCGTCATCGGAGCCACAAGCGGATACTTCTTCTACCAGACGGACCTCAGGATGAACATCATAGGCATTTGTCTGCTGATATGGGCCAACTGGTATGACTGTGCCGACGGACAGCTGGCCCGCATGACGGGCAAGAAGACACTCATCGGCCGTATCCTGGACGGCTTTGCCGGAGATGTCTGGTTCTTCTGCATCTATCTGGGGCTCTGCCTCAGACTCATGCCCGGGTGGGGCCTGTGGATATGGCCTTTGGCAGCATGGGCCGGCCTGCGTTGTCATGGCAGGCAATGTGCCATCGGAGACTATTACCGCAACATTCACCTATGGTTCTTCCTGGGCCGGGAAGGCAGCGAGCTGGCTACCAGCCGACAGGAGAAGGAAGTGTACCGCAGCCTGAAGTGGAACAGTCGCGATTGGTTCCACAAGCTGTACCTTTTCTTCTATATAAGATACACCAAGAGCCAGGAGGACCAGACCCCCGTCTTTCAGCAGCTCTTCAGCGCCATCCAGGAAAAGTTAGGCGGAAAGGTATCGGAGGATATGCGCCGGCGGTTCCGCCAGGATAGCCTGCCGCTGATGCCCATTACCAACATCCTTACCTTCGACACCCGGGCCGGCGTACTCTTCCTCAGCGTGCTGATAGGAATGCCCTGGATATATTTCATCTTCGAGTCCACCGTGCTGGAGGTACTACGTTACCGCATGATACACCGGCACGAAGCCTTCTGCCGGAAATACCTTGACGAGATAAACAGCCAAAACACTAACCCAGGCCTCACCCCTACCCCAAACACCGTCGCGAGTAGGGACTCGCTCCCCTTTGTGGGGCCGAAAGCACATTCAGTGCTTTCTCTAAAGACCCCAGTCGCTCCCGTGGGCGAGGGGAACCAAGCCTCAACTGTCAACTGTAAACTAAAATAACGTGCAGAACAATAAACATATAGCCCTTTTGCTGGCCGGCGGCAAGTCGTCACGGATGAATACCAGCCGCCCCAAGCAATATCTGGAAGTAAACGGAGAAACGGTCCTGAAGCATACCATGCGTGCCTTTCAGCAGCATCCGCTTATTCAGGACATTTATGTGGTCTGTGCCCGGGAATGGGAGGAGACAGTCCTTGACGAGGCACAGAGCGGTCAGATTACCAAGTTCCGCCATGCCATCATAGGTGGTAACACCTCATACCAGTCCCTTATGAACGGCATTGCCTACCTATTGCAGGAGGTGAAGGACACGGATTCCATCGTACTGGTTCATGATGCGGTACGTCCGCTTGTCAGCCAGGACATCATCAGCCGTAACATTGCTGTCTGCCTGACACACGGCAATGCGATAACAGCCGTCCGCAGTCAGGAGGCCTTCTTAGTCAGCGAGGACGGGAGCAGCAGCAACAGCTATATTCCCCGTGAGAACATGCTCCGTGCCCAGACGCCCCACACCTTCCCCCTGAAGACACTGAAGGAAATGATGGAGGCGGCTGAAGAGAAAGGCATTACCCATTCCCAGAGCCTCTTTACCCTGGCCAACGAACTGGGATTCACTCCCCTGCACATTGCTCAGGGAGATATCATGAACTTCAAACTCACCTACCCCAACGACATCCTCATCTACCAGGCCCTGAAGATGCTGGAAGAATGAAAAACGCCCAAACTAAAGTATGGGCGTTATAAAAGGGAATAACCAAATATTCTAATTTGAAATTTTCTGTTCCTTCTTATCTTCTCTCAGAAAATAAGAAACTCCAACAATTGCCATTACAAGCACTGCTATTAACATAATGTTTGCTGCCATAGTTGTTATTTTTTTTGTTTCTTCTGATTATCTTCCTGATATAAAAGTAGTCCACCTACTGTTATTGTTACCACAACGACAACCGGTATAAGATAGGAATACCATTCCCAATCGCGTACATCACTAAACCATGTTGCCAATAAAACCGCAGTAATTATATACTTTGCTATATCAAGCAACAAATCCGCGAATTTCTCCTGTCTTTTTCTATTCATCATTGCAAAGATATAAACATTATCTGTAACCCCCAAACAATTCTTTCAAAAAAAACTTCATCTGTAAAATCCGACTTATGTTGCAGCCCCCTAGAGGTTACACGTGCAACCTCCGGAGGCAACACGTGCAACCTCGAGGGGGCTGCAAATGTAAACTCCACTAGGATATATACCTCGCCATCAGCACATACGTTACCGTATAAGTGACCGGCACAATAGAAATACGCTCTACCTCGGCTGTTTGGATTCGCTGGCTGCTCCGTGAGTAACATGCCGTTTCTCTTGAAGGGATTGAACGAACAAAAAGAAGGGCCCCGCAGTGATGCTGCAGGGCCCTTCCTAAAATCTATAGCGGGAAAGATTATAAATCCTCTACGTAGTCAAGCAAGGTCTTGCGGCTTGCCAGGACACGATCATAATCCTCACGATTACCTACGACAATCTTATCGAACTCACGCAGACCGGTACCGGCTGGAATCAGGTGACCGCAGATTACGTTCTCCTTCATACCCTCCAGGTAGTCGCTCTTGCCATTGATAGCTGCCTCGTTCAGTACCTTTGTGGTCTCCTGGAAAGATGCGGCTGACATGAAGCTGCTGGTCTGCAATGCCGCACGGGTGATACCCTGCAGAATCTGAGTTGAGGTAGCGGGAACGGCATCACGAACCTGAACGGTGCGCAAGTCGCGGCGCTTGAGCTGTGAGTTCTCGTCACGCAGACGGCGGGCAGTAACAATCATACCCTTCTGCATGGTCTCAGAGTCACCGGCATCCACAACAACCTTCTTGCCCCAGATGCGGTCGTTCTCGGCAGCGAAGTCGAGCTTATCAACAACCTGAAGCTC
>CACYMI010000058.1 GCA_902775385.1 uncultured Bacteroidales bacterium
CAAAGCTTTGGCGGAGCCATCAACATTGTCACCAGACATGAGGAGGGCAGGACCGTTGAGGCCGGCATCCAGGGCGGCAGCTTTGGAACCATAGAGGCAGATGCCCGTCTGGGATTCCGCATCAAAGGGGTCAGCAACCGCATCAGTGGCGGAGGCGGCCGAAGCGACGGAGGAACAGACAACAGCGACTGGCGGAAAGGACAGTTGTTCTATCAGGGCGACTTCAGCAATGACCAGTTGAGCCTGGACTGGCAGTTCGGCTTCTCCAAAAAGTCCTATGGCGCTAACACGTTCTACAGTGCCGCCTACTCCGACCAGTACGAGAGGAACGAGCGCTTCCTGCTGTCAGTAGGCGCTGAGACAAAGGGGAAATTCCACTTTACCCCGCAGGTATACTGGAACCGCACCTACGACAACTTCGAGCTGATACGCAACGAACGCTTTGGCGAGAACTTCCACCAGACGGACGTTTACGGAGTGAAAGCGGGAGGTTATTTCCATTGGGTCGGCGGAAAGACGGCCTTGAATGCCGAGATGCGGCATGAGGGGATTCTGAGCACCAACCTGGGGCAGGAACTGAAACCGGAACACTACGTAGCTGTAAGAGGAGAGGACAATATCTTCTACACCCGTCAGGATGACCGCACAACGGTCTCGTTCAACCTGGAACACAATGTACTGCTGGAACACTGGACCTTCTCAGCCGGTTTACTGGCCAGTATGACCTCCAGCGTAGACCACAAGTTCCGTTTCTACCCTGGCGTGGATATAGCATACCGCCCCAATACCAGCTGGAAGATATTCTTCTCGTACAACAAGGGATTCCGACTGCCCACCTTCACGGACTTGTATTACAAGAGTGTCACCCTGGAGGGCAACAAGGGACTGAAGCCTGAGAACAACCACTCCCTGCAGATAGGAAGCCAGTTCCATAAGAACGGATACGCTGCCACAGCACGCGCCTTCTACCATAGGGGCAGCAATATGATAGACTGGGTAATGTACACTCCCGATGATACTTATCATAGCGCAGCCTTCGAGCTGGACAATATGGGTGTGCAGGTAGAGGGCCGCTTCGACTTCAACCGGATAACCGGCCGGAACACTTGGTTCAGGAACCTGACGCTGGGATACACGCATATCTACCAGAAAAGAAATGACAATACGGAGATATACAAGAGCAACTACGCCATGGAGTACCTGCGAAACAAGTTCGTGGCTTCACTGCACCATAAGATTTGGGACAGGCTGTCCGCCACCTGGAGTGTCCGGCTGCAGGACAGAATGGGCAATTACATCAGCAACGGACAGCTGACGGGCTACAGTACCTACGCTACGCTGGACCTGAAACTGCAATGGACGACTCCGCATTACAATCTGTTTGTGCAGGGAACCAATCTTACCGGCAAGAGGTACTTTGACCTGGGGAACGTACCCCAGCCCGGTGTGTGGATAATGGCAGGAGCAAGATGGAAGATGTAGAAAAAAAGCTTGCTTTTTTATAATTCTTTTTGGTATTTTGCGGATTTTGCTTAATTTTGCACAAAAATTAAGTGAAAAATTGAAAAAGCTAATTACAATACTGATGGGTGTATGCTTGAGCATCGGTGCTCAAGCATACACTATTGTTATAGATGCAGGGCATGGAGGAAAGGACCCGGGTGCCATCGGGTTTTTCAGCAAGGAGAAGAATATCAATCTGGCTGTTGCCAAGGAACTGGGAAGGCTGATTGAACAGAACTGCCCGGGAACAAAGGTGGTTTATACACGCAAGACAGATATCTTCGTGGAACTGCATGAACGTGCCCAGATTGCCAACCGTGCCAAGGCCGACCTCTTTATCAGCATTCATACCAACAGTACAGCGGCAGGCCCTAAGGGAACATCGTCCTGCGGAACGGAGACCTACACCCTGGGTATGCATCGCGCAGCAGAAAACCTGGAGGTTGCCAAACGCGAGAACACCGTTATCACGCTGGAAAGCAACTTCGAGCAGAAATATGAGGGATTTGACCCGAAGAGCAGCGAAAGCTATATCATCTTTGAGCTGATGCAGGATCAGAACATGGCATCCAGCGTCGGATTTGCAAAGGAAATACAGAAACAGTTCCGGACTACTGCAGGAAGAATTGACAGAGGCGTCCACCAGGCCGGACTGCTGGTACTGGCACGCACCAGCATGCCTGCCGTACTGGTAGAGCTGGGCTACATCAACAATGCCAATGAAGAGAAGTACCTGAACTCCAGTGCCGGTGTGGCAGCATTGGCCAAAAGCATTTACAACGCATTCGTGGCATACAAGAAATAAACCGGATCCAAAATGAAGAAAGAAGTCAAAATCGGAATCACAGGAATCATCGCACTCGTTGTCTTGTTTCTTGGCATCAACTTCCTGAAGGGAGTCAACCTGTTCTCTTCGACTAACAAATACTACATTCAGTTCGGTAATGCCAAAGGGCTCAGCAAGAGCAGCAACGTGTATGCCGACGGCTATAACGTGGGTGTGGTAAGCGATATCATCTATGACTACGAACACCCGGGAACCGTATTGGTGGAGGTAACCACCAACAAGGACCTGCGCATTCCCAAGGGGAGCAGCGCCAAACTGGATGAGGCGGTACTGGGCGGATGCACACTGAACATGTTGCTGACGACGAACCTGACTGATGCCTACCATCCCGGAGACACCATCCCCGGGTCTGACACACAGGGAATGATGGCTAAAGCAGCCAGCATGATGCCCCAGATAGAACAGATAGTAGCGCGTGTAGATACACTGATAGCGACCCTGAACCGACTGACTTCCGACCCCAACCTGCCCATGATTATCCGGAATGCCGAACTGGTGTCAGAGAATCTTGTCAGAAGCTCGGAAGAACTGAACAGACTGCTGGCAAATGATGTACCCCAACTGACCACAACCTTTAACAGGGTGGGTGAAAATGCCATTACACTGACCGACCGCCTGAACAGCCTGAACCTACAGGCTACCATGGATAGCGTGAACATGACTATCAGCAGTGTACATCAGATGATGGACCAGATTCAGAGTCCGGAAGGCACGCTGGGCCTGCTGATGAAAGACCCTTCGCTATACAACAACCTGAACCATACCGTACAGAGTGCTGACAGCCTTGTTACAGACCTGAAGGCTCATCCCAAGAGGTATGTTCACTTCTCCGTTTTTGGAAAGAAAAATTAATGCTATTTAAATTTAATTCAAATAAGACGTCATTAGAACTGAATTTCACACAAGACCGAATAAGGATATATAATATTGCAAGTTACGCGTATTTTCTCTTCAAAAAATAGTATCAGGGGATATTTTATTTAAAACACTAAAACACAAACAGTTGCAATTTTGCAAGACGGGAGAGAAAATGATATGTTTAGCGTTTATCTTTCATAACTGTAAAACAGAAAGTTAAACCGTTTGGTCCTGTTTTTAATCTGAAAAGGCAAATTTTGCCATGACAGGGAAAAGGCATATCTTTGCATTCGAAATTTAAGATTATTACCTAAGACAACGCATGACTGATTCACCACGCATATTGTGGACACAGTTTCTGGAGATTATCCGGAAAAATGTGAATGAGCAACAGTATCAGACTTGGTTTACACCTGTTAAATTCAAGTCCTTCGACACTGAGGCCCATGAGTTGGTTATATCTACCCCAAGCCAGTGGTTCTATGAGTATCTGGAGGAGCACTTCAGGAAAATCATTCACCTGACCATGTACCGTGTCTTCGGGAAAGACGCCAGCCTTATATATGAGGTAGAAGTTGTAAAGAACAGTTCCGTTAAGATAGAAAGTGACGACATACAGTCCGTTCCCCAGCCGGAACCCAGCAAGCATCAGGTAAACAAGTCTCCTACCCTCACCCAGGCTGTAGGACCTGCACAGGATTTGGATTCACAGCTGAATCCCAAGCAGACCTTCAGCAACTTCATAGAGGGTATCAGCAACAAGCTGCCCCGAAGCATCGGACAGGCCATTGCCGAGAAGCCCAACCAGCAGACCTTTAATCCATTATTTATATATGGACCCAGCGGTGTGGGCAAGACTCATCTTGTAAATGCCATCGGAACCAGGCTGAAGGAGCTGCACCCTGAGAAGCGCGTACTCTATCTGAGCGCCCACCTCTTCCAGGTTCAGTTCACAGACTCCATCCGGCACAACACCTTCAATGACTTCATGCACTTCTATCAGAGCATAGACGTGCTGATTATTGATGACATTCAGGAGATGATCGGACTGGAGAAGACGCAGTATGCCTTCTTCCACATCTTTAACCACCTGCGCCAGAACGGAAGGCAGATTATCCTTACCAGCGACCGTCCGCCCGTTTCAATGCAAGGAATGGAAGACCGTCTGCTAACCCGCTTCAAGAGCGGCTTGCTGGCAGAACTGGAGAAACCTGAAGTACAATTACGCAAGGACATCCTGCGCAGCAAGATCAGGCATGACGGACTGGAGATTCCCGAGGACGTAATAGACTTCATCTCACAGAACGTATCCAACAGCGTCCGTGAACTGGAAGGTGTAATCCACAGTCTGCTGGCCTACTCCGTAGTCTTCAACAAGGACGTTGACCTGGCTTTTGCCCAAAGCATCATCCAGCATGCGCCCAAGACGGAAGTGAGGGAAGTCAGCCTGGACAAGATTGTGGAGGAAGTCTCTGTTATATATAATGTAAAGCAGGAAGATATCTACGGCAAGAGCAGGAAGGCGGAGATAGTACTGGCACGCCAGTTGAGCATTTATCTGGCACAGATATGCACCAAATTGTCGGCCAGCAAGATAGGCCTGATGATTGGCAACAAGAATCACGCGACCGTACTGCACAGTATAAAAACCATAAAGAACCGCCTGGTCACGGATGCCGGACTGAAGGAGCAGGTGGATGAGTTGACAAACAGATTAAGAGGAACCAGATGAACATCAGGGAAAGAAGAACAATCCGCAAATATACTCAGCAGCCCATCTCAGATGAGCTGCTGAATCGCTTATTAGAGGAGGCTGCCAGAACACAGACTATGGGCAACCTGCAACTGTACAGCGTTGTTGTGACGCGTAGTGATGAAATGAAAAGGAAACTGGCTCCGGCACACTTCAACCAGCCCATGGTGACTACAGCTCCCGTAGTGCTGACCGTCTGTGCCGATTTCCGCCGCACTACCGACTGGTGCGAATGCCGCAATGCCGACCCGGGGTATGACAATCTGCTCAGTTTCATGAATGCGGCCACGGATGCCCTGCTGTACACACAGACATTCTGCAACCTGGCCGAAGAGGAAGGACTTGGAATCTGTTTCCTGGGCACTACCGTATATATGCCACAGCAGATTATCGGGGTGCTGGAACTTCCCGAACTGGTATTCCCTGTTGCCACTCTGACTGTAGGATGGCCTGCTGAAGATCCGGCCCTATCTGACCGCCTGCCCTTACGGTCCTTTGTACATGCCGAGACCTACCAACCTTATACAGAGCAGACGATTGATGACTTCTATGCCAGTAAAGAGGCACTGGAGGAAAACCGGCACTTTGTGGAGATCAACAGAAAAGAAACCCTGGCACAGGTATTTACAGACATCCGCTATACCAGAAAGGACAACGAGATGATGTCGGAAGGCCTCCTCGAAGCACTTCGCCGCCAAGGGTTCATCAAGCCAGACTGCAACAATTCCTGAGGAAGAACATTTTTCGCCTCACTTTGATAACTTTTTGCCGCAAAAATGCTCAAATTGAAGAAAATTTGAGTAATTTTGCGGCAAAATTCAATTTAACACTATATATATGGAAAATTTAGGTATTGGTTTTGAGCTCATGGTAGTAGGCATGAGCACGGTATTCCTTATCTTATTGATAGTTATATGGGGAGGCAAGCTCCTTATCAAAACGGTTAATAGGATTGCTCCCGAAGAAGAAGCAGCTCCCAGGAAAGGCGCAGCGGCATCTGACACTGTGGATGGGAACACAATGGCCGTCCTGCAGCAGGTTGTCAGCCAGATAACCGGCGGAAAGGGTCGTGTAGCCTCCGCCAGGAAAATCTAATCAGGGAAACAGGAGAAAGATATTGAAAAGGTAAAAAATCAAGATAACACAAATGAAAAAAGAAGTTAAGTTTAGTCTGGTCTTCCGCGACATGTGGCAGAGTGCCGGCAAGTATCAGCCACGCGTAGATCAGTTGGTAAAGGTGGCCCCAGCTATCATCAGAATGGGTTGTTTCGACCGCGTGGAGACCAACGGCGGTGGTTTTGAGCAAGTAAACCTCCTCTATGGTGAGAACCCGAACAAGAGTGTCCGTGAGTGGACAAAGCCCTTCCATGAGGCAGGTATTCAGACCCATATGCTGGACCGCGCGCTGAACGGTCTGCGCATGAGTCCCTGTCCCAAGGATGTACGCAAGCTCTTTTACAAGGTCAAGAAGGCTCAGGGCACGGACATCACCCGTATATTCTGCGGTCTGAACGACACCCGCAACGTAATCCCCTCAATACAATATGCCAAGGAGGCAGGCATGATTGCTCAGGCCAGTCTCTGTATCACATACAGCCCCATCCACACAGTAGAGTACTATGTGAATCTAGCCAAGACCTTCATCGAGGCCGGTGCCGATGAAATCTGTCTGAAGGACATGGCCGGAATCGGCCGTCCCGTATCCCTAGGGAAGATTGTTGCCGGTATCAAGGCTTTGAAGGAGGACATCATTATCCAGTATCACTCACACGCAGGCCCCGGCTTCTGTATGGCTTCTATTCTGGAAGTGGCAAAGGCCGGTTGCGATTACATAGACACAGCCATGTCACCCCTCTCATGGGGTACCGGCCACGCTGACATCATTGCCGTTCAGGAGATGCTGAAGGATGCCGGCTTCAAGGTGAAGGAAATCAACATGGAGGCTTACATGGAGGCCCGTACCCTCATTCAGGAAATGTACGATGACTTCCTGGGCTACTACATCCCCGCCCTCAACCACATCAACAACTCACTGTTGGTTAAGCCCGGCCTGCCCGGCGGTATGATGGGCTCACTGATGACCGACCTTGAGGACAACCTGAAGTCCCTGAACAAATGGAAGGTAAAGAACAATCAGCCTGAGCTGACAACAGACCAGCTCCTGGTGAAGCTCTTTGACGAGGTGGCATACGTATGGCCCAAAGTCGGCTATCCCTGCCTGGTAACTCCCTTCAGCCAGTATGTCAAGAACCTGGCCCTGATGAACGTAATCCAGATGGAGAAAGGCAAGGAGCGCTGGAGCATGATTGCCGACAATATCTGGGATATGATTCTGGGCAAGAGCGGTCAGCTGCCTGGCCCCGTTGCCCAGGAACTGGTGGATATGGCCAAGGCCGAAGGCCGTGAGTTCGAGACCAACGATCCCCAGAGCTACTATCCCGACAAGCTGGAAGACTTCAAGAAGGAAATGCAGGAGAACGGCTGGGAACTCGGTGAAGACAACGAGGAACTCTTCGAGTTGGCTATGCACCCCGAACAGTACCGTGCCTATAAGAGCGGTAAGGCCAAGGCCGACTTCGAGAAGGACCTGGCTGAGCGTAAGGCCAAGAAGAACGCTCCCGCTGCAGGTGCCGAACTGCCCAAGCAGATCAAGGTCAGCCTGAACGGTCAGACCTATGAGGTAAATATCGCATACGGAAACGAGGCTCCCGCTGCTACAGCCGCTCCTGCCGCAGGCGCTGCTGTTCCTGCCGGTGAGGGCGAAGACCTGCTGGCACCTCTGGAGGGTAAGTTCTACCTGGTAAAGGATAACTCAGAGACTCCCAAGAAGGTTGGCGACAGCATTCAGGAAGGCGATGTACTGGGTTATATCGAGGCAATGAAAACCTTCAATGCCATCCGTGCCGACAAGGCCGGTGTCATCACAGCCATCCTTGTTAACAGCGGAGATTCAGTTGAAGAAGATGATCCAATCTTTAAGATTGCATAATTATGGAAATGATATACGACATACTTGACAAGCTGTACCAGATGACAGCCATCTCTGCCATTGCCGAGAATCCGCTGTTCATCGTCATGTACCTGCTTGCTTTCACCCTGCTTTATCTGGGCATCGTGAAAAAGTACGAGCCTCTGCTGCTTGTCCCCATCGCTTTCGGTGTACTCATCGCCAACTTCCCTGGTGGCGGTATGGGTGTTCTGCAGGCCAACAGCGAGGGCATGGTACCCGTTACCGTTAACGGTGTTACCACAATGCGTAACATCTACGAGATGCCTTTGCATGAGATAGCCCATGACCTGGGTCTGATGAACTACCTCTACTATGCACTTATCAAGAGCGGCCTGCTGCCTCCCATCATCTTCATGGGTGTAGGTGCGCTGACCGACTTCGGTCCCATGCTCCGCAACCTGAAGCTGGCCATCTTCGGTGCTGCTGCCCAGATGGGTATCTTCGCCGTATTGTTGGTAGCATTGCTGGTAGGTTTCACTCCTCAGGAGGCCGGTTCACTGGGTATCATCGGTGGTGCCGACGGTCCTACCGCCATCTTTACCACCATCAAGTTGGCTCCTCACTTGCTGGGTCCCATCGCCATTGCCGCTTACAGTTATATGGCCCTTGTTCCTGTGATCATACCATTGGTTGTGAAGCTGCTTTGCTCAGAGAAGGAGTTACGCATCAATATGAAGGAACAGGACAAGCTTTATCCTGACGCATTGGAAATCAAGAATATGCGCGTGCTGAAGATTATCTTCCCCATCGCCGTTACAACAATCGTAGCCATCTTCGTCCCCACCGCCGTCAGCTTGGTTGGTATGCTCATGTTCGGTAACCTCGTCAAGGAAATCGGTAACGACACCAACCGGCTTTTCGATGCAGCCAGCAACGGCATCATGAATGCAGCCACCATCTTCCTGGGCCTCTGCGTAGGTGCCACCATGACGGTTGATGCCTTCATCAATGTTACCACGCTGGGTATTGTAGCCGGCGGCTTCTGTGCCTTTGCCCTCAGTATCGCCAGCGGTATCTGCATGGTTAAGATTTGGAACCTCTTTGCCAAGAAGAAGATTAATCCGCTTATCGGTGCGACAGGTCTCAGCGCTGTACCTATGGCCAGCCGCGTCTGCAACGGTATCAGTACCAAGTACGACCCCAAGAATCACGTTCTCAACTACTGTATGAGTTCTAACATCTCAGGCGTTATCGGTTCTGCCGTAGCTGCCGGTGTTCTCATCAGCTTCTTAGGATAAGATTCTATATTAATATTAGTTAAATACTGCCACACGTGGGAAAACATTCCCCCTCGTGTGGCAGTTTTTTATTCGTTTGTTTTGAATTCCGCATACTATTTCGTAATTTTGAGCCCGAAATAACAACAAGAATAACCATTCCAGCACAGAAAAAACCTCAAAAACGTGAAAACAAAAGACAACACTATATGGTATATGAGTTGCCTGATGATGGCATTGGCATGCTGTCCCGTCTATGGACAGGGAACCAATATCGGCAACCTGCCCATGGGATATGAAAAGTCATGGACAGCAAGACTGCTCTTCAATTCGGAAGGCGGATATGCCGGCAACAACTCTAACATAGAAAGCGATATTCACGGATGGAGCAAGCTGTACGAGGCCCGGCAGAACGATGTGTATAGGATAAGCATGCCCACTGCCGTATCCAACCCCGATAACGGTCGCATACAGTTCAAGACTCCCATTACCATACAGGAAGGTCATACCTACAGGTTCAAAGCCAAATTAGCTGTTAGCAGGAACTTCGCTGACATTACCCTTAATCTGTCTGAAAACGAGAATGACAATACAGCCCTCTTTACCGATAACTACCCCATTGAGAAAGGCCATGACAGGCAGATAACAGAAAGCGGAATTCCGGGAAAAAACATTCAGGATATGAAGCTGGCACTTTCCATTGCCACAACAGAGGCGAATACCGACATCCTGCTTTCCGACATCAGCCTATATGACGAGACAGAGCAGAAAGAACTGTGGGTTGGCACATCGTATTACAACTATTGCTACTATCGCGACGAGGATTCACGGACCAGAATTAAGGATATGACGATAGAGGGTCGCACGGAGACGCTGACCTGGACGGAGGCCGACTTCGACGACAGCATGTGGACGGAAGCCGAAATGCCCATTGGAAATTGGGGCTATATGTCAGAAGTCAGGACCGTCTGGCCGGGAGGAGACAACACCAATTACTGGATCAGACGGGACTTTCAACTGGATGAGGTAAAGAACTCAACTGCCTATTATATAAATGTTTGCCACGATGATTCTTATAGCATTTATGTCAACGGGCACCTGATAGACTGCCAACAAGGATGGACCGACGGAAAGAACCCCGTCAGGATGGAGATACCGGCCAAGTATCTGCGGGTAGGCGGCAATGTGATTGCCACCTATATACAGCAGAACTGGGGCGGCAAGTTCTATGACTGCGGCATGAGCATCACTGAGAATGCCTATGACGAGGGCGACACCGGCGCCGACATACCCGCATCACTTATTGCCACCGAGGTGAATGTAGCCAATATCGACCAGACCATTGACCACTCCTGGAACTATGGCGGATGGGTGGAATTCCATAACAAGTCAGACAAACGCCTGTCCCTGCGATACCTGTACATCAGCGACGATGCCGATGACCTGAAAAAATTCATCCTGCCGGATGTAGGTATCGTAGAGCCGCACGGCTACCGCTGCATCTTCTTTGACCATAATGCCGCCGACGGGCAGTACGGAGAGCAAGCCAAAAAACAAGTACCCTTCAAGTTGAATACAGAAGGCGGTCTGCTCTACCTGAGCGAAGACGGACGCACCCCCTTCCTGACCGTATCGTACCCCGCAGCCATTGCACGATGCTCCTGGGCCTTAACAGACCTTGCCGGAAACGAATGGAGCTACAACGGACACCCTACACCGGAAGCAGCCAATGACTCAGCCGCCTTTGGTGAGTTCCGGCTGAATGCCCCTCTGGCGGATACTGACTCACGCCTGTTTACAGAGCCCTTCGATGTAAGCGTCAGCATCCCCTCCGGTGCGACCCTTCGCTATACCACAGACGGCACCACCCCCACTCTGCAGAACGGTTCGGAAAGCAAGGATGGGATGTTCCATATCTCAGAGACCACCAGTCTGCGCTTGCGCCTCTTCCAGGAAGGATACCTGCCCAGCCAGGTAATTACCCGTTCATATATCTATAAAGACAACGACTACTATCTGCCCGTTATAGCCATTACCACCGACCCCGACAACCTGTATGACGACACCATAGGTGTGTACATCGACGGTTCAAACGGCATAAGCGGGAGAAACCACGGGAAATCCAATATCAACATGGACTGGGAACGTCCCGTCAACTTCGAGTACATCACACCAGAGGGAAAGATGGTCATCAACCAAGAGGCCGAGTTCACCATCAGCGGCGGATGGAGCCGCCATTATGCTCCGTCATCCTTCAAGCTGAAAGCAACCAGGCTCTATGAAGGCACCACCAGCTTCGACTACCCCTTCTTCCGTTATAAGCCCTACAACAGATACAAGCAGTTGCAGATCCGCAACGGAGGCAATGACAACAACTCACGTGAACACGGACGTGTAAGGGATGCCATCACCCAGCAGGTACTTATCAGCAACGGATTCTACATTGACGCACAGGACTATCAGCCGGTACACGTATTCTTCAATGGCGAGTACGTAGCCCAGATGAACCTGCGTGAACCCAACAACCGCTACAACGGCACGGCCAACTACGGCTATGACGATGACGAGATGGATGCCTTCGAGTACAGCAACGGCTACTTCCAGAAGGCCGGCACCAAAGATGCCTTCAATGAATGGCTCGCCCTCAGCAGGAATGCGACAGACGATACCGCTTATGAGCAACTGCGCCGGCTGGTGGACATGGACGAGGTTATCAATTTCTTTGCCGCCATCTCATACATAGGCTGCTCCGACTGGATCTGCAACAGCAACAACGTAAAGGGCTACCGCTCCCTGCCCGACGGGAAGTTCCACCTGACCCTGCATGACCAGGATTGGGGATGGTCCAACAACAACGGAGTGAGCCTCCTCAACAACAACACAGGAAACGAGCTGCTGCAGATTTACAACAACATGAGACGGAACCCGCAGTTCCAGCGCCAGTTCGTGAACGCCTACTGTCTGCTGGGCGGCAGCATCTTCACCCCAGAGAGGTGCAACACCATAGGAGACAGCATCTGCCGGCTGGTAGAGCCCGCCCTGGCCATCGAAGGCAAACAACCCTGGACCTCCTTCAGTGAGCAACGC
>CACYMI010000059.1 GCA_902775385.1 uncultured Bacteroidales bacterium
ATATTCTTCCTGATGTCAAGGAAGGGAACCTTCTATGTCAGGTGGAACTGCATCCAGGCCCTGATCTCCCAGGTACCCCTGTTTATCATGAATAACATCCTGTTCTGGTGGAGCGTCAGGATCCTGTTCTGCTTTACAGATTTGTCCTCGGCATATATAGCCTACTTCATTACCGTCAATCTGTACAACGTCTATGACTTTGTCGAGACCGTACAGTCCGCCGTAAAGACACGTAAGGGAATCACACACAAATGGTACCTGTACGGAACCATAACCGACAAGATTTGTAAGAGATGAGAAAGATAATACAAGAATCCCTGATATCAGCCCTGCTGTTCTTCGGCATTTTATATGCTACCCTACAGGTTGACTGGATGAAAACCCTTCATCTGCACCCTACCATAGTAGGAGACAAGCTGTCCGAGTGGGTATGGAAACTGTCGGAATCCAGCCTCTGGAAGGTGAGCAACCGCGAAGTGTGCGAGCCCATAGACAGCCTGGTGAATGAGATGTGCATAGCCAATCATATCGATAAGGGCGATATTCACGTTGTAATCAGCCGGGATAACGAGGTCAACGCCTTTGCCACCATCGGCAACCACCTGATTATCAACACAGCCCTTATCCGGAAGATGGAGAACGAGTC
The DNA here is from genome assembly GCA_902775385.1 of uncultured Bacteroidales bacterium. GTDB lineage: Bacteria > Bacteroidota > Bacteroidia > Bacteroidales > Bacteroidaceae > Physcousia. The sequence goes on from CACYMI010000059.1 coordinate 647, forward strand.
ACAGCTCTGTGCCGTCATAGCCCACGAGGTAGCCCACCTTCAACTAGGGCACATCCAGTCCGCCATACGCCAGCAGGCCGTCATCACAGTCCTGCTGACCCTCATTACCGGCAACGGGCAGTCCGAGATGCTGGCCAGCCTCACCGGCCAGATGATCAGCAACTCCATCACCCGTGCCAAGGAGAACGAGGCGGATGCGCAGGGAGCACGCTACATGCATGCCATGCATCTGGACCCTATGGAAATGGCCAATACCCTGGAGACCTTCGAGAGCTACGGCATCCTGTCCTATCTGACGGATCATGCCGACAGCAAGGAACGGGCCCGCAGGATCCGCAAGATGCACTTCTCCCACAACGGCCCCTACCGTAGGATTCTGTCACAGGAAACATGGGACAAGCTTCAGGAAGCCTGCCAATGACAGACAACAACAGAAAAAAGAGGGTTGCGGCCCTCTTTTTTTCTATCCCTACTGAAGTTCCCTTCCCCGGTAGAATTCCAGAATCTTCTTACGGAAGAGATAGGTATAGCGCGACTGAATCTGCTGCGACTCAGCTCTCATAAGCTTAGTCTTGGCATCCTGATACTCAGTAGCCGTAGCCTTACCGTTCTCATATTTCAGCTGCATCAGCTGGAAAGCCGTATTAGCGCTGGCAAGCGCCTCATCACTACTCTCGCATTGGCGGCTGGCAGCCACGGCGTTGTAGTAAGCCTGCTGTATCTCCTTGTATAGCTGCTTCTTGGCCAGGTCCAGCTTAATCTGCTGGGAATGTACCTGAAGCCGGGCCGAACGCACATTATTACGGGTAGCAAAACGGTTAAATACAGGAACCGAGAGCGATACGCCCAGGTACTGGTTGAAATTATCATGCAGCTGGCTACCGAATCCCCTGGCCTCGAAACCGGAGGTCTTATAATAGCTGCTACCCAGTCCCGCATTGAAATGCAAGGAAGGATACCAGGCGCTCTTAGCTATCAGAACACTCTTCTCGGCACTCTGCAGTCTGATCTGCTCCGCCAGAATCTCAGGTTTGATACCCACAGCCTCGCTATATACAAGCTCGGGCGAAGGCAGCTCCTCCCCTTTCACATCCCCCGCCTCGGGACGGATCACATCGAACCCGTCAGGTGTTTCCAGCTCCAGCAACTGGGACAGCTCCAGGAGCGCCAGCAAATAGCTGTTCCGCTGCTGAGTCAGAGACAGCTCATCATTTGCCAATGTGGCACGGATTTGGGAGAGTTCCGCTTCCGAAGCCTTGTCATTCTGGAAAAGCAGCTCCATCCTGCGAACCTGTGCCCGGCTCAGTTCCACCTGACGCTCGGCCACCTGCACCAGATCCTTCTGATAGATAGCCTCCAGGTAAGACGACGTAACACTTAAAGCCACATTTTCCCTGGCATGAGCATAATCCTGCAGGGCAGCCTGCAGATTAAGTTTCCGCATCTTAATATCCGCCGGAATCCTGCCGCCGGTAATAAGGGGTAAGCTTGTTCCCAGGCTGAAACTGGTACTGTTGGTATTGCGGTTCAGATAAGTATTGTCAGAGGTAAGGGCACGTCCGAAACTGAAGTTCTCCCCAATGCTGCCGTTCAGGTCAGGCAGGCGGCTGTTCCTGCTGGTACTGAGCGAGATCTCCTGCAGCCTGACATTATCCTCCTGCTGCCTGATGTTCAGGTTATGCGCCAAGGCATACTGCACACACTCCGTCAGATTCCATTCCCGAGCCTGCTGGGCGGCAGCCTGCAGCCATGCCCCTATTATGAAGGCAAATAAAGTCAACCGTCTCATTTCTTGTCCTCCTTCAGAATACCACGCACTTTCTCTCCCACTTTCACTCCACTCTTAACCTCTATATCTATGCCGTTGCTCAAGCCTGTCTCCACCTTACGGCGAATAAACTGCTGCTTGGGAACGGAATCCGTAAGCACATACACGAAGGTGCTGTCTCCCACAAACTCCAGGGCAGCCTCCGGCACACTTACGGCCTTGGTCACCTTCTCCAGCACAATCTCGGCATTGGCCCCGTATCCGGAGCGGAGCGTAACCGTATCCGGTAAGGACAGGGCCGCCTTAATCTCGAACTGATTGGCACCGTTGCTCTCACGCCCCTTGGGAGAGATATACTCCAGGCGGGCCTCCATCTTCAGATTCTGTACCGCTCCCACCGTTATGGTCACGGGCATTCCCTCCATGATACGCCCCACCTCCGTCTCGTCAATATTGCCACGGAAAATCAGGTTCTTCATATCAGCCACGGTAGCGATGGTAGTACCGTCATTAAACGAGTTGCTCAGGATAACCGAGTTACCTACCTTCACGGGAATATCCAGAATCAGGCCGTCAACGGTAGAACGCACCAGCGTAGTGCTCATCTTGGCATTACTCAGCGAGATACCCTCCCTGACGATGTTCAGCGCATCCCGGCTGTTGGTCATCTCACTCCTGGCCTGCTTCAGCGCCACCTGGGACTTCTCATAGTCCTCGGCACTCACCACCTTCTCCTGATAGAGCCTCTCCATACGCTGGAAGTCCTTCTCCGCCTGCGCCAGGTTGATTTCAGCCAGACGGACTCTGTTCTCGGCGCTGTTCAGACTGTTCATATCCGGAATCACCTTCACCTTGGCAATCACCTCATCCTTCTTCACCATCTGACCGGCCTCCTTGTACAACTCCGAGATGATACCCGAGATCTGAGGCTTGATGTTCACCTCGTCACGCGGCTCAATCTTGCCTGTCACAATAGTTGATTTCTCCAAGTCCTTCAGCTGTACGTCAGAAATCTCGTACACCATTTCCTTGGGTTGTGACTTCTGATACAGGAATACGAATGTTCCCACAAAGACGGCAGCCACCAATGCGATAACCGCCCATTTAAAAAACTTCTTCATATCTTAATTATTTTTATTTCTCACGCTTTATTCTTCCCTCATCGCATCCACGGGTTTAATCTTCATCGCACGGATAGCAGGAGCCATACCCGCCAACACGCCCAGGACGGTAAGCAGGAGAGCAGCTCCGATTGCCACCCCGAATGAAATCTGGAACTGAGCCGTCGGGAAATCCGCATGGGTGGCATTCTCCACTATCTGCAGGATGAATACCGCCAGAGAGATTCCGCTCATTCCGGCAATCAGGGTCAGCACGATACTCTCGCTCATCACCATGGTCAGAATATCCTTAGGCGTTGCCCCGATAGCCCGGCGGATACCAATCTCCGTTGTCCGCTCCTTAACCGTAACCACCATGATATTACTCACACCGATGGCTCCGGCCAGCAGCGTGCCCAAACCTATCATCCATACCAGAATGCTCACACCCGTAAACAGACTGTCAATCATACTGAAGATAGCCTCGGTATTCACCTTTATCAGGGCTTGCGTGTCTTTGGGGTGAATCATGTGAACACGTTTCAACAGTGCCTCCACCTTGTACTGCACCTCCGACATAGGATATTCATCCTTTGCCACCAATGCCACCACATCCGCCTCATTACCTCGGTTATACATCTGGCGCATGGTCTCGTAAGGCAAATAGACGGTAGTCTGCGGATTACCGCCGATATTTATTCCCCCCGAGCCTTTTCCGCTCACGCCAATGATACAATAGTTGATACTGTCTATGCGCAGGAACTCTCCGCAAGGGTTCTCCAAATGGGGGAACAACTCCTCGGCCACACGTTTTCCTATCACGCACACCTTCCTATGCTGGACACCATCGGCATCCGTCAGAGCGCGCCCGTGGCGCATCTTCGGGTTGTCCACCTTGCCGTAGTCAGCATATTGCCCCGTCAGAGAGACCCTGCACGACTTATCATTGGCCAAGGCCCTTGCGCCCCATTTTTGGAGGATAGGGGTAACCACGCTGATTTCGGACACGCAATTACGGATACGGGCCACATCGTCCAACTCCAACTCCCAGTTCCTTCCGCTACGGAATCCCTTGTACGGCTCGCTGGTAGTGTTGGAAATCATAAAGCCCGAGTTGGACGCCGCGCCGGCAAAGTTCTCGCCCAGCATCGTTTCCAGGCCTTTGCCTCCCCCCATCAGCAGGATGAGCATAAATACGCCCCAGAAGATGCCGAAGGCCGTCAGGAACGTGCGTGTACGGTTCTTACGAAGGGAGTCGAATATCTCCTCCCACAAATCTGAATCCAATAGTCTCATACCTTACGCCCTCAAAGCATCTATGGTTTTCACTTTCACCGCCTTACGCGCCGGGAAGAAACCCGCCAGCGCGCCGGCTATTATAATCACAAGGGTAGCCTGGAAACAGACGTGCAGGTCAACCGTCGGGTCAACAAAGTACCTGGCCTGTATGACACCCAGGTCCATCACCTGATTCCCCACCGTAACATTCATCCATTCGCAGAAGAAGATACCCAGCAGCATGCCAATGTAGCCGAAGATGGCCGTAATGATCACACTCTCCAGGACTACCATCGAGATGATGTTCCACGGACGGGCCCCGATAGCCCTGCGGATGCCGAACTCACGCGTCCGCTCCTTCACGCTGATAAGCATGATGTTGCTCACGCTCACCACGCCGCTCAACAACGTCAGCAGGCCCAGAATCCAGAAGGCCTTATTCAGAATGCCCATAGCCCGGTTCATCTGTATATTATCACCGGCCTGATTCCATATCCACAAGGCTCTCTTATCCTCCGGATCAAAGGAATGGATATAACTGGTAGCACGGATGTATTCATCCATGAACTGTTCCATGGCCGAGTCCGTGGGGATATTCCTCACATTCATCGTCAGCTCGTCAATGAACCTGCCTCTATTATATATCGTACACAGGGTGGTGTAAGGAACATAGCATTTGCTGCCGCTGAACATCTCGTCTGTTTTGTATTTCCCTACTACCGTATACAGGATGCCGCCCAACTTCACACTCCGTCCTATAGGCGAGCCCTCTTCCTTGAAAAGATCCTTGCAACTGTTAGCTCCCAGCACACACACCTTACGCTTCTCCGCTATGTCCATGATATTAATGAAGCGTCCCTCCAGCATCTCCACCGCCTGCGAGGCGGCATACTCGGGATATACGCCCACCATTGAGTTGTTGCTGATATAGCGACTGCCGAAGCTGGCCACCATTCCATCCTGGGTAACCGTAGGAATAGCATGGGTAATCTGATGCGGGAAGTGATGGCGGCTCATATACAAATCGCGATCGTCCAGCCTAATCAACCGGCCTTCTTTTATACCTTCCCACGGTTTGGTAGTGCTGCCGCCGAAAACGCGAACGGCATCAAAGGCGAAACTTCCCATGTTATACTGGAAAGAATGGATGATACCATTACCTGCACCCTGCAGCACAATCAGCAGGAACAGACCGCTCACCACGGCAAATCCCGTGGCTATGGTGCGCATCATATTACGGCTGAGCGTTCCCTTTATCTCCTGTAAAAGCTCTAGCATACTCTTAACCTTCTAACCTAAGAACCTCACTTCATCACTCCGTTCACGCCGAAGGGAGAATTTACCGAGCCGTCATTCACCTCCACACGCTCAATCTGGCCGTCCCTGATATGCACAATCTTCTCCGCCTGATAAGCTACACCACTCTCATGCGTCACCACGATGATGGTCAGGCCCTGTTCATGCAGTTTCCTCAGCAACTGCATCACCTCCAGCGAAGTCTTGCTGTCCAGGGCACCCGTCGGCTCATCCGCCAGGATGATTCGGGGCTGCGTAATCAGGGCACGCGCAATGGCCACACGCTGCTTCTGACCGCCCGACAACTCGTTGGGCAGATGGTGGGCCCATTCCTTCAGCCCCACCTTCTCCAGGTACTCCATAGCCAGCTGATTACGCTTCTTACGGCTGACTCCCTGATAAAAGAGGGGCAGCGCCACATTCTCCATCGCATCCTTGAAGGGAATCAGGTTAAAGCTCTGGAAGATAAAGCCTATCATACGGTTGCGGTAATCCGCCGCCTTCGTCTCCGAGAGATTACGGATGAGCGTACCGTCCAGACGGTATTCCCCCTCGTCATAGTCATCCAGGATACCCAGAATGTTCAGCAAGGTTGACTTTCCCGAGCCCGACGCACCCATGATGGCCACGAACTCACCCTTAGCGATATGCAGGTCAATACCCTTCAGCACATGCAACGGCTGGGCACCCTGATACGTCTTATGTATGTTTGTCAGATGTATCATCTTTTCAGCTTAGAGAAGTCAATTTTGCCGGCTCCGTTCTCCTCACATACCAGTTTCCTGCATTCGCCGGTAACAACACCCGTTCCGGCACCGTTCAGCTCAATGCGCAGATCCTGACAGAACACATTGGCGTCAATATTGCCGGCTCCGTTCGTCTCTATCTCAATATCCCCCTCAGCCGTCACATTGGCAAACGTACACTTTGCCGCACCGTTCGCCTCCACTTCCAGGGCGCCAACCGACAGGCTGTCCACAATAAAGTTACTGGCTCCGTTCAGCTCAACCTTCAAGCTGCCGGGCATCTCTATCCTGCCCTGCATCATCAGCTTTCCGCCTCCCGAGAACTCCACATCCGTCAGATAGGGTGAGGTCACATACAGGATGATGCCAGGCGTATTGTCATTGACATTATTCTCATCCTTTATACGAACCTTCAGTTCTTCCTCATCCAGCTCCACCCTGTAGGCCTTCAGACACTTCTCGTTGCCGCGGATGCGAACGGAGTAAACGCTGTCCTGGCCGTAGATGACGCACACCACGCCACTCACATCCAGGGCGCTGAAACCGCTCATGTCATACGACTGTTCCGTAACCCGGCCCCACTTGACCGTATCCTCACGCTCAAACTGGAACTCATGGTTAACTGCAGCGGCAGCAATCTTGTTCAATGTCTCCGTACAGCTGGAAAGTATAATTGTCAGACCCACCAGCAGTACAATAGGTGTAAGAATAAAACGTGCTTTCATAATCTTAATGGTTTTTACTTTATTGTTTATTTGTTTTTAATATACGACACGATTTCCTCCAAGGTAACGCCCAAAGCCTTCATCGTACGGAAGAACTCCGGGACCTGCTCCTCAAAGAACTCCTTCCGCCTGATTCTCAGAACGGATTCACGGGCACCCTCATTGACAAAGTTTCCCAGTCCGCGGCGGGTAGCCACCACATCCTGATTCTGCAACCACTCGAAAGAGCGCGCCACGGTATTCACGTTCACCTCCACCTCGGCCGCGAACTCGCGTACCGACGGCAGTTTCTCATTCTCGCGGTATTTCCCCGCAAGGATGCTCTCGCAGATGCTCTCAGCTATCTGCAGATATATCGGTTTCTGATCCTTAAAGTTCATAATGTAAGGTTTAATGTGGATAGATGATTAGGGATTCCTGCGTGTAGTAATCTGAGCCCGGCAGTAGAGACGGTAGGTCAGATACCAGATACCAGCGTAGAGAGCCGCAGCCAGGACATTCAGGCAGACAGCCCATACGTTGGGATTCACGTTTGCAGCCCAGTCACCCAGTCTGATCATCAGCTCAGGTGACATACAATGTACGACGAAGAGGACTAACAGGGCAAAGGCGTTCTGGAACACAAAGTAGAACAGCAATGTCCAGGGGATATTGTACTTGTACTTCCAGGCATTCACCAGACAATAGGTCCTGATGTAGCAGGCACCCAATATGCCGAGAAAGAGCAACATGCCAAAGTTCTCATATCTGAAGATACCGGTTCCCCGCAGTTCACCGAAATCAACAAACAGCTTATAGGAAATAGAATTGATCTCAGCATTCGGAAGAGCCAGGCGGAAGAGCGCGTGCAGCAGATCCGAGAAGAGAATACCAGCGGTATAAACCACGTTCACGCCTATCACAATAACCACAACATGCCAGAGGAAGCGCTCCAGATTAGTAGCAGGAAGCGTCAGCTCATTGATACGTCCCTGCTTGGTAATCAGGTTATGGAACATGTATCCTGACGTGATGACGAAATAAGCGCCGCCCAGGAAGATATCGAACAAACAGAAAAAGAAAACATCATCCGCCGTCTCCGTAGCAAAGAAACTGTTGTCCGTCAGCATATTGTACAGATAGTACAGCACCACCGGCATGCAGATGAGAGCCACCATAAGGAGTGCGGAGCGTGTATAGAACTTGCTGTTGACCGTCAGGTCCCAGCGGGCCACATTCATGAATCTGTTAAAATCAAATGCCTTCATATCTTAGTCCTCCACTTTCTTGTTCGTTAATGTCTCAATGAAAAGTCTCTCCAGGTCAATGGGCTCATCCTTCTCCACCAGGGGAGCATCCAGCAGCACCTTATTAGTCTCAATGATGCACACATGATCCAGCATACGCTCCACATCATGCACCTGATGGGTAGAGATGATAATCGTCTTATCCTCCCTCATCCCCTCAATCACCACCTTGCGGAACTGACTCTTGGACAGGATATCCAACCCGTTCGTCGGCTCATCCATCAGCAGGTAATCCGTATCCGTAGCCAAGGCAATACACATATACACCTTCTTCTTCTGCCCCATGGACAATGCACCCAGGTCAATGTCCAAAGGCATGTCAAAGCCCTTCAGGCAACGCGCCAGCAGTTCGTCAGAGAATCTGGGATAGAAAGGTTTCAGACTTTCCACATACTTTCTCAGGCTGATGCGCGGCAAATCATACTCCTCGGGAACGATAAACATCTCCTGCAGCACCTCGGGCCTGCGCTGCGCAGAGAGGGCGCCCTCTACCCTCACCTCACCCTGCCTGGGGCGTAACAGACCCATTATCAGATATAGCAAGGTACTCTTGCCAGTACCGTTCTTTCCTAGCAAGCCATATACGCCGCCTTTCTTGAACTGAAGGCTGAAATCCCGTAATACATTGTGGTACTTATTGTACCCGAATGTGACATTATTTACCTCTATCATAGTGTAATAGTTGAATAGTACACTGCAAAAGTATGACAAAGAAAAATACCCGCCAAGAACTGGCAGGTATTTTAACATAATTTTAACACTTTGGGGATGATTGAAAGTTAACGACTTTAAGGAGTTAAAGAAGTTAAAGAAGTTAAAGAAGTTAAGCCATTACCTTAGCCATCGTGTCAGCACGTGCATAACTATCGGCTTAACTTCCATAACTACTTAACTTCCATAACTACTTAACTTCCATAACTACTTAACTTCATAACTTCCTTAACTTCATAACTTCTCATAATTCTTCACTCTTCATTCTTCATTCTTCATTCTTTATGAACATAGATGCCACCACCGTCATGAGGGGACTCAGGTAACAGAAGAAGCAGAAGGGAGCATATAATAACGTAGAGACACCCAGAACCGAGCTCTGCGTCATACCGCACGTATTCCAGGGAATCAGGACCGAAGTGACCGTAGCGCTATCCTCGCACGTTCTGCTCAGCAGACGCGGCTCCAGGCCGTAGCGCTTATAGGTAGGCCCGTACATAGTAGCAGAGAGAATGATAGACAGATACTGGTCGGCAGCCACCACATTCAGGAACACACCCGTGAAGGCCGTTGTCGCCACCAGGGATACCACCCCCTTTACCAGGCGGATCAGCGCCTTCATGATAGTCTCCAGCATACCCGTAGCCGTCATGGCCGCCCCGAAAAGCATGGCGCAGATAATCAGCCAGATGGTTCCCAGCATGCCCGCCATACCGCGTGTTGCCACCAGTTCATTCAGCTCGGGCACCCCCGTATCCAGGTTCGTGGAGCCGTACACCACTATCAGGGCCCCGCGCAACCGTTGCGAGAAGCCCTCCAGATCAGTCCCCGCTATCTCGTCCAGCAAGGCTCCCTGCATGAAGGCAGCCGTCAGCGCTCCCATCAGGGCAGCCAGGAAGAGCACCACCATAGAGGGCAGCCGCATGGCTATAAGGATACCCGTAAGAACAGGAACGACGAGCAGCCAGGGCGAGATGAAGAAAGTCTGCTGCAAGGCACCAGCCACCACCTGCGCATGATCCGTCAGGGCAGGAGCATGTCCCCACCCCTCAAAGCCGAAGATAGCAAGCGTTATCAGGAACGTGGGAACCGTAGTGTACAGCATATAGCGGATATGCGTAAAGAGCGGCGTCCCCGCCGTACTGCTGGCCAGAACCGTGGTATCCGACAGGGGCGATATCTTATCGCCGAAGTAAGCCCCCGAGATAATGGCGCCCGCCGTCCAGGCCTCGTCAAACCCGATGGCCTGACCTATTCCCATCAGCGCGATACCTATGGTAGCAATGGTAGTCCATGACGAGCCGGTTATCACACTCACCAAGGCGCAGATGATACAGGCCGATACCAGGAACCACTGGGGCGACATCATCTGCATACCATAATATATAAGGGTAGGAACGATGCCGCCCACCATCCACGCTCCGCCCAGGGCGCCTATCAGCAACAGAATGATGACCGCTCCGCTGATACTCCCCATCTTATCCGAGAGCGCCTGCTCGAACCCCGCCCACGTGGTAGTCTTCTGCCACAAGCCTATGCTCAGGCAGACGGCAGTTGCCACGATGAGCGAAATCTGCGAGGCTCCTGAGAGCGTCTCGTCGCCGAAGATGGAGACTACAATAGAAATGAGTGCCACCAGGATTACCAGTGGCACACATGCTATGATGAGTTTAGACTTCAATCCGAAATTAGTTTAGTGGTTAGTGGTTAGTGGTTAGAGGTTAGTGGTTAGCGGTTAGTGGTTAGAGGTTAGTGGTTAGAGGTTAGCGGTTAGCGAACTTATATTTTTCACTTTTCACTCTTTCACTTTTCACTCTTCATTCTTTCATTCTTCACTCTTGACTTACCCTCCCCCTCGGGGGAGTCGGAGAGGGGTCTCACTTTTCACTTTCTCAAGCTACCTTATTCAGCTTCCGGATAATGGAGAAGATGAACAGAGCCGCCAGGAGGCAGATACCCATCAACGTGCCCCATACGATGTACAGAGGCATATCCCACATGTGTCCGGGAATACTAACCAACTTGTTACCCAAGGCAGTAGCCACAAACCAGCCGCCCATCATCATACCCTTGTACTTAGGAGGAGCCACCTTGGTAACGAAAGAGATACCGATGGGCGAGAGCAGCAACTCGGCAAAGGTAAGAATCAGGTAGGTACTTACCAGCAGATTGGGAGTCACATCAGCCACATGGTTGGGATGGTCGGTAGCAGGCAGGCCGAACGAGAATACCGCCATCAGCAGATAGGCAGAAGCGGCCACCAGCATACCCAAGCCTATCTTGACAGGCGCCTTGGGCTCCTTACCCTTCTTGGCCAGCCAGCCGAAGAGAGCGATGCTGACGGGGGTAAGCAATACCACGAAGCAGGGGTTGAAGTGCTGGAAGATAGGAGCGCTGATAGCAGTCTCGGCAGCCAGATGACCGTACTGATAGTACAGGTGAGCCAGGGCGAAGCCAATCAGGACACCAGCCCAAAGCCTGCCCTTTGAGGTCTTGCTCTGGAACAGAGAGAACAGGGCATATACGATAACGATAACAGCTACCAGGTCGGTAACGTCGAAGAGCATGCTCTGCACGCCCGAAGAGGTGGTAGCCGTAAACTCATCGGCAAACCAGGTAAGGCCTTGCTCATCTCCTCAACCGGAGCCTCCTGCACAGCATCCTTCTTCTTGGCAGAAAGAACCTGGCGGAAAGTAGGCTTGCCCAGATAATAGATAAGGATAGACACGATAACGGAGACGCAGGCCACCGCAAAGGCAAAGTGGTAAGAGTCTGCCTTGGTATAGCCCAAGCTGTTCTGGGCCCATTCCATAATCCTGATGGCCGCCGTCGGAGCAAAAAGGGCACCCACATTGATCAGCATATAGAAGAGCGAGAAGCCGGAGTCGCGCTTGGCGGCATACTGGGGATCATTGTAGAGGTCGCCCACCATCACCTGCAGGTTACCCTTGAACAGGCCCGTGCCGAAGCTGACCAGCAACAGGGCGGCGCCCATGGCGGCTATAGCCACCGTGCCGCTTCCCAAGGGAACGGACAACAGCAGATAACCCAGGAACATAATCAGGATGCCTATGACCACCATCCTGCTGTAGCCCCAGCGGTCAGCAGCCATACCTCCCACCAGAGGCAGGAAATAAACCAATGTTAAGAACCATGTGTAAATCTCGGATGCGGTGCCGGCTGCGAAGCCGAAGTTCTCACCCAGGAACAAAGCAAAGACGGCCAGCATAGTGTAGTAGCCGAAACGCTCTCCTGTGTTGGCAAAAGCCAGGGCCCAAAGCCCTTTAGGTTGACCTTCAAACATATTAGATATTGATTTAAATTAATTATTTGCCTGCAAAAGTACGAATAATTCTTCACTCTTCACCCTCCATTCTTCATTTTTTTGTACTTTTGCACCCCAAAAAGATTGAAGATGAAAGGATTAACACCCAGGATTTTCGGTTGCCTGAAGAATTACAACCGCGAGACATTCATGAAAGACCTGATGGCCGGTCTTATAGTAGGTATTGTGGCATTGCCCCTGGCTATTGCCTTCGGAATCGCCTCAGGCGTCACCCCCGAGAAAGGTATCATCACAGCCATTGTGGCAGGTTTCATCATCTCCGTCCTGGGCGGAACCAAGGTGCAGATCGGCGGCCCTACGGGAGCCTTCATCGTCATCATCTACGGCATAGTCAATAATCCCGAGTACGGCCTGCAGGGCCTGCTCATCGCCACCATGCTGGCCGGCGTGATACTGATCGGACTGGGCGCCTTCCGCCTGGGAGCCGTCATCAAGTTCATCCCCTACCCCATCATCATCGGCTTCACGGCCGGTATCGCCGCCACCATCTTCACCACCCAGATGGGCGATGTGCTGGGTCTTACCCAGGAGGCGGTAAGCAATACGGGCGAGGTCATCCGCATCCCCCTGAAGACACCCGGCGACTTCATCGGCAAGTGGCTCTGCTACTTCCGCAACATACACACCTTCAACCCCTGGAACTTCGTGGTTGCCCTGGGCAGCCTGCTCATCATCATATTCTCGCCCATGGCCCTGAAGCGTGTGCCCGTCCTGAACAAGATTCCCGGCTCGCTCTACGGCATCCTCCTCGGAACCGTTGCCGTGCTGATCCTGAAGAACCAGTTCGGCATCACGGGCATAGACACCATCGGCGACCGCTTCCATATCCAGGCCCAGTTGCCTGAGATGGTAGTTCCCACCATCACCTTCGAGCTGGTACAGACCCTTATGCCCGTAGCCTTCACCATTGCCATCCTGGGCGCTATCGAGAGTCTGCTCTCCGCTACCGTTGCCGACGGCGTCATCTCCGACAAGCACGATTCCAACATGGAGCTTGTGGCGCAGGGAGTGGCCAATCTGGTTACCCCCATCTTCGGCGGCATCCCCGCCACAGGAGCCATCGCACGTACCATGACAAACATCAACAATGGCGGCCGCACCCCCGTGGCCGGTATCATACACGCCATTGTGCTGCTGCTCATCCTGCTGGTACTGATGCCCTTTGCCGAGTATATCCCCATGGCAGCCCTGGCAGCCGTACTGGTGATTGTCAGCTACAACATGAGCGGCTGGCGTACCTTCAAGGGCCTGCTCAAGAATCCCAAGAGTGATGTTACCGTCCTGCTGGTCACCTTCTTCCTGACCGTCATCTTCGACCTCACCATCGCCATCGAGATCGGTCTGGTCATCGCCTGCGCCCTCTTCATCAAGCGTGTGATGGAGACCACCGAGATATCTGTTATCAGCGACGAGATAGACCCCAGCGACGAGGCCGACATGGATGTGCACGAGGAGCACCTCCTCATCCCCGAGGGCTGTGCCGTTTACGAGATTAACGGCCCCTACTTCTTCGGCATCGCCAACAAGTTCGACGACCTGATGCTGAACCTCAGCACCAGCCGCCGTCCGCAGGTTCAGATTATCCGTATGCGTAAGGTTCCCTTTATCGACTCCACGGGTATCCACAACCTGGCCAACCTCATCGAGATGAA
>CACYMI010000060.1 GCA_902775385.1 uncultured Bacteroidales bacterium
TCTCGGTTGAAATCTACAATGACTTTAAAGGTTCCGCTAGTTCTTAGTGTGAAAAAGTAGCCTTCTTGGTAGCCCTTATACATGGCATGTGCTCTCCCTACAGTTACTCTGCTCCCTTGCCGCGCTTCGCACCATACGTCGTCCTTAATGCTTTCCCAGCCGTCGGCTGTTGCGGCCAGCTTCGTGGCAATATAAAAGGCATTTGACTCTGTGAAGGTTGCTTTACCTTCAAACACGCCGTCGCTGACCTTGGTCAGTGTGGCCGAAGCAAGGTTGGCCTTTGCGCCTTCTCCGTCGGTACCCAACAGGTAGCAGGCATCCTGTGCCTTGCTGATATTTACCATGAGAAGGAAGAAAAAAAGTATAAAACTACGTAAAAACGGGATCTTGCTCATAATAACAACTTTTTTATAAACTCTAGTGCAAAGGTGCAAAAATAAATTCATAATTCACAATTCATAATTCACAATTTTATTCTTTTCGCTTATTTTTTGTGCTTTACACTCGTTAATTCCCTAATCCCTAATCAATTCCCTCTCTCCTTTGGGGAGGGACGGGGCATTAAACCTTCCTCGCTTTAAAGTTTGTGATGCGGCTATTGAAACTGCCAGTCTTCTGTAACGGGAAGACAAGGGTGCGGATGTAATTGTAGGTCTTGTCCTTCATGTAGAAACGTTTTTCGATGCCTAACTCCTGCACTGATTTTCCATTCACATAAAGTGTTGTGCTACGGTTAGTGCCCTGGATACAGATATGCTCTTTCTTGCCCGGAGTGCCCTTATGACGGAAGGTGTACAGGTAGCCGTCACGGGAGAATCCCAACCATCCGCCAATGGGGTCGGAGAGCCAGACGCAGGAGTAGGGGTTTTCCATTAGGATGGTACCTTTGGGTTCGGCTAACCAGGTGATGTCGAATTCTACCTGATAGTCATAGCCTATCTGGGCTTCATCGCTGGGGCTGAGGACGGTTTCCGGCTTCAGATTGCGGACATCTATCTGTGTGTTACCTAATTGGTTACACTTATATCCCTCACCTAATACTTTACGCTGATTGTCCCAAGCGTCATAGCCCAGGGTGTCATTGACTGCCCGCCACGTTTTCTCTGAAATTACCTGTATAGCGGGGAAGATTCTATGATGGATGTCTCCTACCGAAATGCCGTTGCCGCATATGTCATTCCACACGGCAAACATTCCGCCGGAGATCTGTGGGTCGCGTTCCTCGAAGCGCTGGTCGGCAATGAGTGCCGGCGTCCAATGTTCATAGAGGTTTTTGCAGTTCAGGTAGTTGTAATAGTACCCTGCCTCGGGAACGATATACACAAAACGGTCCGGGATGCTCACCATCTGGTAACCCAGCTCTTTCATGTCTTTTGGGTCGGCATAGCCATTGTACCACATCTGCATCATTACGTTATCTGCCTTGAC
Source organism: uncultured Bacteroidales bacterium (assembly GCA_902775385.1). Taxonomy (GTDB): domain Bacteria; phylum Bacteroidota; class Bacteroidia; order Bacteroidales; family Bacteroidaceae; genus Physcousia. The sequence continues at coordinate 1,429 of CACYMI010000060.1, forward strand.
GGGTGCATTGCCCTTGGCATGTGTGAGCGAGCCCCACAGCACAGCCTGCTTGCCAAAGCTTTCCACATGACGGATCAGATGGTCGGCCAGTTGGCGGAAAAGTTCCACCACGGTGCTATCCTTATTGCTATACTCGTCTGTTCCGATGTGCATGCGGGGGCAGCAGAAAACGGGGTCAGGACCGCCCAGATACTCGGTATAGAGGCTGTCCAGGAAGGGGATGACGGCGGGATTGCGGAGGTCCAGATGATCGGCTCCGTATTCCTCGCAAGCCAGCGAGGGGCGGTAATGCGTGAAGGCGAGCGAGTGTGCCGGAGCATCGAACTCGGGAATAATCTCTACACCCATCTGCCTGGCATATAGGATGAAATCATGGAATTCTTTCTTGGTATAGTAGCCGTCCTTGGCGGTCAAACCGGGGAAGAGCTCACTCTCGATACGGAAGGCCGAATAGGTCTCGTTCCAATTGTCGTGGAAGTATTTGCGAAATCCATTATCGTTCAGATGTACCTGCAGGGTGTTCATCTTGTAGTAGGAGAGCAGATTAACCAGGCTGTACAGATAGGACAGCGGGATGTACTTACGGCCCACATCTATCATCATACCGCGCATAGGATAGGCCGGGGTATCGGTAATGGTACCGCATGCAAGGGGCTTTCCCTGCACCATGAGTTGCTGCAGCGTCTGAATGCCCCACAGAATGGCTTGTTCTGTCTGCGCCTTGACGGTAATGCCCTTTGGGGTGACTATAAGTTGGTAACCTTCTGCACCCAACTTCCTGTTATTGCTGAGTTGTAGGCTTATGGCGCCTCCCTTGCCTTCGGTAGCCGGAACATTGCCCATAAAGCCCGACAGATACCCGGCCTCATCCTGAAGCGAGGCATTGTTATAGCTGATGCTTGTAAGCTGACTCCACTGCAGTTCACCCTTGGAGGGGCTCCAGTTCCCGATGGCAGGAACTACAAACGGTTTCTGCTGTGCAAAGGCTAATGAACATGACAGTAGCACTACTGTTGATAAGAGTTGTCTTTTCATCGTTCAGACGTATGTTTAAGTTTAACAAATTTATTCTTTTATAAAGAGGAATACTGCCGGCCGCCGATAAAGCTACCGTCCGCAGAGAAGTCTGAAGTCGCAGTTGGCACAGTCCTTCAGCTCAGGTGTCTGGATAAAATCGTAATCAGGCGAGAAGATCTGTGCGATCACCTGCGTCAGTCCCTGATAGAACTCATCCGCCAACGGTGCGAAATCCTCTATCACCTCCTTGCCGATGGAGAGAGTAGGGTTATAATCCTCCCTGTACGCTTTGCCTGGATAGAAGAGGGCAGGAACCAGTGGTTGCTGCGGCTTGTCCTGTTGGAGCACAGCGTATGAATACAGGAAGGCTTGTAGGAAATAGCCTTCGTGCTTGCCGGCTGTGTTTGTGACGTCATCCATGCTTCTGATACTGGGAACGTGATACCCGGTCTTGTAATCCACTATGCGGATGCGTCCGTTCATCTCGTCCAGGCGGTCGATGCGTCCCCCGGTGGTTATTTTGAGTTGACAGTTGACAGTTGACAGTTGACAGTTTTCTGTTGAGGGGTTAGAGCCTTCCCATTTGGGGGAGGGTTGGGGAGAGGGACACTCAATGCTGAAGAATCTGTCCGTCTCGGTGGCGATGATGCGGAAAGGGGCGTGACGGAGGTCGTAACGCAGCAGATTGGTAAGGTACTGCATCAGAACACGGCGTATGATGATGAGCTCGCCGGTATATGAGTTGCCGGGACGGGTATCACGGCAAACCATCTTCCAGGCTTCGTCGGTACGGGTCCAGCGGTCGGCTGGATGAAAATATACCGTATCGAATACGATATCCAAGATGGGGCCTACAAGTCCCTCCATGTCAGCCAGCAGTTCCGAGAGCGTATTACGCTGTATGATATGACTGCCGGTATGCTGGATGATGCGTTTGTAGATGAGCTCGGCGGTATCATGGAAGATGTCGCCGATGAGCGGTGCATTGAGTCCTTCCTGCGGGTCTGTGTCTGCCCTGAGGCCGGAGACGTGGGTGAGGAAGAACTTGAGCGGGCATGTCATGTAGGTGTTGATGGCTGAGGGGCTGAGGGGTATGGCATCCTTGCCGCTTGTGTTGATGTCATAGCGCTGGAGCATCCGCTGCAGTATCTGGGGTGACTTGGGTACGGAGAGTTCCTGTGTGTCCTGGATGCTGGTATCGCTGCGAAGCCATAGTGTGCGTATGGGGATGTCGGTCTCGGCCAGCATCTGGCGCAGGAAGCGTGACATCTCATGATGGTTATTACCGACGCAGTTTTCGTTATAGACGCAGGTGAGATGCCGGGTGCGCTGTATCAGCCGGTAGAAGTAGTAGGAGAATACAGCTATGCGGTGGCGGGGGGTAGTGAGGGAGAAGGCCTCGCGTATGTTGGCGGGTATCATGGTGTTCCCCTGGGTGTTACGCGGAAGCATGCCTTCCTCGACGGAGAGCATGAGCATGTTCTGGAAATCCAGGCAGCGTGTCTCGAGTACGCCCATGACCTGAAGCCCCTGGGCCGGCTCGCCATGAAAGGGTATGCTGGTGGTGCATAGCAGGCTGCGCAGGAGTCGGCGCAGGGTGATGTGCCGGACGGTGAGCGGATTGGATTCGCGACTGGTGAGCTGCAGGAATTTGGTAAGGATGCGGTGTGTCTGGAAGATGGCTTCGATGTAGAGCTGCTCATATACGTCCGGCTCCTGGATGGCTGAGAAGTGCAGACCGGCCTTATCGGTCATTTCTATAAGGTAGGTTATCAGTTGTACGTTATCTGATGCCTGATAGCGGAGCCATTGCTCCTCTGGTATGAGGGGCGCATACACGTGGTGCTGCACTACCTGTACAAAGGAGTGGCGGAAGCGTTGTTGTGCGGGATCGTATCCGTCGGTCTGCAGGGAGAGCAGTGCCATGACAAAACTGTATATGGGCGCATCGGTCAGGGGGAATCCCATGGTGATGTTGACCTTCCCGATCTGTGGGGGCAGGGAATGCAGGACGGGTTGCAGAAGTCCTTCGTTGCAGAGGATGACGGAATTATAGCCTGCCGCTGCCTCTAAGGGGCGGCTGTTGTCTTCATTCAGGGATTTCAGCCACTGGCTGGCATAGCGGGCTGCGGCATTGTCGGTATTGCAGGAGATGAAGGTGACATCCTGCAGGTGGCGCAGGTTATCAAAATGCTCCTTGCCCAGGGCGCAGGGGAAGTCCTGGAGGTTGCGGCGCATGAAGACGCCTGCCTCGTGCTCGGGGTTCTCTACGTAATAGCTGTCATAATCCCAGTAGAAGAGTGCCTTTCCGCGTTTGTGTATGGCTGACATGAGTGCATGCTCTACGTCATTCAGTACATTGAAGCCGGCAAATACGATGACTTCACGCTCCCGGAACAGGCTGTCAAGCAGGTTGTCGTCCTGTCGCAGACTCTCAATGACGCTGCGGAAGATGGCTCCTTCATAAACGGCGCCGGCCTGCATCTGTTCCTCCCGCAGCCGGGTGTACATGTTGTGCATCTGTGACCAGATGTTCAGGAAACGTTCCTTCAGGAGTGAGTTTCCCTGGGCTGAGAAGTTATGGAAGAAGTGCTGCAGGGTGCTCTTCTGCTCCTCGGTGAGATAGTCCAGCCCGTCCAGCTGCATGAGTTCATACACGTTGGTAAAGATGGCCTGGGCATCAGCCAGGTGCTTGTCTATATCGTCGAAGTCTGAAAGAATGATCTCGGCCCATCCCCAGAATTTGTCCAGTGTGTACTCTTCCTGCATTTCCTCTGTCAGGACGGTCTGGCTGAATATACGGTACAGGGCGACGATACTGTCTATAGGGTCGGCCTGGACATAGGGCGAGAGGCTGTAGAAGAGGTCGCTCATGGTGATGTATCGCGGTGCCCATACGGGTACGCTGCTGGCACGGGCCAGTTCCTGATTGAGGAACAGGCTGGCTCGCTTGCCGGGGAACACTACGGTTACGTTATGCATGTTGGTGCCGAAACGCTGTAGCAGGTCTTCGGCTACTGTACTGAGAAATGTCTTCATCCCTTTACCTCCTCTGTTTTACCTGAGTAAATATACCACAGATAGCCTTCTACAGTCTTCTGCGGATACATGGAGCGCATAAGCCCCTTATATGCCTTGACCTGAGCGTGATGCTCTGCCTCTGGGCGCCCGAACTTGTAGTCGATGACCGTTATGGTGTCTCCGCTGATGATGACGCGGTCGGGGCGCAGGGTACAGGGCTCGCCGGTATCGCTGCTGATGCTGGTGATACTGCACTCGTTGAATACCTGGTTGCCGGGCGCGAACCATTGCGCTATCCTGGGATTGGAGAATCCCTTGCGGAGGCGGCCTATCACCACGTCCATGAGTTTGCGGTCGGATATGATGCCTTCTGCCATACAGCGGTTAAGGATTTTCCGCACCTGTCCTGTATGTTCTATCTGGCTTAGTACGTAATGCATGAGCTTGCCTATCTCCAGATAAGTCTGCTGCTGTCCCTCCGCAGTCTGCTCTTCGCTGGCCAGGCTGCAGATAAACTTGCGTGACTGGTTACTCTGCATGAAGTCAAGGGTAGGGGGATTGGAGGTCATGGTTACGGACAGGGCCTCGTTCCGGTCATGCGAGTTCTTCATACGGTTCTTATGGCCTGCTTTCCGGGTACTGTGGGTGCAGTCGGGCTGCCCGAGCTCGTAAGTGAGGACTCCGCTATGACCGGGCTGGAGGTCGAGACTGGACCGGATGAGATCGCCCGCTATGGCTATGGTGCCTTCCTTCTCAGCGGTCAGACCCCATACATACAGGTTGTTCTCTGCTCGGGTGAAGGCTACATATATCATATTCAGGGCATCTACACGGCGTTGCAGGTGCTCTTCGTTGTAATCGGAAGCAAAGTCGGACTGCTGCATGTTCTTACCGGCATTGACGGGCAATGAGCCGAGGGCATTGAAGGGGGCGCATGTGGCCTGACACCAGATCGTGTCATCGTTGCGGTCTTTCTCAATGGGCCAGTCCATAAAGGGCAGCAGTACGGTATGGAACTGCAGTCCTTTGCTCTTATGGATGGTCAGGATGCGTATGCCGTCCACCTCGCCGGCTGGTATGGAGTGGCTGCGGATACCCTCGTCCCAGGCCTTGAGGAAGGTGTGGATGTCTGAGGGGTTGCTGCGCAGGTGGTTCTGCAGCTCGTCCATGAAGGTGAGGACATAGGTGTCCTGGCCGGGTATCCTGTCTAGCCGGAAGAGCTGGTAGAGCCGTTCGCAAAGCAGATAAAGGGGAAGCTGCGCCAACTCCTGCCTGTGTAGGGTAAATGCCTCGGGCAGCAGTTCATCAGCCTGCGAGGTGGCAATGGTGAGCATGGGCAGGGGCTGACCGAGCACATCATTGTGATAGTGCATCACGAGGTATCGCTCGGGGACGGGATTGAGGTGCTTGGTGTCATTCAGTACATACAGCGCGCTGACGAGCATCTGTACGGCTACGCTGGACTCCAGCAGGAAGGCCTCGTCGCTGACCAGCTTGATTTCGGGTGCCAGGTGATGGAACCATTGCAGGAGGCGCTCGGCGTGGTCTTTCTTACGTACCAGGATGGCAAAGTCCTGGGTGGTGAGGCCTTGTTCCATGAGGCTGCGGATATGGGTTATCATATCGGTTATCATGCGTTCCTCGTAATCATCCGGAGCCGAGTTGCCGTTCTTGGTATATAATGTAACACCGGCATAGCCTTCCTGTCGCGTCTGAAAGGTGAGCTGTTCCACATCGCTGTAGATGTCCTGTATCTTAAAGCGTGCGTCCGGCTCGATTCCGTCAAGCGTCTGAGCAGCCTTGGGGAAGAAGGAGTTGTTGAAGTCTATTACATTCTTCTTGCTGCGGAAATTATAGCGCAGTTCCTTGGGCTGAGGTGTGAGGTGGGCCAGCTCTTGCTGTACATTCCTAAGGATAGCCCAGTCGCCGTTACGCCAACGGTAGATGCTCTGTTTGATGTCGCCTACCAGGAGGTCGTTGCCGCCTGTGGACTGGTTCTCGATGAGGAGTACCCTGAAGTTGTTCCATTGCAGCCGGCTGGTATCCTGGAACTCGTCGATCATGACATTATGGAACTGTGTTCCGGTCTTCTCGAAGACGAATGGGGCGTCAGACTTCTCCACCAGCTTGCTGAGCAGGGTGGGGGTCTTGCTCAGGTTGAACTGGTTGTTCTCGGCATTGATGGTGTTGGCTTCCTGCTCGATGACGTTGAGCAGGCGCAGCGGGTTCAGGTAACGGAGGGACAGCCTGGCTGTGTTGATGGCGATGCAGTTCTGCTCATACAGGCGGAGCAATGCTGACAGTCCCTGTTGTATCTGCTGCGCCTGGGCTATCAGTGCCGGGTTGTTCCGGTCCTTGGCTTTCAGCATTACCTCGTAGTCGGATGCTGCCTTATAGATGGTGTTGGAGGCGGTGTCCGACTTCTCGCTTCTGACCAGATTCAGGAAGCTGAGGTATATCCTTCCGTTACTGATACGATCAAAGTTGAGCTTTTTCTCATTAACCGATGCCTCAAGCTCGTCAGCTGCCTGTTTCAGCTGGTTTCTGCAGTTGGTGACGATGCTGTGCATCTCCTTCTTGAAGTCACTCATCTGACGGGAATCCGAGATCTTGTCCCGCTCTTCGTCTGACCGGTTCTGGAAGGCTTCCTCGAAGATGCAGCGGGCAAACTGCTTGATCATGCCGGAAATGTTCCAGCGTTCACCGGTCTGCAGCTGCTCCTCTACATAGTCCATAATCCATCCCTCTACATCCTTCCGTTTCTGCATATTCTCGATAACGCGGTCCACTGAGCGTGAGATAACCTCCTCATTATTCAGCTCCACCTGCATGTTGGCTGTCAGACCCAGTTCGTGTGCCAGGCTGCGCAGTACGCTCTGGAAGAAGGAGTCGATGGTTTCCACCCGGAAGTGGCTGTAGTCATGCAGGATGGCACTGAGGGCATCAGAGGCCCGCTGTCGAATCATCTCCCCGGACATCTCCTCGTTCATTTCCCTGAGCCGATCCTGTATTTTGCTCAGGTATCCGTCACATTCGGGGATGTTGTGCGAGAGTCCGTACAGGGTCTCCAGGATGCGTTCCTTCATCTCGGCCGTCGCCTTGTTGGTAAAGGTGACGGCAAGGGTGTGCTCAAACTCCCTCCGGCCTTTTCGTAGCAGCAGCAGAATGTACTCTACGGTAAGCGTAAATGTCTTTCCTGCTCCTGCGGAAGCCCTATATATAAATAATGTATTGTCCATTCCGGGAAAAATGCCTTTGATTTCTGCAAAGATATGCTTTTTTTTTCGTAATTTTGCACCGCTAAAAACAAATTTGTTAAATAATGGCTGGATATATTGTTGAGGATACAAAGAAAATTACTACTCAGAAAGTACTTCAAATGAAAAAAGATGGCAAGAAGATTGCCATGCTTACTTGTTATGACTATACAACGGCGCAGATAGTGGACCAGGCTGGTGTGGATATCGTTCTGGTCGGCGACAGTGCCAGCAATGTGATGGCCGGTAATGCCACTACCTTGCCCATTACCATTGACCAGATGATTTATCACGCACGCAGTGTGGCCCGTGGGGTCAAGAGGGCTATGGTGGTGTGCGACATGCCCTTCGGTACCTATCAGGTAAGTCGTGAGGACGGTATCCGCAATGCGGTTCGCATGATGGCTGAGTCCGGGGTGGACGCCCTGAAGCTGGAGGGCGGCGAGGAGATTATCGATACCGTCAGGGGTATTATCAATGCCGGAATCCCGGTGGTAGGACACTTGGGACTTACCCCACAGAGCATCTACAAGTTCGGTGGTTACGGTGTCCGCGCTAAGGAGGATGCCGAGGCTGAGAAACTGATCCGGGATGCCAGGCTGCTGGAAGAGGCAGGCTGCTTTGCCATTGTGCTGGAGAAGATTCCGGCCGGACTTTCGAAGAAGGTATGCCGGAACCTGACGATTCCTGTTATCGGCATAGGCGCCGGCAGTGCGGACGGTCAGGTGCTGGTTATCCAGGATATGCTGGGTATGAATGTGAGCTTCAAGCCGAAGTTCCTGCGTCAGTATGCGCAGCTGAACGATGTTATGACAGATGCCATCGGCCAGTACGTCACTGATGTGAAGAGCGGCGATTTTCCCAACGAGGAAGAAAGTTACTAATTATAATTCTTAAACGTTATCAACATTATGGAAATTCCCTACAAAATCTATCTTGAGGAGAGTGAGATTCCCACACAGTGGTACAATGTCCGTGCCGATATGAAGACCAAGCCGGCTCCGCTGATTAATCCGGGAACCGGTAAGCCCCTCACACTGGAAGACCTGAATCCTATCTTCTGCGAAGACCTGAACAGGCAGGAACTGGACAATGATACAGCCTATTTCGATATTCCCGGGGAGATTCAGAACTTCTACAAGATGTACCGCCCCTCACCTCTGGTACGTGCCTATTTCCTGGAGAAGGCTTTGGGTACGCCTGCCAGGATTTACTATAAGTTCGAGGGTAACAATACCTCGGGCAGCCATAAACTGAACTCTGCCATAGCCCAGGCTTACTATGCCAAGAAGCAGGGACTGAAGGGCGTGACCACCGAGACGGGTGCCGGACAGTGGGGTACCGCCCTGAGTATGGCTTGTCAATACTTCGGCCTGGACTGCCGTGTGTATATGGTAAAGTGCAGCTATGAGCAGAAGCCTTTCCGTCGTGAGGTGATGCGTACCTATGGCGCGACGGTCACTCCCTCACCCAGCCTGACAACTGAGGTGGGACGTAAGATCCTGGCTGACCATCCCGATACTACCGGCTCGTTGGGCTGTGCTATCAGCGAGGCTGTGGAGGCCGCCGTTACCAGCGACGGCTACCGTTACGTACTGGGTTCGGTGCTGAACCAGGTGCTGCTGCATCAGACCGTTATAGGCCTGGAGGCTAAGAAAGCGATGGATAAGTATGGCATCAAGCCTGATATTATTGTGGGGTGTGCCGGAGGCGGCAGCAACCTGGGCGGTCTGGTATCACCCTTCATCGGTGAGATGCTCCGCGGCGAGGCCGACTATAAGATTATAGCCGTAGAGCCCGCCTCATGTCCCAGCTTTACACGCGGCAAGTTTGCCTATGACTTCTGCGATACGGGTATGATCTGCCCTCTGGCCAAGATGTACACGCTGGGCAGCCAGTTCATTCCTTCGGCTAACCATGCGGGTGGTCTGCGCTTCCATGGTATGAGTCCTATTCTGTCCCAGCTGTATCATGACGGTCTGTTCGAGGCCCGCGCTGTGGAGCAGACGCAGGTCTTCGAGGCCGCTACGCAGTTCGCGCGTGTCGAGGGCGTTCTGCCGGCTCCCGAGAGCAGTCATGCCATCCGTGTGGCCATCGACGAGGCACTGAAGTGTAAGGAGACGGGCGAGGAGAAGACCATCCTGTTCGGTCTGACCGGTACCGGTTACTTTGACCTGTATGCCTACGAGCAGTATAACAACGGTACGATGACGGACATCATTCCCAGCGACGAGCTGATTAAGGAGTATCTGGATAAGCTGCCTCAGATTTAATTTCAGCGGTATTATTCTGATTCCGATAACTGAGGAGGACGCCTTAAGGGTGTCCTCCTTTCTTATTTCTCAAATAAATTTGGCTGAAAAAAGAAAATTGTGTACCTTTGCAACCCAAATAAATAAGGATAAAATAAAACACAATATGGGCAAGAAATTTGCAGAACACAGTAAACTGAACCTCAGTGATGTGAACAAGGAGGTTCTGGAGCAGTGGAAAGGGGAGGACCTTTTCCACAGAAGCATTACCGAACGTGAAGGCTGTCCATCCTTCGTATTCTTCGAGGGACCTCCATCGGCTAACGGTCATCCTGGTATCCACCATGTGATGGGCCGTACCATTAAGGATACCTTCCTGCGCTACAAGACGATGCAGGGCTATCAGGTCAAGCGTAAGGCCGGATGGGATACCCACGGTCTGCCTGTGGAACTGAGCGTTGAGAAGAGCCTGGGTATTACCAAGGAGGATATCGGTAAGAAAATCAGTGTGGATGACTATAACAATGCTTGCCGCAAGAATGTGATGATGTACACCGATGAGTGGTCCGATCTTACCGACAAGATGGGCTACTGGGTGGATCTGGAACATCCCTATATCACCTATGACAATAAATATATTGAGAGCCTCTGGTGGCTCTTGAAGCAACTATACAACAAGGACTTGCTCTATAAGGGCTATACCATCCAGCCTTACAGTCCGGCAGCCGGCACAGGTCTGTCCAGCCATGAGCTGAACCAGCCCGGATGCTACCGTGATGTGAAGGACACTACCGTTACAGCGCAGTTCAAGGTGGTACTTGACGGTTCAGAGAACCCTCAACTCTCCGCTCTCAACTCTCCACTTTATATTCTGGCCTGGACCACAACCCCGTGGACTTTGCCTTCGAATACGGCCCTCTGCGTCGGACCCAAGATTGACTATGTGGCCGTTAAGGGCAGCAATCCCTATAGCGGCGAAGAGGCTGTATATATCCTGGCTGAGAGTCGTCTGGGCGCTTACTTCCAGGCCGAGGAGGGCAAGAAGCTGGAAATCCTGTGGCGCGGAAAGGGTACTGACCTGACAGGTCTGCACTATCAGCAGCTGATGCCCTGGGTTAAGCCCTGCGCATTGGAGGGTGACAAGGTAGTGGACAAGAGTGCCGA
>CACYMI010000061.1 GCA_902775385.1 uncultured Bacteroidales bacterium
TCCCGAAGGTGATATCCGCCAGATAAGCCTTGCGGCGGGCCTCGCTGTTGGGCTGGTGCTTGTCGATACAATCCACGCTCAAGCCGTGGAACATATAGATGGGACCCATCCATTCCGAGTCACGCTTAGCCAGATAATCGTTCACGGTTACCACATGAACGCCATTACCCGTAAGGGCATTCAGGAAGACGGGGAGCGTAGCCGTAAGGGTCTTACCCTCACCGGTGAACATCTCGGCAATCTTACCCTGGTGCAGAACGGTACCTCCGAAGAGCTGAACATCAAAGTGTACCATATCCCACTTCAGGTCATTACCGCCGGCTACCCAATGATTATGGTATATGGCCTTGTCGCCCTCTATCTCCACAAAATCATGCGTGGCAGCCAATTGACGGTCAAAGTCATTGGCGGTTACTTCTATTACTCCATTCTCAGCATGAGCCAGACGGTCAGCCGTACTCTTCACAATGGCAAAAGCCTCGGCACGAGCCTCGTCCAATGCCTTCTCCAACACCTCCAGCACATCCTTCTCCAACTTGTCTATCTGATGGAAGATAGGAGCACGGTCCTGAATGTCCGTATTGGGGATACGGTCCTTCAGTTCCTGAATCTGCGCACGCAGCTCACTGGCCGATGCCTGAATACGTTCCTTCAGCTGCTGTGAGCGTGCACGCAGCTCATCATTGCTGAGTGCCTGAATCTCAGGGTAGATCTTAAGCACGCTCTCCACCAGAGGGCGGTAGGCCTTGAGGTCGCGTGACTTCTTGTCACCGAAAATCTTAACTAATATCTTTGCTATATCCATAATCTTTATTTTAAACGTCAACGTCAACGTTAACGATAACTATTTTTCTTTACACTTATTTTCTTTCAGTCACTCCCCCTCGGGGGAGACGGAGAGGGGTTCCCCCCCTTAATAATTCAGCGGGGCCTGGGAGCATCCGTTCGGGGCACGGATGCGCAGCGCCTTGGAGATGGTGGGCGCCACCCTGTCTATACTAACCGGAATGTGTACTTTCTCAGGGGCTATGCCGCATCCGTACAGGAAGAGCGGGAAACCCATATAGGACTCGCGGGCAAAGGACTGCTCCAGCGTATCCTCGTTTTTCAGGTTCCACCCGGGTGAGACCTGTATGGTGATATCTCCCGAACACTTGGGGTTATAGGCGTTACGCAGTTTACTGATGCCGGGCGTACCGGCTCCGAGGGCCAGACGCTGACTGGTATAGACATCCTTCACACCGCTCAGCTGAATCAGGAAGTCGCTGCTGCGCTCCAGCACCTCGGTAAGGTTGAGGTTCTTGCTCTCAATGAGTTTCAGGTTCAGGTACAGCTCGTTCCCCATTACGGTCTCAACGTAGTCACCCTGCCCGTAAACGGCGATGAGGTACATATTGAGCAGGAGCCTGGCCTTGGTAATGGAGAAGGTTCCGGTGGGAATGCGGTAGAGGCTGAGATCCTTGGCATCCTCGCTGTCGCAATAGCCGGTGCTGGTTACTACGAAGAGGGCCTTATTCTGCCCTACCTTACTCTCAACGGCATTGATAAGTTCCTCCAGCTGACGGTCCAGGCGTGCATAGGTATCCTGCACCTCCATGGCGTACTTAGAGTCGGACTCATGATCGAACCCGCCCGCATAATAAGTAAGGTTCAGCATATCAGGCACCCCGTCGGTACCGATGGAGGTCTTGCTAAGCAGCTCCTTAACCAGCAGGTTCACCTCGTCCGCCCGTGAACTTATGGCCGAAAGGCTTCTTGCTACCCTCGAAGACAAAGTAGCTGAAGTTGACCACCTCATCGTTCAGGGGCTTCCACACGATGTCGCTGATACGGGAAGAGAGGGGAGTACTGTTATCGAAGCCCGTTGCCCAGTCAGGCAATGCTCCGTAATAGGAGGTGCCTGAGATGCGGCCGGTCCAGTCATCAATCCAGATGGCGCCGTCGGCAGCATGACCGGCAGAGAGGATGGCCGCATCACGGTTGGGCGCAATGGACAACACCACGCTCTTACCCTCGCTGGCCACCTTCAGTTCATCCCCTATGGTGGAGACGGCCAGGTACTGTGGCGAGGACTTGTCTAATGTATAGAGGCCGCCGTACTTATTGTCATCCACGCAGAATACGGGCTGAAGGGTCTGACGGTCCAGCCAGCGCTGACCGATGATACCGTTCTCATAAGGGCTGGTTCCCGTAACGAAGCAGGCCACTGAGGACGCGGCATCAGGACCGTCAAAGGGGTACTCGGCCTGTGTGTACATACGGCCCTTATCCATCAGACGGATAAAGCCGCCCTGTCCGTACAGAGGCGAGAAGGCCTCCAGATAGTCAGAGCGGAGCTGGTCTATCATGACATTGACCACCAGGGCGGGCACCTCGGACGCGGACTGCGCCTCGGCTCCCATGATGGCGAGCAGAGCCATGAGTGATGTGATGAACTTGTTTCCTTTTGGCGTCATTTTCTGTTGTTCTTACGGTAGTATAAGTAATAACTTATAGGCCTTGTGAGCAAAGTTAGCGCCAAAGGTACAACTAATTTTCCGAATTCTTGTGGCATCCAGGGACTGAAAATACCGCATGCCACAGTGTCTTCTGACGTTTATACGCCGCTTTTACCACCCTCGGGAGTGCAATCAGCGCTATCGGATTCAGTACCCATATCTGCCAGTTGCTGTCCACTGCGGGATGTTCGGAGAAGAGGAGCATGAAGAGGAGCAGCAGGCCCGCCGTACCCTGCCCCAGCAGCAGAACGGCGTCCCATAGCCAGAACTGCCGGTTGAGCCATCGCTCCAGCAGCAGGACAAGCAGAGAGAAGGACAGCAGAACCAACATGGCCTGCACGGGTGAAAGAGGAAACTCAGGGGCTACTGCCTGCGGTCGCTTTTGTAAAAGGATTTCAGTATCCATTACCAACGGGCGCTTGTCATTGTTATCGGCATAGATAAAAGCCCCGGCAGCGTACCTGAGCATGTATTCGGGAGCGAACATGGCGGCACGGGCACTGAGGGCGGTATCCACTGCCGAACCCAGCAGAATATCATTTCCCTCCTGTGCCCAGGGATGTGCGGCGGTATATTGACGCAGCATCTGCCGGTAGGTGTAAAGGGGAATACTGTCAGGATAGACCACACGACCCTCCACACAACGCTCAATGGCATCACGCACCTTGGTAGTGCAGTTATTGTAAAGAAAATTATACCTATACTGACGGTTCTCGGGCCTGCAGTCCTCCAGCATACATGCATACAGGCGAGCGGCCTCTGAGGGAGTCAGGTTCAGCACCTGGGCCGTAATGGAGGAACCGCGTTCCTCATACTCGCGGGTGAAGTACTTCCAAGGTATGGGCACTACCATATAGTCACACTGCCCGCGTACGAAACGCCATACAAAGTGAGGCTGGCTGAAGGAGAATACGCCGTAGTTGAAGACCAGGTCCTGGCCGCGGGTGAAGTTCTGGAGCCTGAGGGCGGTATGTCCGTACAGGGCATAGACTTCCTGCCCGGGAGAGCAGGTAATCAGACTGGCCCGGATGCTGTCATAGCGTTGCGCACGGACGGCGGACAGCAGGGGCAGCAGAAAGAGAAATATGAGTATGCGTCTTAAAAACATGACGCAAAGATAATGTTTTTTCCCAAAAGGAGGTTCTTTTTAAGTTTATTTTTGCTAAGGAATGTAAAACTTTCAGTTTTGTTGTTTAATATCTCAACTAATTATTGTACCTTTGGCCCCGTGAAATTGATAATTGACATAGGCAACACGGTTGCCAAACTGGTAGCCTTCGACGGGGAAGAGCCCGTGGAGGAGATAAAAACAAGTAACGACACACTGGCAGACTTGCCGGCATTTACCCGCAAATACCACTTTACCTGTGGTATTGTGGGCTCTGTTATCGGTATCCCCGCGGCAGTGGAAGAGAAACTGGAAGGCCTGTCCTTCCCGATACTGCATTTTACGCCGGACACCCCCATCCCCATCTGCAACAAGTACAAGTCACCGGAGACCTTAGGGTCCGACCGTCTGGCAGCGGCCGTAGGCGCCAGCATCCTGAAGCCGGAGAAGGACATCCTGATCATAGATGCCGGAACCTGCATCACCTACGATGTGATAGACGCCAGCAGGAACTACTGGGGCGGCAACATCGCGCCCGGTATGCAGATGCGGCTCCATGCCCTGCATGAGTACACCGTGCGTCTGCCCCTGGTTCAGGCTGAGGGCGAGGTGCCGGGCCTGGGATACAATACCGAGACGGCTATCCGTTCCGGTGTGCTGCGTGGCATGAAGTACGAGATTGAGGGGTATATCAAGTCCATGCGGGCCAAATACCCCCACCTGCTGGTTTTCCTTACAGGAGGTGACAAGATCAACTTTGACACGAACATCAAAAACAGTATCTTTGCAGACAAATTCATTGTCCCGAGAGGACTCAACAAGATATTAGACTATAATTATGATAAGATTCAGTAAAATAGGAAGCTTCCTGGTGGCAAGCTCGCTGTGCCTGGGCATGACGGCCCAGAGCAACGGAAGCAGCTCTTCTTACTCACGCTTCGGACTGGGAACGCCCGAGAACCAGGCGCAAGGCTTCAGCAGGGCGATGGGCGGAACCGCGCTGGGATACCGTTCCGGCAACCGCATCAATACCCTGAACCCCGCGTCATACTCGGCAATAGACTCCACTACCCTTCTGCTGGACGCGGGAATGACAGGAGCTTTCGGCAACATGAAGCAGAACGGCAATAAGGTGAATGTGTATCAGTGCAAGCTGGATTATGTGAACGTGGGACTGCGGCTTTACCGCAACCTGGGCCTCTCGGCCGGCTTCATGCCCTATACCACCATCGGATACGACTTTACCAGCACCAGCAGGGTGGGAAGGGATCCCAACACCCTTCAGCCCATTACCAGCACCACCTACTATTCAGGTGAAGGCGGTCTGCACCAGGCTTATTTAGGTTTGGGATACAAGGTGTTCAGGGAACTGTCCCTGGGTGTCAACGCCAGTTTTATATGGGGCGACTACCTGCACACGGCTCTGCAGACCTACTCTACCAGTGACGGCTCATCATCCTACAACGGTCTGAACTCTGCCGAGCACGCCGAGATAAGAACCTGGAAGCTGGACCTGGGTGCCCAGTACCCCATACGCCTTACCCCCAATGATGTGCTGACCGTCGGAGCCGTTGCGGGCATCGGTCATAAGATCAAGAGCGACGCCTCCCTGCTGAGGGTTACTGACGAGCAGGATGACGAGGTGCCCGATACCATCCGCAATGCCTTCGACCTGCCCTATACCTACGGCATAGGTGCCACATGGAGGCACAAGGGCAATTTGGTAGTTGGCTTGGACTTCAAACACGAGTTGTGGGCTTCTTGCCGCACTCCGCAGATTGTCACGGTGAACTCCCTTCCCAGATTTGTCAGCCAGACCGGCGGATACAAGGACAGGTTCAGGATTTCACTGGGTGCCGAGTACACGCCCAATCCGTTTGCCCCTTACTACAGGAAGCGTATCCAGTACCGCATAGGTGCCAGTTACTCCACCCCATACCTGAAGATCAACGGAGCGGACGGTCCCAAGGAATACTCTGTGACGGCCGGTATAGGACTGCCTATCCCTATCACCAGGAACAATGCCGCCGGCAGCCGTACGATGATAAACTTCGGCCTGGAATGGCTCAGACGCGACCCCAGCGTGGCCGGCCATATTACGGAGAACTACCTCATGCTGAGTGTGGGCGTTACCTTCAACGAGGCATGGTTCATGAAGTATAAGATCCATTAAACCGGCAACGTCAGAGATTGAATCCGCGTAGAGTCATAATCCTGTGTAGTCTGGCAGTTGCCGTCGGCATCACCTTCTCATGCAGTTCCAGAACGGAACATGTGGCAGAGGCTGTTGACGATTCAGACTCGCTGCTCTTTATGCATGTAAGGGGTGTAAACACCTTTATTTCAGATTCCGGTGTCATGCGCTACCACATGGTGGCTGAGGAATGGGACATCCTGAACGGTACACAGAACCAGCCCCCTACCTGGAATTTCCTCAAGGGGCTGCTGATGGAGCGCTATGACGAGGATTTCCACATTGACCTGTATGTACAGTCGGACACAGCCTATCTGCACGAGCAGCATCTGTGGGAACTGCGCGGACGCGTGGTGGTCAGGAACACAAGAGGTGACGTTTTCCGTACCGAAGAACTGTTCTGGGATCTGAGCAAGCATGAGATGTGGAGCTACCAGTACATTCGCATAGTAACGCCTGAGCGTGAACTGGAAGGAACGGAGTTCCACAGCAACGAGCAGATGACCAAGTATTTCGTAAGCAATTCCATCGGTGCCTTCCCTGTTTCAGAGAAAGACAGTATTAATGATAACGTCAACGATAACGTCAACGTCAACAATAACGGGAACGATAACGTCAACGTCAACGGGAACGGGAACAGAAACTCAAATTTCAAAAAACAATGGGAACGGGAACGATAACGGGAACTACTTAACATTTTAACATTTTAACCTTTTAACATTTTAACTTTTTAACTTTTTAAACCGTGTAACGCTAAACGATAAAATGTACACTGAAAGTACCCTCATTATAGAAACCCTGTTCGCGCTGCTCTTCTCCGCCTTCTTCTCGGGGATGGAGATAGCCTTTGTCTCAAGCAGCAAACTGCGCTTTGAGATGGAACGCGAGCAACGGGGATTCACCTCGCGGCTGATAGACACCTTCTACCGGCACCCCAACAACTTTATCTCTACCCTGCTGGTAGGAAACAACATAGCACTGGTCATTTACGGCATATTGATGGCAAGGCTCATTAACAGCTTTATCCTTATCCCCTTAGGCATCCATCATACTGTCGGGGACTGCCCCAACGAGGTGTTCTGCCTGCTTACCCAGACGGTTATAAGTACGCTGGTGGTGCTGGTAACGGGCGAGTTCCTGCCCAAGACGCTCTTCAAGCTGAACCCCAACCGGATGATGAACGTCTTTGCCGTCCCTGCCTACATCTTCTATATCATCCTGTGGCCCGTCAGCAAGTTCACCTCTACCGTCAGCAAACTGCTGCTGAGAATCATGGGACAGAAGGTGAAGAAGGCCGAGCAGGAGAAGACCTTCACTAAGGTGGATCTGGATTATCTGATTCAGAGCAATATTGAGAACATCGAGGACGAGAAGGAGATTGAGGAAGAGATTAAGATCTTCCAGAACGCGCTGAGTTTCAGTAACGTGAAAGTGAGGGACTGCATTGTGCCCCGTACGGAGATTGATGCGGTGGACGAGGATACGGAACTGCGTATCCTGAGGGGGCACTTCATAGAAAGCGGACACTCCAAGATCATTGTTTACAAGGGTGATATTGACAACATCACAGGCTACATCCATACGGCCGAGATGTTCCGCCTGAAAGAGAACGATGACTGGCGGAAGAGCATTAAGGAGATTCCTATTGTGCCCGAGACCATGAATGCGCAGAAACTGCTCAGCATGTTCACGGCGCAGAAGAAATCCATTGCCGTGATTGTGGACGAGTTCGGCGGTACCAGCGGCATTGTCACCCTGGAGGACCTGGTGGAGGAAATCTTCGGAGAGATTGAGGACGAGCATGACAGCAACAACTATGTGGCCCGTGACTTAGGCAACAACGAGTACCTGCTCTCAGCCCGTATGGAGATAGCCAAGGCCAATGAGCTGCTGGGCCTGGATCTGCCCGAAAGTGACGAGTACCTGACCGTGGGAGGACTGATTCTGCACGAGTACCAGAGCTTCCCCAAACTGAACGAGATTGTGAAATTCGGGCAATATGAATTCAAAATATTGCAGAACACTACCACCAAGATTGAGCTTGTAAGGCTGAAAGTGCTCACTTAATAACACTTTTTCGCCTATATATAAGAGAGGTATAGATTTTTTTTCTTACCTTTGTGGGCTAATTGTGGAAACAATAAAACAATAAATAACAATAAAAACAAATGGCAACATTACAGAAAATCCGTAACAAGGGAAAGATCCTCATTGGAGTTGTGGGTCTGGCCCTGTTCGCCTTCATTGCCGAGGAGTTTGTGCGTTCTCTCTCCTATACACAGTCTGAGAGACACCAGAGAATCGGCAAGGTTTACGGCGAAAGTGTCAACGTGCAGGAGTTCAACGCACTGGTTGACGAGTACACTGATGTTATTAAATTCACCAACGGACTGAGCTCTCTGAACGACGAGCAGCTCTCCTCCATCCGTGACCAGGTATGGCAGTCCTATGTAAACCAGCAGATTATCGAGCATGAGTGCAAGAAGCTGGGTCTGACTGTTACCGATGCCGAGTTGCAGAACATCATTAACACCGGCAAGAACCCCATGCTGGCACAGACTCCCTTCCGCAACCAGCAGGGTGCCTTCGATGTAAACCAGCTGAAGCAGTTCCTGAGCCAGAAGGACGAGGTGATGAACAATGCCGAGATGACTTCTGACATCAAGGATCAGTACATGCAGATGTACAACTACTGGAAGTTCATTGAGAAGACTATCCGCCAGCAGACACTGGCCCAGAAGTACCAGTCACTGCTGGCAGGTACTATTGTCAGCAACCCCGTTGCAGCCAAGGCCAACTTCGAGGCCCGTACCAACGAGAGCGAGATTCTGCTGGCAGCCCTCCCCTATACCAGCGTCAAGGATGCTGACATCACTGTAGAGGATGCAGACCTGAAGGCTAAGTACAATGAGCTGAAGGAGATTTTCCGCACTACTCAGGAGACACGCGACTTCAAGTACATTGACATCGCAGTGGTAGCCAGCCAGGCTGACAAGGATGCCCTGCAGAAGGAGATGGAAGGTTATGCGCAGGCCCTGAAGGAAGGTGCTGATCCTGCCAAGACTGTCCGCGAGGCTGCCAGCCTGATTGCCTACAGCGCTCTGCCCGTCAGCAGCAAGACACTGCCCCATGACATCGCCGAGCTGCTGGACTCTATGGCCGTAGGCGCTCAGGTAGGTCCCTTCGTTCATGAGCATGACAACACCATTAACATCGTACGTCTGATTGACAAGGTAAGCCGTCCCGACTCTGTGGAGATCCGTCAGATTGCCGCTCCCGGCGCTGATATGGCAGCAGCCGAGAAGACAGCGGACTCTATCATGAACGCTCTGGCAGCAGGCGAGAACTTCGATTCTATTGCCAAGAAGTACAACCAGCCCGCCGAGAAGGTATGGATTACCAGCGCTCAGTATGAGGGTCAGACAATGGACGAGAACAACCGCAAGTTCATCAACACCATCACAACCGCCGGTGTAGGCACTAACAACAAGATTGTGCTGGACGGCCAGGGTGTTATCATCGCCCAGGTTACTGACAAGCGCAATATTGTCAGCAAGTATGACGTGGCCGTTATCAAGCGTTCTATTGACTTCAGCAAGGATACCTATAACAAGGCATTCAATGACTTCAGCAGCTTCCTGGCCGGTAACCCCAAGGCTGAGGATATCGAGGCTAACGCCGCAAAGGCAGGTTACACCGTTCAGACCCGCACAATGGCAAGCACCGAGCACAATGTAGCCGGTGTTCGCAGCACCCGCGAGACATTGCGCTGGCTCTTCAACGAGGATACCAAGGTGGGTGATGTATCTCCCCTCTATGAGTGCGGCGATAATGACCACATGCTGGTTGTTGTTCTCACAGGCATCCATGAGAAGGGTTATATGAACTGGGATGACGAGCAGGTTAAGGCTTATCTGACCAGCGAGGTTCAGAAGGACAAAAAGGCAGCCAAGCTGATGGAGAAGATTCAGGCTGCCAAGAGCATTGCCGAGGTTGCCAAGATGGAAGGTGCCGTTACTGACACTGTTAAGCACATCACCTTTGCAAGCAACGCCTTTATCTCTAAGGTTGGTAACAGCGAGCCCGCTCTGAGCGGTTCAGTAAGTGCTGCCAAGAAGGGCGACTTCAAGACCGGCATCAAGGGTAACGGTGCTGTTTACGCATACCAGGTGCTGAACCAGAGCAAGTCTGACGCCAAGTTCGATGCCAAGCAGGAGAAGCAGCAGGCTGCTCAGATGAGCATGCGTGCCCTCAGCGCCTTCACCAGCGAGCTGTATCTGAAGGCCGACGTTCAGGACAAGCGTTACCTTTTCTATTAATCACAGGAATCAGAAACAAATTCATATAGTAAGAGGGCACTTCAATAACGAGGTGCCCTCTTACTGTTTTATCGTGCAGGCATACCCGATTCTACGTTGGTACACAACTTTGTGGACCACAAGTTTGTGTACTAACATAATATTCTGTATATTTGCAGCGGAAAACAAGAAATATAACTAATTATGGATAGGGCTTTCATATACGGAATGCAGCCCTCCCCTACACCAGCGTCAAGGATGCTGACATCACTGTAGAGGATGCAGACCTGAAGGCTAAGTACAATGAGCTGAAGGGAATTTTGAGAAAAATAGCCAAACTTTTCTTCAAGGATGAGGTTATCATCATTGCCAATAACTACCATCTCCTAACCACTAACCAAAACAAAGCCCGGCATCACTTGGATACCGGGCTTGGTTATTGATAATGGTCAGATGACCGATTAGTTGTTCTCGGGGCGAAGCTTGCGAACAACCTCGGCTGTGCGCCACATCTCGCTGTCATGCAGGGCGGCCAGTTCCTTCTCCAGACCTACACGGTAGTCGGGCTTAGAGTTGGCGTCAATGCTGATCTGTGCCTCGTTACCGCTCTTTACGCTGGCATAGAGCTTCTGTACAACGGGCTTGATGGCATCATGGAAGGGGCCCATCCAGTCAAGAGCACCGCGCTGAGCTGTGGTAGAGCAGTTAGCGTACATCCAGTCCATACCCTTCTGTGCGAACAGAGGCATCAGTGACTGAGTGAGCTCCTCGACGGTCTCGTTGAAAGCCTCAGAGGGAGTATGACCGTTCTCACGCAATACCTCGTACTGAGCCAGGAGCAGACCCTGGATAGCACCCATCAGTGAGCCGCGCTCGCCGGTAAGGTCGCTGGTAGCCTCGCGCTGGAAAGTAGTCTCGAACAGGTAACCTGAGCCGATACCGATACCCAGAGCCAGTGTACGGTCAAGAGCCTTGCCTGTAGCATCCTGATAAACAGCGTATGAAGAGTTGAGGCCACGACCCTCGAGGAACATGGTACGCAGTGATGTACCTGAACCCTTGGGAGCAACCATGATTACATCAATATCCTTCTGGGGAACACAGCCTGTGCGGTCGTTCCATGTAATAGCGAAGCCGTGTGAGAAGTACAGTGCGTTACCGGGCTGCAGGCACTTCTGCAGTGTGGGCCATACGCTCATTACTGCCGCATCAGAGAGCAGACACATTACGATAGTACCCTTGGTGGCAGCCTCCTCGATAGAGAAAAGAGTCTCACCGGGAACCCATCCGTCAGCAACAGCCTTCTCGAAGGTCTTGCCCTGACGCTGGCCAACGATTACGTTGAAACCGTTGTCACGCAGGTTGCAAGCCTGACCAGGACCCTGTACACCATAACCGATAACAGCGATGGTCTCGTCCTTCAAAATCTCACGAGCTTTTTCCAAGGGAAACTCTTCGCGGGTCATTACTTCCTCAATAACGCCGCCAAAATTCATTTTTGCCATTGTTTTTTCTTTTTTATGTGGATTATTATGATTTATACTTGTAAACTGATACCGTTTGCAAAGTTACAAAATATTACTGAATTACACACTATCGGAAGCAGATTTTTGCCTGACAGACCACTTCGCTTTCATTTTTTAACACTTCCACATCCGTCTCGTTCTCATCGACAGGCTGTATGTAGAAGCTCAGGCGGTCGCCCAGGTAGGATTCTGCCTTATAGGCTATCTCGAACCGGCGGATGTGCTGCCGCTCATATTTCTCACGGGGAAAGAGGTCCAGAATATGCTCTATGTACTTGATACTGTTGATGTGGCCGTTGATATCCACATCACTGTAATAGGTATCGATGGTACGTACCAGCTGCGCGTCCTTGAAACGGAACCTGCCGTGTCCGGCTATGGGACAGTTATTTTCCTCGGGGGCGACTACGTAGTTCAGGATGTCGCCGTCATAAAGGCTGAGCAGATCGCACGGCTTGCGGGTGTCCAGGTCTATCATGGCCCATACGCTACGGGCATAGCCGTAGGCCGTTCCGTCCGGACGGAGGATGGCGAAGTTACGGTTGGTGAAGAGCTTCATTACGCTCTCTACCCAGGTGCGGACTTCGGCATGCTCGTACTGGCGGGGCATTTCCTCCATCTCGATGCTTAAGCGGCTGAGCACCCAGGTATGACGGCTCTCATTGAGCGCGCCTATACCCCACCCTCTCTTCTGGCTGTGGTTGCCGGCGGCATTGAGCAGATGGTTGCCCAGGATGCCCATGAAGATGCGGCCTGTGAAATCTACGTGGAAGGGCTCTACATAGAAGGGATAGGAGTCAATCTTGGGGAAATTCATCAGGCATTGTCCCTTTCTTCCTCACGCTTGGCGATATACTGGTCAAGGCGCTCTACGCAGGATTTGGTAATGGCTATACGTCCGGAACGGACAAACTGAAGTACGCAGCCCAGGTCATCCAGGCACTTGAAGTGTTCCAGCACGTCACTGGTGACACCTGTCTTCTCTACGGTGGTGTAGGTGGGGTTTACCTCTACGATGCGGGCATCGAACCGGCGGACGATGCGTGATATCTCAGGGTTGGCCAGGACTACAGGAGTAGAGAGCTTCAGCAGCGAAGTCTCCAGAATAAAAATCTCATCCTCCAGGAAACAGTTGGCCTGCAGGACGTCAATCTTCTTCTCAATCTGCTTGCAGAGCATCTCGGCCATCTCCTGCTTGCAGAAGCAGGTGATGGTGTATTTGTGCACGCCGGGGGTGCTGGATGAACATACGTTCAGGGACTCGATATTGACCTGACGGCGTGTGAAGACAGCGGTTATCTGGTTCAGCACACCGGCGTAGTTCTCGGAATAGATAATGAGGGTATATAGGGTGAGTCCCTTATGGTTAAGCAGGGAGCCTTCCTTGCCTGCTGTGGAGCGGCGTGCTACGGCATTACGGGTAAAGGTCTCGTACTGTCCGTCGCTCTTGACATCGTCAGCCAGGGTTGCCTGACGCTGACGGGCCAGATTCTTCTAGTAGGAATCGCGGTCAACGGAGGCTGCGGCTCTGACAGCGGCGTCAAAGGATTCCGTTACGGTAGCCTCGTCGCACTTACCGCATGTATTGCAGTCGCCGCACTCGGCAGCGCCATAGCGACCCCTCTCTAACTCCCCCGAGGGGGAGGACTTTATATCTTTCTTATTTGATTTCATAATACTCTATTTAATCCGTCTCCTCCCTCCCATTTGGGGGAGGGCTAGGGAGAGGGGCGTCATTTTACTTCCAACAGCATCTCATCAACATTGCCTCCGGGAGGTGTCATGGGCAGGACGTTGTCCTCTTCCTTAACGGCACACTGCAGGATGAAGGGGCCGTCCGTGCGGAGCATCTCCTGAATGGCCTCATCCAGGTCCTTACGGTCAATGACGGTACGGCAGGGGATGCCATAGCCGGCAGCGATCTTCTCGTAATCGGGATTCAGCATGGGGGTGAAGGAGTAACGTTTGTTGAAAAACATATACTGCCACTGGCGTACGTTGCCCAGGTAGTTGTTGTTGAGCAGTATTATCTTAACGGGACAGCGCTGCTCCATGATGGTACCCAGCTCCTGTATGGTCATCTGGAATCCGCCGTCGCCACAGAACATGCATACGGTTCTGTCAGGTGCGCCGAAAGTGGCGCCTATGGCTGCGGGGATGCCGAAGCCCATGGTTCCGCAACCGCCGCTGGTGACTACGGAGCGGGGCTTGGTGAAGTTGAAGTAACGGCAGCCGAACATCTGGTTCTGACCCACATCCGTCACCAGGATGGCCTCGTTATTGGCGGCATCGCTTACCTTACGGACTACCTCGCCCATGAGAAGGGGACCTTCCGTGGGATGCAGGGCGGGACCTATTACCTTATTATATTCCTTCTCGTCATAGGGCTTGAAGCCGTCAATCCATGACTTATGGGTAGCCTTGTCCACCTGACGGGTGATGGCAGGAAGGGTCTGCTTGCAGTCGCCCAGGACGGCCAGGTTCACCTTTACATTCTTGTCCACCTCGCTGGGATCAATCTCCAAGTGGATAATCTTGGCCTGCTTGGCGTAGTTCTTCAGGTTACCGGTTACGCGGTCATCAAAACGCATACCAACGGCAACCAGCAGGTCGCACTGGTTGGTCATTACATTGGGGGCCAGATTACCATGCATACCCAGGCGTCCCATATTCAGGGGATGGTCAGTGGGGGCGGCTGAGAGTCCGAGAAAGGTGGTGGCAAAGGGAATCTGCGCCTTCTCGCAAAGTGCCAGCAGCTCCTCGCGTGCACCAGCCAGTTCCAC
>CACYMI010000062.1 GCA_902775385.1 uncultured Bacteroidales bacterium
TTCAGGTAGTCAATGCCCAGTTTGGAAACATCGTATTTCATCCTGACGCTTTATCTCAAGAAATAATCCACAAGGAAATATACACCTAAGGCTGCTATCCAGCCTACGAACACCTTGCCGGTGATGAATTTGAAGTACCACCAGATGCCTACGCCGTCATGCTTCATGAGGGCATAGCCTGAGGTGGAGCCGATGGGCAGTAGGCAGCCGCCTACGCATCCGCTCAGGGCTACCAGGTGCCAGTACTGTCCGTTCTGGGCAAAGGCTGCCAGGTAGTCAGGCATGGTGTTCTGCACTTCCATAATGGGGAATATGGATATGGAGGTCATGACCAGGGCTATATTGTCCATGAAGGCGCTGACAAGACCTATCACTACGGAGAGCAGATATATATTATGTATATAGGTGTCACAGACTTCGGCCACATGACGCATGGCGCCTACCTCAACCAGCAAGTTCACACAGAGGCTGACGCCTACAAAGAACATGATCATCTGGATCATCTCGTACTGCAGGGAACGGGTTCCGGTCAGGGAGATGGGCTGGGCCGAGAGGATGCGCTTGCGGTTGAAGACCTCGTTCACTACCCACAGGACGCCGAGCACGCACAGGGCTCCCAGGAACGGGGGCAGTAGGGTCAGGCGGTGGAAGGTGGGTACGAACCACAGTCCGCCCAGACCGAGGAAGAGCATGACGGCCCACTGCCATACGGGCAGGGCGGAACTGTCACCGCGGAAGAAGAGGCTGGGACGCTTCAGGTCAACATGCTCAGGGAGCATACGGCCTATCAGCCATGTGGGGATGACGGTGGCCACGATGGTGGGCAGGATAAGGGCTGCCGTATAGTTGGTGGGGGTGACGGCGGAGCTGGTCCAGATGAGCAGGGAGGTGACGTCGCCGATGACGCCGAAGCAGCCTCCGCAGCTGGTGGCTATGATTACGATGGCCCCTAAGAGGCAGCGCTGGCGGGGATTGATGACCAGTTTGCCGAGGATGGTAAGCATGATGACGGCCGAGGACAGGTTGTCCAGATTGGCGCTGAGCAGGAAGCTGCAGGCGGCCAGAGTGCACGTCAGGCGCCACTTGGTCTTGACACGGCACCAGTTCACCATGAAGTCAAAGCACTCGTTGCCGGAGAGTACCTCCACAATGGCCATCGTTGCCAGCAGGTACATGACGATGCAGCACATCTGCACCATGTGACGGACGAAGACGTGCTGATAGATATACTCGTTCACCGCACGTACACTGTAGGCGCCGTCACCCAGGTAATTCATGAAGTCGATTCCGTGCAGCGACTGGATGTAATGGGGACCTACACACATATACATCACCCATCCGCATACGCCGCAGAACAGGGCTACCGTTGCCTTGTTGATTCTGGTGACATGCTCGGAACAGATCAGGGCATACCCGAATAACATCAAAATTACTATTGCAATGGTCATAGTCAAAATGTCTATTACGTACAGTTTACGAATTATATTCGTGCAAAGGAAACAAAATTCTTTCACTTATCAAAACAATCTTTTGTAAATTCACGCGTTTTTCTGTAATTTTGCACCTGTGATGAAGATATTAAAGGCTTTTATATTAGCGGTCCTGCCCCTCTGCCTGCATGCTCAGAAGGTGGAGCTGAGGGTGTATGAGAACTTCGCCGAGGTTTCCGCCGAGCAGACGCAGACGGAACTGAAGCCGGGTTGGATTGTCTTTGACATCAAGATGAAGGACAAGCTGACCCGTTACCTGAACGGTGCCCATTCCGCACAGATGACGGACGACAGCCTGCCCCTGTTCCGCATCACGCCCGGAGCGGATGAGGTGCTGACGGACTATGCGCTGATACGTCTGCAGGGGAAGAGGTACTACCGTAAGCTGCCCAAGAGCAACCTGCGCGAGAATGCGTACCGCCGGATAGAGCCGGCCCACTTCCACATCACGTCCGACGGGAAGGACGGTTTCCTCTGCCAGCCGTCAGCGCCGCTGGAAAAGGGGGACTACATTCTGCTGAACATCGCCCAGAAACCCGTAGGGGAACTGGGAGACCTGAAGGTGTACCCCTTCACGGTTCCATAACAGATTGTTACCGGAAACGGCGATTTGCCACGAAAACAAAAATTTTTTCTTCATTTTTAATATCATTTGTTTGTCATACGGAGAAAATACATTAACTTTGCGACGGTATTTTAGCAACATAAGGTAAAAGATGAAATCGTACAAGGTTAATGACGATGGTTTTTATGGCCCGTACGGCGGCGCATACATTCCTGAGATTCTTTACAAAACGGTTGAGGACCTGAAGGCGCAGTACCTCTCTATCATTGAGAGCGAGGAGTTCCTGCAGGAGTACTATCAGCTGCTCCGAGACTACGTGGGCAGGCCGTCCCCCCTGTATTATGCCAGACGCATGAGCGAGAAGTACGGCTGCCAGCTGTACCTGAAGCGTGAGGACCTGAACCATACGGGTGCGCACAAGATCAACAATGCCATAGGTCAGATTCTGCTGGCCCGTAAGATGGGCAAGACGCGCATCATTGCCGAGACGGGAGCCGGACAGCACGGCGTGGCCACGGCTACGGTATGTGCCCTGATGAATATGCCCTGCCGCGTGTACATGGGTGCCCTGGATGTGGAGCGCCAGCATGTGAACGTGGAGCGTATGCGTATGCTGGGGGCCGAGGTGTTCCCCGTTCAGAGCGGTAACAAGACATTGAAGGATGCCACGAACGAGGCTATCCGCGACTGGTGCTGCCACCCTGCCGACACCTTTTATATTATAGGCAGTACGGTAGGGCCTCATCCCTACCCTGAGATGGTGGCCAGACTGCAAAGTGTTATCAGCCAGGAGATCAAGTTCCAGCTGAAGGAAAAGATAGGCCGCGACTACCCCGACTACCTGATAGCCTGCGTGGGCGGCGGAAGCAATGCCGCGGGTACCATCTACCACTATCTGGATGACGAGCGGGTGAACCTGGTACTGGGCGAGGCCGGCGGCTTGGGTATGGATACGGAGCAGACGGCTGCCTCTCTGCATGTGGGCAGTACGGGTATTCTGCACGGAAGCCGCATCAAGGTGATGCAGACTGAGGACGGGCAGATCATAGAGCCTTACAGCATCAGCGCCGGACTGGATTATCCGGGCACCGGCCCCATGCATTGCAACCTGTATGAGACGGGCCGTGCCAAGGTGTTCTCCATCAATGACAATGAGGCACTGCAGGCTGCCTTCGAGCTGACCCGTCTGGAGGGTATCATCCCTGCCCTGGAGAGCAGTCACGCCCTGGCCATCCTGCCTAAAATGAAGTTCAGGAAGGAGGATGTGGTGGTGCTGACCGTCAGCGGACGCGGCGACAAGGACCTTTCTACTTACCTTTCCCATAAAGACGAGATTGATTATGACGCTATATAAATACCATACGGCCAGCCGGAAGATTCTGGGTGACCTGATTACGCCCGTGAGCGCTTACCTGAAGGTGCGGGACGCGTATCCGCAAAGTGCGCTCATGGAGAGTTCGGACTATCACGGGGGCGAGAACGTTAAGTCGTTCATTGCCGTTCATCCCATCGGCAGCGTGAGCATAGAACATGGGATGGGTATCTGCAAATACCCTGACGGAAAGATTACGGAAACACCTGTAAACGAAGGCTTTACATCCGCCAACCTGATTAACCGGTTCATAGAGTCATTTGATATCACCGGACCGGAGAGCAACTACTGCGGACTGTACGGCTACACCTCATTCAATGCCGTCCGCTACTTTGAGAATATAGCAGTCAAGGACGAGACGCAGTCCCGGAACGATGCGCCCGACCTGCTGTATATCCTATATAAGGATGTGGTGGTGTTCGACCATTTCCGCAATGAGCTGACCATCATAGAGATGCTGACGGAGGGTGAGGAGGATGACCTGGACGTGCTGGAGCGCGACCTCAACGGCCGTCCCTACCAGACGTACGAGTTCCACCCCGTGGGGGAATACAGCAGCACGCTGACGGATGATGAGCACCGCGAGAATATCCGCAGGGGTATTGCCCACTGCATGAGGGGTGATGTGTTCCAGATTGTGCTGTCCCGCCGTTTCAGGCAGCGTTACGAGGGTGATGACTTCAAGCTGTACCGTGCCCTGCGCAGCATCAACCCCAGCCCCTATCTGTTCTACTTCGACTTCGGCGGGTTCCGTATCTTCGGCTCCAGTCCCGAGACGCATTGCCGCATTGAGGGCAGACGTGCGTACATCGATCCCATCGCAGGCACCACCAAGCGCACGGGGGATGCTGAGACCGACCGCAAGAATGCCGAGTATCTGCGCAACGACCCCAAGGAGAATGCCGAGCATGTGATGCTGGTGGACCTGGCACGCAATGACCTGAGCCGTAACTGCCACAATGTGAAGGTGGACTTCTATAAGGATATGCAGTTCTACAGTCATGTGATTCACCTGGTCAGCCGTGTCAGCGGCGAGCTGGACGAGGGGGCCGATCCCATCCAGGCTTTCATTGACACCTTCCCTGCCGGCACCCTGTCCGGTGCGCCCAAGGTGATGGCGATGCAGCTGATCAGCAAATACGAGCCGCACAACCGCGGTGCCTACGGAGGCTGCATCGGATTCATCGGTTTCAACAAGAACCTGAATCAGGCCATTACCATCCGTACCTTCGTAAGCCGTAACAACGAACTGTGGTTTCAGGCCGGAGGCGGCATCGTGGCCAAGAGCGATGTGGAATATGAGCTGCAGGAAGTCAACAATAAGCTGGGCGCGCTGCGCAAAGCCATAGAAATAGCAGGCAGGTTATGAAAACAGTTATCATAGACAATTACGATTCCTTCACCTATAACCTTTCCCATCTGGTGAAGGAGCTGGGAGCAGAGGTTACCGTTCTCAGAAACGACAAGTTCCGACTGCCGGAGCTGGAGAAATTCGACAAGATTATCCTCTCGCCCGGCCCTGGTATCCCCAGCGAGGCAGGACTGCTGCTGGATGTTATCCGTACGTATGCCGGCAAGAAGCCTATCCTGGGTGTTTGCCTGGGACATCAGGCCATAGGCGAGGTCTTCGGCGGCAAGCTTACGAACCTGAGCAGCGTCTTCCACGGAGTGGCTACTCCTACGCACATCTGTGCGGATGACTATATCTTTGCCGGACTGGACAAGACCATCGAGGTGGGACGCTACCACTCCTGGGTAGTGGATACCGACGGTTTCCCCTCCTGCCTGGAGGTGACAAGCACCAGCCCCGAGGGGTACATCATGTCACTCCGGCACCGGGAATATGACATCCGTGGTATTCAGTACCACCCCGAGAGCGTACTGACACCGGCGGGTAAGACCATCATCAGAAACTGGCTTGAACACAAATGAAGAAATACCTTTCACAACTCATAGAAGGCGCTACCCTCACACGCGAGGATACGCACACCATCATGCTTGGGATTACCGAGCAGAAGTATAACGAGCACCAGATTGCGGCGACGGCAAGAACTCCTTCAACATCAGTACATGCTCGGCCTTCGTTATTGCCGGAGCCGGATACAAGGTTTCCAAGCACGGCAACGGCGGCAGTACCAGTGTCAGCGGTGCCAGCAACGTACTGGCGGGACACGGTGTGAAGTTCACGGACAACGAGGATATCCTGCGCCGTTCATTGGACGAGGCGGGCATCTGCTATCTGCATGCTCCGCTCTTTGCCTACGGCATGAAGCACGTTGCCCCTGCCCGCAAGGCTTTGGCCATCCCCACCTTCTTCAATCTGCTGGGCCCGCTGGTCAATCCCTGCCGTCCCAAGAACTCCCTTCACGGTACGGCTAATCAGGGGCAGTTGCGCCTCTACACGAATATACATCAGAAGATTGGTGACAACTACGGCGTGATAACCAGTTATGACGGATATGACGAGATTTCGCTGACGAGCGGCTTCAAGATCAACACCCGCTATTTCGAGAAGGTCTATACCCCCTTGGAGATGGGGCTGAAATACGTGAAGCCTTCTGACATCTACGGAGGAGAAACGGCTGAGGAGGCGATGCGGATATTCGACAACGTGCTCCAGAACAAGAGTACCGAGGCGCAGAAGAACGTTATCCTGGCTAACGCTGCCTGCGGCATCAGCCTGATGGAGGAAGAGCTGACCATCACAGAGACCATTGCCAAGGCACGCGAGTCACTGGAGAGCGGCAGAGCCCTGGAGTGCTTCCGCAAGTTTGTGGAGATTAATTCTTAAAATAAGCCTCACCCCTAACCCCTCTCCCGTGGGCGAGGGGAACGAACAACTTGTCAACTAAAGAATTGAGCAAAATGAAAGACGTTCTGGAGGAAATAGTTGCCCATAAGCGCATTGAGGTAGCCGGGCAGAAGGAGCAGGTGCCCGCCCGCCAGTTGTATGCCATTGTAGAGAAGATGATGGATGACGGTGTGGAAGGCAGAAGCATGAGTAAGGCGCTGAGCGAGGATGCGTACGGCATCATAGCCGAGTTCAAGCGTAAGAGCCCTTCCAAAGGTTGGATCAAGGAAGAGGGCAGGCCCGAGGTCATTCCCCCATCCTACCAGCAGAACGGCGCCGCGGCCCTGAGCATCCTGACGGACGAGGAATACTTTGGCGGCAGCATGGACTTTGTCAGGACGGCACGCCCCCTGGTGAGCATCCCCATCCTGCGCAAGGATTTCATCATAGATGAATACCAGCTCTTTCAGGCACGCCAGATTGGTGCCGATGCAGTCCTGCTGATAGCTGCCGACCTGAAGAAACAGGAGGTGAAGTCGCTTACTGCCCTGGCCCATGAACTGAAGCTGGAAGTGCTGCTGGAGATGCATTCCCCGCAGGAACTGGACTACGCTGAACTGGATGTGGATATGCTGGGCATCAACAACCGCAACCTGGGCACCTTCCATACGGATGTGCAGAATTCCTTTGATATGATAGCCCGCCTGCCTGAAGATAAGGTGAAGGTCAGCGAGAGCGGTATCGGTCAGCCCGAGACCATCAAGCTGCTGCGTGCTGCCGGATACAGGGGTTTCCTGATGGGTGAGCACTTCATGAAGCAGGCTGACCCGGGTCAGGCCCTTGCCGGATTCATAGCACAATTGTGAATTAAGAATTGAGAATAAAGGTCTGTGGTATGCGCGAGCCCGAAAACATACGCGCTGTAGAGAAGACGGTTCGCCCCGATATGATGGGCTTCATCTTCTGGGAAGGTTCCAAGCGTTATGTCTCTGAGCCTCCCGCCTATCTTCCGGAATGCACCCGTGTGGGTGTTTTCGTTAATCCTACTGAGGAGGAAGTACTGCAGAAGGCAGAGGACTTCGGACTGAATGCCATCCAACTGCACGGACAGGAATCCCCTGATTTCTGCCGCACCATAAAGGAACGAACCGGGCTGCCTGTAATCAAGGCTTTCAGCATTGCCTCAGCAGCAGATATTGCCAATACCCGTCAGTATGAGGATACAGCCACACTCTTTCTGTTTGACACCAAATGTGAAAGCGTAGGCGGAAGCGGAGAGAAGTTTGACTGGGACATCCTGCAGCAGTACAAAGGCAACACCCCTTTCCTACTCTCCGGAGGAATAGGACCAGGCGACGAGGAGAAGGTCAGACGATGGCGCCACCCCCGTTGGGTAGGAATCGACCTGAACTCCCGCTTCGAGACAGCGCCTGCCTGCAAGGATGCCGATGCACTGGCAAAGTTCGTAAGAAGCCTCTCCCCAAACCTCTCCAAAGGCGAGGGAGAAATAGGCCAATAGTAAATAAACCGTAAATAGTCAATCGTCAAATAGTAAATAATCGTAATGAACAGAATAGACAAAATATTTCAGGAGAAGAAGTCAGGACTTCTCTCACTTTACTTCTGCGCAGGACACCCGACGCTGGAAAGCACAGGAGAAATCATCAGGACGATAGAGAAGAACGGTATTGACTTCATAGAAGTAGGTATTCCCTTCAGCGACCCTATGGCAGACGGCCCTGTTATCCAGGATGCTGCCACCAAGGCTTTACGCAACGGTATGACGCTGCGCAAACTGTTCACACAGATTACGTCTGTCAGGAAGGAAGGCGTTAAGCTGCCCCTCATCCTGATGGGTTACATGAATCCCATCTATCAGATGGGCTATGAGACGTTCTTCCGTACCTGTAAGGAGGCTGATGTGGACGGGGTCATCATCCCCGACCTGCCCTTCCGTGACTATATGGAGGAGGTAAAGCCTATTGCCGACAAGTATGATGTGCGTGTGATTATGCTTATCACCCCCGAGACTTCCGAGGAACGCATACGCTTCATTGATGAGAACACGGACGGCTTCATCTACATGGTCAGCTCCGCGGCTACCACAGGTGCACAGAAGGAGTTTGACCAGGCCAAGCAGGCTTATTTCAACAAGGTGAACCGGATGGGACTGAAGCATCCCCGCATGATTGGATTCGGCATCAGCAACAGACAGACGCTGGAGAGTGCGCAGGCGAATGCCGCAGGTGCCATCATCGGGAGCAAGTTCGTTACGTTATTAGATGAACTGAAAGACCCTCAGCAGGCTGTTAATGCCCTGCTGGAAGCACTAAAGGCTTAGTGAGACTCGGAAGTTAGTGGTTAGCGGTTAGTGGTTAGTCAACTGTCAACTAGCGTGGAAGATGACTTTCACCTTGACAATCCGGCGTTCATCCATCTCCATAACCTCAAAGGAGAAATCCTTATAGGTGATTCTCTCATGCAGCTGAGGGAACTCGCCCTTTATCTCCAGCAGAAGGCCGGCTAAAGTGTCTGCCTCACCTTCCACTTCCTCGAAGTAGTCATCGTCAAGGTCCAGAATCTTCATAAAGTCGGCCAGCAATACCTTGGCCTCGAACATGTAGGTATTCTGGTTCAGGCGCTGATAGGGTTTCTCCTCGTCGTCATATTCGTCATTGATCTCACCTACTATCTCCTCTATGATATCTTCCATGGTCACCAGGCCGCTGGTACCGCCGAATTCATCTACAACTATTGCCATGTGCACTTTATTTGACTGGAAGTCACGCAGCAGGTCATCTATCATCTTGGTTTCCGGAACGAAATAAGGAGGCCTTATCAGGCTCTGCCATCTGAAACTGGTGGGCTTACCCAGATGAGGCAGCAGGTCCTTGATGTACAATACACCCTTTATATTATCCTGAGTTCCCTGATAGACGGGGATGCGGCTGTAGTTGTTCTCCACAATACATTTCAGCACCTCGGGGAAGGGAGTGTTGATGTTCAGGGCAACAATGTCCACACGGCTGGTCATAATCTCCCGGGCCATCTCGCCGCCGAAGCGGATAATCCCCTCCAGCATGCTGCTTTCCTGGGCTATATCCTTCTGATCGGTAAGTTCCATGGCCTTTTCCAGGTCATCAACCGTAAGGCTCTGGGTATCGGAGTGTACAAAGCGCCTTGTCACCACCTTGCTGCGGATAAGCAGATTGCTCAGCGGTCTCAGCACCTTACTGATGCTGCACAGTGTAGGAGCAGCAAAACGACAGAAGGCCAGCGTATGCTGGGAACTGTAGATCTTGGGGATAACTTCGCCGAAAAGAAGCAGCAGGAAGGTCAGCACTACGGTCATCAGTATGAACTGCAGCACATCCGATCCGCCGAAATCCAGCACTTTCATGAAGACGAAGTCCAGCAGCGTAATGATGGCAATGTTTACCAGGTTATTACTGATGAGAATATTTGCCAGCAGGCGTTCGCTGTCCTCGCGAAGGGCCATAATGCGTTTGTCTGAGCGATGTTTCCCTTCCTCTACCTCGTTGATATCAGAGGGAGTAAGACTGAAGAAAGCTATCTCGCTGGCAGAGACAAAGCCGGAACACAGCAACAGGAAGAGGGCCAGGCAAAAGGCTACTATCACACCCAGAGTGGGTTGCTGATAGCTTATGGAACAGAAGACTATTTTCTTGTGCATCCTGGGATTTAGGGGTCAGCATCTCCATTGAGTCTGCCCAGATCTCAGTAATGGAACGCTTGATACCATTACGGTCATCCCATGTACGGGTGTGAATCTGACCTTCAATGTACAGTTTGTCACCGGTATGAACATATTTCTCCACAACCTCGGCCAACTTGCGCCATAGAATTACGTTATGCCACTCCGTACGGTCAGGGACCTCACCGCCACTTGGCAGCTTGTAACCGCGTTCCCTGGTTGCCAGCCTGACGCTTGCCACACAGACGCCGGCATCCACATATCTGACCTCCGGCTCCTTGCCTACATTGCCTATCAGCATTACCTTATTCATAGATACACATATTTATTGCCACAAAGATATTGCTTTTTTTCGTTTCCCGCAAGTTTAATGACGCAAGATGAGCAAAAACGCCATTAAACGCTTACAGACAGAGGTCCGTCAACTTGACAAGGAGCTGGGGCATGGCATAGTTCTGCAGTTCCGGTTCCTTAACCCAGATACCGGGCAGGGATGTATCCTTAAGAGGAAGTTGCAACCTGTAGAAATTCACAACCAGGCGCTGATGGGTAAGCTGATGAACAAAGCCTTTCCTGAGTAGCGTCCATCGGCCCTGAGGAAATCTCTGCTGCAAGGCGGACAAAGGGAGTTCCGCCTCCGACTCTACCAGAGGGAATTCATATAGGCCACACCAGATATCATTACCGGTTCTGCGGCGCAATAGCACCTCTTCCTTATCTGTGCAGAGATAGACATAAGAGAAATGGCGTGTTCTCTGTTCTGTCTTCTTGCCTTTAACAGGCAGACTTTGCACCTGGCTCTGAGCATAAGCCAGGCAGCCGTCACACAGGGGACAGACCCCACAATCCGCGCCGACAGGCTTGCAAACCATGGCCCCGAAATCCATAATGGCCTGATTGTAGAGTGCCGGGCTTTTCTTATCCAGCAGATCGCCGGCCAGGGCAGTGAATTCCTTCTTGCCCTCTGTGGAATCGATTGGCGTGTCAATGGCAAAATATCTTGACAGAACACGGAAAACATTCCCGTCCAGCACGGCGTAAGGCTGCCCGAAGGCGAAACTGGCAATGGCAGCTGCTGTATAGGGGCCGACTCCGGGTAGGGACAATATGGATTTGAAATCTGACGGAAAGCGGCCAAGGTCGGCTATCTGCTTAGCTGCCTTGTGAAGGTTGCGGGCCCGGCTGTAATAGCCTAATCCCTGCCAAAGCAGCAGTACGGATTCTTCTGAAGCACTTGCCAACTCCTGAACGGTAGGGAATGTACGGACAAAACGCTCATAGTATGCCCTGCCCTGCTCTACCCTGGTCTGCTGCAGGATAATTTCCGACAGCCATATGTAATACGGATCGGTAGTCTCACGCCAGGGAAGGTTTCTTTTATGCTGAAGATACCACTGTTCTATCTTTATGGCAAAATCTGATGTCATTTATGGGATATTCTGCTTATTTCCGGCACAAAATTACACAAAAACAAGACAGAAACAAGCATCATTTCGGTTTTTATGATAAAAAATCCGGGAAATACTTTCCTCTTTGAGAATTAAATTGTAATTTTGCAGACCAAAAAGCAAGAAACATAGTATTAACCCATAAATAAATAACAATTATGCCAAACGGAAAGAAGCATAAGAGACACAAAATGTCTACTCACAAGCGTAAGAAGAGACTGAGAAAGAATAGACATAAGAGCAAGTAAATTTAACTTCTCAGAAGACATGGCTCGGTGACAGACTTCAACATGTCACCGAGTCTTTTTTAAGAATAGGTTTAACAAAACAAGAAAAAAAGCAAGAATGACTAGCGAGCTTTATATAGACGTCCAGCCGAAGAAAATTGCGATTGCTCTTACTGAAGACAAAAAACTTGTTGAATATCAGGAAGAGGAGCAGTCCGCATCCTTCTCGGTAGGCAATATCTATCTGGCTAAAGTCCGCAAATTAATGCCTGGTCTGAACGCCTGTTTTGTTAACGTAGGACACGAACGCGATGCCTTTCTGCACTATCTGGATTTAGGAACCCAGTTTAATTCCTATGCCAAATACCTGAAGCAGGTTCTGAATGACAAGAAGAACCTCCCTTCCTTCGAGAAAGCCACATTCCAGAACGAGCTGGAGAAAAACGGCAGCGTACAGAATGTGCTGCAGCAGGGGCAGGAAATCCTGGTACAGATAGTAAAGGAGCCCATCAGCACCAAGGGACCACGCCTGACTTGCGAAATCAGTTTCCCCGGACGCTACTTAGTTCTAATACCCTTTGACAACAAGGTCTCCGTCTCCACTAAGATTAAGAGTGCTGAGGAGCGGTCAAGACTCAAACAGATCATACAAAGCATAAAGCCGCACAACTGCGGCGTAATCGTACGTACAGTAGCCGAAGGAAAACGCGTTGCGGAAATCGACACCGAGATGAAGGTGCTGACCAAGCGCTGGGAGGACGCTCTGAGGCAAGCCCAGAAGGCCAAGACACTGCCCGCGCTTGTCCATGAGGAGACAAGCAGAACCGTGGGGATGCTCAGGGACCTGTTTAACCCAAGTTATGAGAACATATACATCAACAAGGAGGATGTTTACAACGAGGTAAAGGACTACGTCTCATTAATCGCACCGGACAGGGTTGGCGTTGTCAAACTTTACAAGGGCAACCTGCCCATCTTTGACAACTTTGACATCACCAGGCAGATAAAATCCGGATTCGGCCGGACCGTTTCATACAAGCACGGCGCCTACCTGATTATCGAGCACACCGAGGCTCTTCACGTGGTGGATGTAAACAGCGGTAACCGCACAAAGAACAAGAACGGCCAGGAAGCCAATGCCCTGGAAGTGAACCTGGGCGCTGCCGACGAATTGGCACGCCAGCTCAGACTGAGGGATATGGGCGGTATCATAGTTGTGGATTTCATTGACATGAAATTAGCCGAAGACCGCCAGGCCCTTTATGAGCACATGTGCGAAAACATGAAGCGCGACCGCGCCCGCCATAACATTCTGCCCCTCTCCAAGTTCGGACTGATGCAGATTACCCGCCAGCGTGTAAGGCCGGTCATGGATGTTCAGGTAGAGGAATCCTGCCCCACATGCCATGGTACCGGCAAGATAAAGAGCAGTTTCCTCTTCGAGAGTGTGCTGGAAGGCAAGATAAAACTGCTGAACAAGAAACTGGGCATGAAGGAATTCACGCTATATGTTCACCCCTACGTTTACGCATTCCTGTGTCAGGGCGTTGTTTCAATAAGGCGCAAATGGCAATGGAAGTACGGCTTTGGAGTAAAGGTTGTTCCCAGCCAGAAACTGGCGTTCCTGGAATATCAGTTCGTGGATGCCGGCGGACAGGAAATAGACATGAAGGAAGAAGTGGAAATACGTTAACCGCTACATAACAGAAAAGGCTGTATGAAAGAAACATACAGCCTTTTTTGTATCTTACAGACACCTGCCCTTATTCTTGAGGAAGAATCTGCAGGGAAAGTTCATCTAACTGGCTCTGATCCAGGAAGCCGGGAGCATCCAGCATCACATCACGTCCGCTGTTGTTCTTGGGGAAGGCAATACAGTCACGGATACTGTCAAGACCGGCAAACAGACTGACGAAACGGTCCAGGCCATAGGCAAGACCTCCGTGTGGAGGCGCACCGAACTTGAAGGCATTCATCAGGAAGCCGAACTTCTGCTGGGCCTGTTCAGGAGTGAAGCCCAGAATCTCGAATATCTTCTGCTGTGTCTTGGCATCATGGATACGGATACTTCCGCCACCTACTTCCACACCATTGATAACCATGTCATAGGCATTGGCCCGCACGCTGGCAGGGTCAGTATCCAGGAGGGGAATATCCTCGGGCTTGGGCGAGGTAAACGGATGGTGCATAGCCATCAGGCGCTGCTCCTCATCGCTCCACTCATACATGGGGAAGTCAATTACCCACAGGCAGGAATACTTGTTCTTGTCGCGCAAACCCATACGCGAACCCATTTCCAGACGGAGTTCACACAGTTGCTTACGCACCTTCATGGCATCGTCACCACAGAGGATAAGAATCAGGTCACCGGGCTTGGCATTCATCTTCTGCTTCAGCACATCCAGGGTCTCGGGCGTATAGAACTTGTCAACAGAACTCTTGACACTGCCATCCTCACCCACACGGGCATAAACCAGTCCCTTGGCACCAATCTGGGGACGCTTGACGAAATCCGTCAGCTGATCTATCTGCTTACGGGTATAAACAGCCTGCCCCTCAGCACAGATAGCACCGATGTACTTCGCATCGTCAAACACACCGAAACCGGCTGGGAAGATACTCTCAACCAATTCACGGGACGCATTGTCTGGCTGACAGTTCTTCAGTTCCACAAATTCCATACCGAAGCGGGTATCCGGCTTGTCGCTACCATAGTTCTTCATCGCATCAGCCCATGTCATACGTGGCAGGGCCGGTATGTCAATGCCCTTGATGGTCTTGAAGAGATGACGGCTCATACCCTCGAACATCTGCAGGATATCCTCCTGTTCCACAAAGGACATCTCGCAGTCAATCTGGGTAAATTCCGGCTGACGGTCGGCACGGAGGTCCTCATCGCGGAAGCATTTCACAATCTGGAAATAACGGTCCATGCCCGCAACCATCAGCAGCTGCTTCAGGGTCTGAGGGCTCTGAGGCAGGGCATAGAACTGACCGGGATTCATACGGCTGGGAACCACAAAGTCGCGGGCACCCTCTGGCGTACTGTTTACCAGAACGGGAGTCTCAATCTCCAGGAAGCCCTGCTCGTCCAGATAACGGCGGACCTCAAAGGCGAATTTATGACGAAGCTCAAGGTTCTGACGTACTACAGGACGACGGAGGTCCAGGTAACGGTACTTCATGCGAAGGTCATCACCGCCGTCGGAATTCTCCTCAATGGTAAAGGGAGGTGTCGCACTCTCATTCAGAATATTCAGTTCCTCAACCAGAATCTCAATATCACCAGTCGGGATATTCTTATTCTTGGAATACCGCTCAGCCACAACACCTGTTGCCTGCAGCACAAACTCACGACCCAATTTGCCGGCCTTCTGGCGCAACTCCTCAGGCGCATCCTCGGTAAAAGCCAACTGCGTAATACCGTAACGGTCTCTCAGGTCAACGAAG
The DNA here is from genome assembly GCA_902775385.1 of uncultured Bacteroidales bacterium. Classification (GTDB taxonomy): domain Bacteria; phylum Bacteroidota; class Bacteroidia; order Bacteroidales; family Bacteroidaceae; genus Physcousia. The sequence continues at coordinate 15,059 of CACYMI010000062.1, forward strand.
GTCAGGGCACCCAGATTGTGTACACTCTGTACCCATCCGGCCAATGTCACCTTCTCACCTACATTAGCGAGACGTAACTCACCACAAGTCTTTGTCCTATACATTATATATATATATTTATTTTGTTTTTCCATAACGAAAAAAGGATGAACTTCACAAGTCCACCCTTTTCCTTTGTACGCCCTCAGGGGCTCGAACCCTGGACCCATTGATTAAGAGTCAATTGCTCTACCAACTGAGCTAAGGACGCATATGTTTCGTTTTTGCGAGTGCAAAGGTACGGACTTTTGCCGAATTGAGCAAATGTTTCCCTACTTTTTTTCCCGTTAAGGCTTCAATTCGTACAAATCCGACGGAGACTTTCTTTTCAGGATATCCAATTCAAAGTCAACTCCGGGTATTATGCCGAAACTCCGAAGCAGACCCTCCACTGTTTTACGCGCCAGTTCGGGATGATTATTCTCTTCACTAAGATGGCATAACCACACATGCTTCAGCACAGGAGTAGCATGCTCGGCTATCAGCCTTGCCGACTCCTTGTTGCAAAGATGTCCCCTATCCCCTCTGATTCTCCCCTTCAGATAGGCCGGGTATGTGCCCATCATCAGCATATCCTCGTCATGATTGGCTTCCAGAACCAGATAGTTGGCTTGGGACACCTGTTCCTCCATGATACTGGTAACATGCCCCGCATCGGTAATCAGACAGAAGACCACATCACCGGCCTGCACCCGGTATCCCACACAGTCGCTACTGTCATGAGGGACATCAAAGGGGGTTATCACCATGTCACCGAACTGCAGGGGCACATCCTTCTGTATGATTCTCACATGCTCCTCGGTGAGTTTGCTTGTCATACAGTAATTGCAGTTTATACCGGCATGAACCCTCTCGGTCGCATACACAGACTTACCATAGTCATTGGCCAAATTGCCTATTGCCTTAATATGATCGGCATGATCATGAGTGACGAAAACAGCATCTATCCGGTCAATCTCTATATCATAAGATTTCAGAGTCCTTTTCAGAACCCTGATACCTATTCCAGCATCTATCAGAATGCTTGTATTTCCTGTAGTCAGATAATAGCAATTACCGCTGCTGCCCGACCCTATGGATAGAAATTTTAGCATATTTAATTAATTTTATCTGCAAATTTACGCCATTTGCGGAATAATTACAAATTTTTCTGTAGTTTTGTGTCAAATAAATTGAATGAAGAATGAGAAAGTCACATCTTATCACCCTTATAGCCGGCGCCTTTTCTGTTATTGTTTTCAGCGCATGTACCGGGAACAACCGGAAAGCCTCCGGTACAGGCAAGGCGTTCCTGGAGAATCTGTACACCTGTAATTTCAAGGCCTGCGATGCACTATGCACGGAGAACGGCCGTAAGGAAGTCCGCTGGTTCGCCTCTAATCTGACGGAAGAGGACCTCTCCCTTATCTCGCCCGACATAAAGATTGAGGCAGAAGACTGCCAGATAACAGACACATCGGCATTCATAGTTTACCGTGCCGGAAATGTAATCGTCTGCGACTCGCTTGAGACAAAGGGACACCTGGGAGAGCGAACACTTACCCTTAGCCTCAGGAATAGGAAAGGCACCTGGAAGGTGGACGGATTAAAATGGTAGTCCTACGGCAAAGTGGAAGGAGAAATCCCGCTTGAAGTCAGGATGGATAATCGGGAAATGCCGCCGACTGTCCTCATAAGCCGGATGAACAGCCTTCATTCCACCGTCCAGGCGCAGGATAAAGTAATTAAAGTTCAGACGGATGCCTAATCCGTACGCCACGGCTATCTGACGCCAGAATGTGTCAAAGCGGAACTGTCCGCCCGGCTGCTCCTGATAATCACGCAAGGTCCAGATATTACCCGCATCTATAAAGACTGCCCCGTCAAACTTCCAGAAAAGATGGGTACGGTACTCAATATTCATATCCAGCTTAAGGTCACCGGTCTGGTTGATAAAGTCAATCTTTCCGTCATTGCCCAGGAACGAACCCGGTCCTAACTCGCGTACGGTCCATCCTCTTACACTATTGGCTCCACCGCTGAAATAGCGCTTTTCATAGGGCAGGATATGGGAATTGCCGTACGGATAGGCAATGCCGAGACCCAAGTGTATTGCCAGGGAATTGGCATTGTTTATCATAAAACTCTTGGAAAAGTCAAAATCGCCTTTCACATACTGAGCATAGGTATTCTTGAACAACGTGTACTGCCCGTCCTCGTTTCTCGGCGCCTTGCTGGCCGAAGATATGCCATACAGAAGGTTTCCGGCAGTCTCCACGCTGGCACGCACGATATAGGCATTGGTACCGTAATTCTTGGAGGTAGAGTTCAGGGACTGTGAGCTGTAGAAGAAACTGTATCCCCACTTCACGATAAACAGATTCTCATAATTATACCTGAGGATAGCATTTCTGCTCTCAGGATTCTCAAGATACCGCTCCTTGAAGGTATCACTTATCCACGGCATGAACACATAGTTGATATCCAGCAGATCAATCCTGTGCTGCATCCGCCTGGATGCACGCGTCCACTTATAGCGCCATGAAGTTGTCAGGACACGACGATGAAACTCCGGACGGTCCTGCGAGTCGAACATAAAGCTCAGTTCGCTGGTAGCAAGAGCGCGTTTGCGGAAGGACTGCTTGAGGAAAGGGCAAATAAAATCCGGGAAAGTGATACCCGCCTCGAAACTGTACTCTATGAAATTCTGGTCGCTGTATCCGCGCAGGCCCTTTATAGCCTCAAAAGCACCACGTGCCTTCAGGCTCAGAAGCTCCGAACCACGGAACAGATTCCTGTTCTGATATGAGAATGCGACGGCAACACCCAGATCACCGGCCGAGTTCGTTCCCTCCAACTCCACGTTAAAAGAGTTCCGCTTACCGGGCGTCACCGTAATCAAGGCGTCCAGTTTAGTGCTGTCCTCGGGATTTTCCGTCAGACTGACGCGTCCGCTCTGCACAGCCCCTAGCCTGTTCAGCCTGGAATAAGACCCCTGAACATCCTGCTCCCTGTACAGATTACCCTCCGCAAGCTCAGTTGCCGAGGCAATCACCTTAGGCCTGACAAACGGTTTATTGTGAGACAACGGTATATCATAGGTGATTTTACCGATAGTATAACGCTGATGCGGCCTTACCCCGCCCGACTTTCCTGCCGAATATTCTCGCAGAATCATCTTCAGGTCAACCTGATGGTTTCCCACCGTGGTATCCGCCTCAAATCGGACAAAATCCTTATTGAACTTATAATACCCTCGGTTCTGCAGATAGGTATTCAGTCTGTTTCGCTCAGCGTCCAGGACATTCAGGTCAAAGTTCATATTCTCCTGCAGAAGCGAAACGTAGTCCCCCTCTGTTAAATCCCTGGAAATGGCAGAATCCTGAATATCCCTTCGCAGTTCATTTACCCGGTATCTCTGATGAGGCATCACATAATATCTCACCCCTATCCGGTTGCCCTTCGTAACCTCCAGCAAGTCAACCTCGGCATTCAGGTATCCCATATTCTGAACGGCATTCCGTATGTTCAGTCTTGTCTTATGCGACAGCGTGGAATCATAGATGACAGGCGGCTCACCCAACCGTCTCAGGAAACGGTTAAAACGCCTGGTACTATCCCTACCGGAGAGGGAATAGATGTACAAAGGCACCTTCACCAGCGAGAACCATTCGTTGTTAGGATGCTGGCTGACGTATCCCGACAGAGGAGCCGTCTTCAGCTCATCCTTATCGGATTTGACGGAAACATGATTCAGCATATGCTCACCATCAGGAATGAAACGGTTTACGCTGCATCCCGTGAAAGAAAGACACACAAGCAGACTAAAGCATGCGAATATTATCCTACAAAAGCAATTCATACGACAAAGGTAGATATTTTTTGATAAAATTCCTTAACTTTGCATCGAAAAATTGCTCGTTTTGTATGATAACCAAGGCAAGAATCAAATTAATAAAATCGTTGGAGCAACGGAAACAGCGCAACCTTCAGCACCTGTTTGTAGCCGAAGGCCCCAAACTGGTAGGCGAACTGCTGGAAACCATGCAACCTTATTATATAGCAGCCCTGCCGGAATGGTGGACACAGAACAGCCCCCTTGTCAAATCAGCCTGCGAGCAGGACACCATAACCCCCGCGGAGTTGCAAAGAGCCAGTCTGCTGCGCACCCCCCAACAGGTAATCGCCCTCTTCCCCATCCCGGAACAGACGTTTGCCCCCACCATTGCCCAAACAGATTTGTGCCTGGCCCTGGACGGAGTGCAAGACCCGGGCAACATCGGCACCATCCTCAGGATAGCCGACTGGTTCGGGATACATCATGTAGTATGCTCCGAAGATACCGTTGATGCCTATAACCCAAAAGCCGTACAGGCCACCATGGGAGCCCTGGCCCGTGTGGAAGTCCACTACACCAGCCTGACCGCACTGTTTCGCCAGTGCAATGTCCCGATATACGGAACACTCCTGGACGGCAACAACATATACGGGCAGGAGCTGGGCCGGAACGGCTTCATCGTAATGGGCAACGAAGGCAACGGACTTTCACCGGCTGTCAGGGAGATGGTAACGCATAAGCTGCTTATCCCCAACTACCCTGTAGGAGCCAAGACCACCGAAAGCCTGAACGTAGCCATTGCCACCAGCATCGTCTGCTCGGAATTCCGCAGAAGACAATAACTGTGCCTCAGGCCACATCATCCTTGCCAACCGCTTAGCCATCTCAAGGCCCCATAAAAGCACAAGCAGCAACAGGCCGTTTCGCTCTTTGAGCTTCCCTCCTCAAGAGAGGGCTAGGGTGAGACTTTTACAAAAAAAAGAGGGGCATTCCTACACGAGTGTCCCTCTATATAAATGTTTTGCTTAATTGCCTAAACTGTTACTCCTCCTCCATGGGGAAGCCTTCCTCATCCTCTGCCTTTACCTCAGCCTCTTCTGAGTAGCTGCTGTAGAAGGTATCATCTGAGTCATCAGAGTCATCATCATCGGCACCATCCTCATTGTCCTCGTTCTCCTCGTCATAGATGGGATTGCCGTCCTCGTCATATTCCTTACGTGAAGGCTCTATCTTGAGTTTCTCTACAGGGTCCTTTTTCTTGGCAAAGATGGCCTCAATCCATGTGCCCTTGACAATCTCCAGCACGTCATAACCCTGAGCGACCTTCTTCTCAAGCGTTCCGCCAGGAGCATGAATACGGCTTGCAGGCAACTGAGTAGTGCTGATGTCAAAACCGCTCTCGATGACATCCTTCAAGGCCAGGGAGATGGAATCCCATCCGCCGCCGAAGTTCTTGTCAATCAGATCCAGAAGGACAGGGGCGGATATATGCTTTACATTCTCGTAGCTGAGGTCCGTAATACGGGTGATGGCCTTTCTTCTGATAGCCACGCATCCCTTGCCGGCCTTGCAGTGATGGAACTTCACCCAGTTGGGGTTATCGTATTTCTTGGCTTCACGTTCGTCATCCTCGTTAAAGTGGACGACATCAAAGGCCAGGCGGATAATGTTCAGCAGTTTCTCTTCTACAATAGAGAAATCCTCTTCTGTGCGCTCCTTCTCCCACCTTGAACCGATCTGCTCTGCAGTCAGTGACCAGATGTTTGAGGAATTCAGATCCTGTACAGACTCAATAGTGAAATTTACCTTCTTATCTTCCTTCATATTGCTTGATTTTATTTTCGGGGGCAAAGATACAAAATTATAAAATACAAAAATGTTAATTAAATATAAATCCGTAATTAAACTGTCGGGAGTTATAAAATGAAGTTAAATAAGAAGTGTCCATTTAACTCCCACGAGCGTAGCGAGTTAACTTCTATTTTAACTTCCCATTTTACTTCCGAAAGTTCAAATTCGTAATTTACAGTTCCAAGTCAGCGTAATGGGGATTATGATCCGAGAGTATCGCCTCTGGATTGGCCGGCTCAATATGGGTATGCAGCACCTTGACATTAGGGGTGAGGAATATAAAATCAATCTTCTCGGCCTTCTTAGCCGGAATACGGCAGAAATCATGATAGGTGAAATTCACGCCTGTTCTGTTGTCCGTCATATGATAAGCATCATTCATCCTGAACTCATTGGTTACCATAGTAGTATAAGCCTCATCCTGCTCAGTAACATTGAAGTCACCCGTTACGACAGCGGGATTACCGCCTACAATCTCCTGGATCTTGCGCATAATCAGCCTGGCACTCTCACGGCGAGCCGTTTTGCCTACATGGTCAAAGTGCGTATTTACCGCCATGAATATCCGGCCTGTCTTCCTGTCCTTGAGCTTGACCCAGCTGGCAATACGCTCTAAA
>CACYMI010000063.1 GCA_902775385.1 uncultured Bacteroidales bacterium
CTGATTACCATTGAAGAGAATAACCCCCTCCAAACCTCCCCGGGGGGAGGTTTTCTGTGCGGTGGTCCCTCCCCCTCGGGGGAGCTGGAGAGGGGTCGGCCGAAGGTGGTCCTCACCTGGGCTCCGCATCCCAAGTCCTTGCCTCAGGCTGTGCCTAACAGTTTTGCCGAGTGGATGAACGCAGCTGATGTGGATTTTGTTATTACTCATCCCGAGGGTTATGAACTGGATCCCAAGTTCGCAGGCAATGCCCGTGTGGAGTACGATCAGAAGAAGGCCTTCGAAGGTGCTGATTTCATCTATGCCAAGAACTGGAGCTGTCCGGGTGTTACCCGTCCCCAGGATTACGGTAAGATTCTGCATGACTATCACACCATGACCGGTTGGACTGTTGACAGCGAGCACATGAGTTGGACTAATAATGCCAAGTTCATGCACTGTCTGCCTGTGCGCCGCAATATGATTGTTACGGACGATGTGATAGAGGCTCCCACCTCGCTGGTTATCCCCGAGGCTGCCAACCGAGAAATCTCAGCAACGGTGGTGCTGAAGCGGATTCTGCAGGGAATCTGACAAGTCCTTTTTTTTCTCCTGTCCATAAAAGAGCCCCTGAGCATGCGCTCAGGGGCTCTTTCCTTGTTTTTCCTATCCCTTTGCAGGGGACGGGACGTGTTTACCTTATAACAATCTTCTTTCCGTCAGTTATGTACAGACCTTTGATGGGTTTGCCTACACGGCGGCCGCTGAGGTCGTAGACTTCGCTGTTTGCATAACCGTTTCCGGATGCTGAGCGGTCAATGTCGTTGATACCGTCGGGATCGTCAATGGTCTTGCTGATGCTGACAGAGCCTGCATTCATATCGAAGATGATGTGGTAAGACTGTGTCTCTGTCTCGTTATCCCATACCATCCACCATTGGCGGTCTGCGTTTCGGATAAGGTCGGTAAGTACCTCGCCGTCCTTAATGCGGATTGCATTCTGGCTGCTGCCGTAGCGGCCTTCGTTCCATCCTGCGCGGGTTGCGTTGTAGTTGTACTCGTAGAGGCCGGTAGTGGCGCGTACACCGAAGATGGTGAAGGTCAGGAACTCTCCCTCGTCAGTATGATTGGGGTCCATGAAGAAGGTTACGTCGCCCTCATACACACCATCGCCCTTATGCATGAGCGGGCACATCTCGTCATTCTTCCAGCGGTGCTGCTGGCCCGCATTGTCGATAACGGAGCCGACAACGAATGCGCGGTCGTTCCAGTTGTACTCGATAGCCTTGAACTCAACGGTCATTGTCTCAGTATCAAGGATTACGTCGAACTCACCACCGATGCACTGGAAGTCATTTCCTCCGTCTACGAAAGTGAAGGTGTTGTTTATTGGTGTGATGAAACGACGATTAGCTTCGTTGCACTTGTAAGAACTCTCTAGGCGTGTGAAGTAGATACCTGCACGACCGTTGCTATTGGGCTGGTTGGCACGGTTCTGTACCTTGATGCGGGCAGTGTACTTGCCGTCAGCTCCCTTGGTCATGGGGTAGAGCTTGGTAATCTCGGCGTAGGCAATGTCATTGCCATCGGCATCCACCAGGTCACCCTGAACATAGAAGCCGCCGCCGATTTCCTCACGGTCCTTGATTCCCTCGTAGTACTCTTTAGCTTCCTCGTCTGTGAGGTCGCCGGCGTAGATATGGTCCATAACCTCGTCTGAGATCTTGTAGAATTTGTCCTGCAGCTCGGGGTCTGTCTCAGCATATTTGTCGCCTTCAACAGTACACCAGTCTGCCAGGTTCAGCAGTCTGCCATAGATATCACGGCTAACCTCAACGGCATTGAACTCGTCATTGATTTCCATCAGAGCCTTCATCTTGTCATCTGCATTGCCGGCGCTTTCCGCCTTCCTCATCAGATTCTGGATGTTGGTGATGTGGAACATTCCGAACAGTACCTGGCCCAGTTCCTGTGCATAGGTCAGCTTTTCCAGGTGCTTGCTGAAGTTCTCCAGCATTGTATCCATGGCGTCCTGACTCTTGCCCATATAAGTAAGCTTGAACTTACCCCACATGGTCATTTCGCTGTCATAGTAGGGATTCCCGGTGTTGCGGATTCCCAGGCGTACCTTGTTGTCGGTAACGATACCATATACCTTATTTATATAGCGTCCGCCACCGAAGGCAAAGCTGACTGCCTGACGTTGTTCGGGTACCCAACCCCATTCTGTAGAGTAATCGTGAGAAGATGTACTCTCACCGTTGTGCGGAGCATTCGGGTCATTCTCGGCATCAATACGGCAGTTCACGCCATTTACGGCTTCGCTGTCAGAGATGGCACCTTCGTAGATGTTCATGATGGGGGTGTAGAAGTCGTTGACGTAGAGAGAGGCTGTCACGTAGTCATTGATGTCTCCGGACTGATTGGCGCCAGGACGGAAGAATGCCGGGGCTTCAATCTCGTAGATGCCGTTAGGCAGCTCATCCTCCATGTCCTGATAAACATTGAACGAGGTGTTCCATGTCCCGGCTACGGGATAGATATCGGTGAATCCTGAGTTACTGTTAAAGTTACTGCCTGCACTGCTCAGCTCAGTGTGGGTCTCTGTCCAGCCCTTGAAGTTGCTGTCCTCATCGAAGCCGGGATTCTTAATCAGGCTGGTCAGGTCAGAGCCCTCTGAAATGCTGGTCTTGATGGCATTGCTGTAGAGGTTCTGCGCAAACAGGATCTCGGCCTCCAGCTGCTCGGGTGTAAGAGTCTTCTCCTCCATGATGACAGAGTATGATCCGTTGGGTAAGTCCTCTGAAGGCTCTTCACCTTCTGTCAGATAGGCATCCAGCAGGTCGGCAATCTCCCCGTTCAGGTCGTCGCGCTTGTTGCGCTCCTCAATAATGGCCTTTATGGCTGTGTCGTATGCTTGATAAGCCAGGTGGCTCTTGCGTATAAGCAAGGGGTTGGTGGAGAGTATGTCGGCAGCATTGAGAATGTCCTGCAACTGAGTTGCTGAGGTAATGTTGCGCTGCGCCTCTTCGTATGCTTCCATCAGGCTGGTCTGTGCCTCCATCATGCTCAGGTCCTGCATGTTGGCTATCTGTTGCTTCTGGATAAGGCCAGCCTTCTCCTCGGCAGTACCAACGTATTCCAGACGCCAGGTATCCCATACTGTCCAGTTACCATACTCGTACATATTGTTCTCAACACCAACGTTAATGGTGTCATTCTCGCTTTCTACATAGAAATAAAGGGGGGCGTTCCAGTACAGGCCCTTTCCGAAGTACTTGCGGCAGGCTGCTAATGAGTTGGGAACCCAGAGACCTTCGTTGGTCTCGTTCTCGGTCTCCTTAACACTCTCTTCCTGAGCTTGCTCGGCAATGTCCATGAAAAGATTAGCTATCTTCTTTCCGTTCACTTCGGCAAAGTACTGGCTGCTGTGGTAGAGGGGGATGTACTCCTCGTTCAATCTGCCTTCTGCGTATTCTTTACCTTCGTTATCCCAGGCGCAAACACGTTGCAGACCCTGAACGCGCAACTTATAGATACCTTGCTGTAGACCGGTGATGGGCTGGTAAGTGTGGAACCAGTTTGTGTTCCAATGCTCAGCTACGCTATTGTTGATAGCCAATCCAGAACCGTCGCCACTGTTTTCTGTGGTATAGCCCTCTGTGATGTCGTGGTCATCATTGGCAAAGATCTTCAGGAAGGGATATTCAGGATCCTCGGTCTGACAATAGGTGCAGAAGCCGTCCTTGAAGGTATGAGGCTTGCGTACGATGGCATTGTCGTCGTTGGAGAAGCTCATCTCTTCGGCATCGAAGGTGCCGTCGCACTCCAGTTCGCCTGCAGGATATACAATCTTGTGATCAGGCAGGAAGGTGGGGAACTCGTCCTGACCGATATTCTGGAACCATGTATAGTTTGTCTGGTCGCCGTTCAGCTTGTAGCAGAGCGATCCGCTCTCAATCTCCTCGAATTCTATAAGCGTACCCTGTGTTCCGGCTATGGTATAGCAGTTGGTGCAGGTTCCTTTGTCATGACGGAAGAGGTATTTGTCCTCAGCCTGGTAAGGCATTACGGTAGCGCTGGACCAGCAGTTGGTGACAACGGGTCCGTTGCTTCCCAGCCATCCGCTGAGGGCACCATTCTCATTAACACCGTTACCGGTGATATTACCTGTTGAGTAACAGTTGTCCATATAAACCTTGGCTGAGCTACCGGTGTTACAGCCGATAATACCGCCAGCGCCGGCATTGCTTACTGTTATATCGCCCTCAAAGCCAATGTTGGTCAGATAGATGTCACCTGCTACTGATGAACCACCGATAAAACCGGCGTTAGCGCTGGCCACGATGGTACATGTGGCATCGCCGCGCAGGTTCTTGATAGTTGCGCCTCCGTTCAGGAAACCGAAGAATCCTATCCAACTGTCAACCTCGTGGTTACTGAGGTCCAGATTGCTGATGGTGTGGAAGCCGCCGTCGAAGGTTCCCTTGTAGCCCATGTCACGCAGACCGATGCAGGTATGGTCTATGCCGCTAAAGTCAAGGTCGCAGGTAAGGTAGGCATTGGCTGTTACAGCGCCTTCGTTAACGTAGGCAGCAAACCATTCTACGTCGTCAGTACTCTTGAGCTGGTAAACACCGTCAATCTTCTCGCAGTAATCGGGGTTGACTTGTCCGCACTTCTGGCAGTAATAGTCTCCGTCGATGAATTCGTGCTTGTCTATGACGGGGGTACATTCTGTATTGGTATACAATGATGCGTCGCCGTCATCCATGGGAATGCCGTCGCAAGTGATGGACCCACTATAATATACCTGCTGGCTTAAGCCCTGAATAGGAACGGGGTAAAGGTCAGTGCCTATGGTCTGCCAGTAGATAATCTCTGACTGGTTGCCGTTCATAAAGTAGCAGAGACGTCCGTTCTCGGCATCCTCGCCGTAGAATTCATGATCTTTTCCCTGAATCGCTCCGTCTGAATCACTCAGGTCATAGTTGTTTTTCACATTCTTGATGTTGTTCTCATTGCAACGGAAGATACCGCGTCCGCTGCCGTCCATACCGATGACCTCTCCGATGTTGATACAGTTCCTGAGCTGGCTTGCAGCGTTGTCGCCGAACCAAGAGGCAATACCGGCAGCCTCGTGGTTGTCTGCCGTAGAGGTGATGGTTCCTGTGTTCACGCAGTTGATAATCTGCCATTTGGGATGATTGCTGTCACTGCCTCCCAGGATACCGCCTACATTGTTTGTGCCGGAGGTAACACTTGCCTCGTTCACACAATTAATAATGTATATCTCAATGGCGTTATTCTGACCGGATCCGCAGAGGCCGCCGGTACGCATGCCGCCGGTAATAGAGCAGCTCTTGTCGATAATCAGGTTCTTGATGACCGTAGCCTCAGCCTTTGAGGCATTGGGATTTCCGCGCAGTGATCCGAAGAAACCCTGACGCTCTGCGTCTGGACGGTTGATAATCATGTTCTTGATGCGGAAGCCCTGGCCATCGAAGGTTCCGTTGTACTTCTTGCCATTGTCCGGACCGATGGGACTGTGCAGGTTCTCAACGCCTTCAAAGTCAATGTCGTTCATCAGACGGCAATAAAGGTCAAGTCGTCCCTGGGAAACCATGTAGGATATCCACTCTACGTTACCGGCATTACGGAGCTCAAAGTATCCGTCCTCAGCCTGGTTAGGTTCCTGGAACTTAGCGGGGGGCAGACAGTCGTCATAGGTACAGATACCATTGACAAAGTCATGTTCATGCAGAGCCCAGGCGTTGAATCCTATCGTCCACAACAGGAGCGAAAGGAGAACATAAGTAGTTTTTCTCATACTGCTTAATTGGGTTAAAATTATTGAATGTTGTTAGTTAAATTTGAAAAGTTTGTCACAAAAGTATAGAAATATTTTTATATGATGCAAAAATCATCGAATTATTTTGCGAAAACAGGCTAATTTTAGATTAAACTTGGCAAAGTTGTGTGTAATCCTTGTACTATTTCGACATTTTTGTGCAAGTCTGCCACTAAAATAGCATACATTATCAATACTAACAGAATTCCTGTGCTGATTTCCTCATTATTATTGCCTGCCCCTCCCTTAGGGTTGCCTCAGGGGCATTATTTTGTCCCGCAACGGAAAGAAAATTCCCTTTTCCTTTTCTTATTATAGCATTTATTACTACCTTTGCACCGCAAAACAGCGAAGGAGGATAAAACTTCGCCGGGGTGCCTCACTTTTTGGTGAGTGCTGAGAATATACCCATTAATCTGAACCAGGTAATGCTGGCGTAGAGAGTTATGAACATTAAATTTATTAAAAAACGATGAAAAGATTGTTTTTGTTGGCTGCACTAGTGTCTGGTGTGGCAGGAGATTGTAGTGTATTTGCCCAGAAGGCAGATTCCACAAAAGTGGATGAACTGAATGAAGTGGTAGTAAAGGCGATAAGAGCGGACAGAAAGACCCCCGTTGCCTACACTAATCTGACAAAGGAACAGCTGAAAGGGCTGAACTACGGAGTGGATGTTCCCTATCTGCTGAGTCTGACCCCCAGTATCACCACCACATCCGATGCCGGTAACGGAATCGGTTACACCAGTTTCCGGGTTCGCGGTACAGACCCTTCACGTATCAATATTACGGCAAACGGAATCCCCCTGAATGATGCCGAGAGTTCTACTGTTTTCTGGGTGAATATGGGCGACTTTGCCTCCAGCGTACAGTCCATGCAGATTCAGCGTGGTGTGGGAACCAGTACCAACGGTTCCGGTGCATTCGGCGCCACACTGAATATGCTGACGGAAAGTATAGGATCCAAGCCCTACCTCGGAATTGACGCCAGTGGAGGTTCCTACGGCAGCCATAAGGAAACCCTGCGTTTCAGCACCGGTATGCTGGGCGGCCACTGGGGGCTTCAGGGCCGTCTGTCCGACATCGGCTCCCAGGGCTATCTGGACCGTGCCTCTACCAAACTGAACTCCTATTTCCTGCAGGGCGGGTGGTATGGTGAGAAAGCCGTTGTGAAATTCATCACCTGGAACGGCATAGAGGAAACATATCATGCCTGGAACTATACATCCAAGTATGAGCAGAGCCTGTACGGACGCACCTATAACTCATGCGGTGTGATGGAATATGACGTCAACGGTAACCCCAGCCGGTATTACGAGGACCAGACGGACAACTACCATCAGCAGAACTATCAGCTGATATGGAACCAGCAGATTACGGACAGACTTACCTCCAATGTGGGCCTGCATTACACCAAGGGTAAGGGCTATTATCAGCAGTACCAGAGCGCAGACACACAAATGTGGTATGGAAAGTCCTGGGCTTCATACGGATTAAGCACAGATGACAGTGTGGTAGAAGACCTGGCCGACCAGCAGAAGATGGACAATGACTTCTACGGATTTGTCGCCTCGCTGAATTATAACAACCGGAAGAATCTGGATGTCGTAGTAGGCGGCGGATGGAATCAGTATTCCGGCGACCAGTTCGGACGTATTGTGTGGACCAAACCGGGAGTTGTCACCACTGTTCCCGAGCCGGCCGCATTGTTACCTGACTTCGAGTATTACCGGAATCACTCACGTAAGACAGACTTTAACTTCTATGGCAAGGCGACCTATGATTTTCTCCCGGGGCTGAATGCTTTCGTGGATCTGCAGTACCGCCATGTAGGCTACAGATTACAGGACCCCACCGTAGTATATGGTGTTAACAGGGACAAGCGTTATGTCATAGATAACCAGTACAATTTTTTCAACCCCAAATTCGGAATCAACTACGACATCAACAGCCAGCATAAGGTATATGCCTCATACGGTATTGGACATAAGGAACCCGTCCGCAACAACTTTATGCAGCAGATAGCCAATCCTGACCGCGAGGATACAAAGGCCCGCCCCGAACGGCTGAATGACCTGGAGGTAGGCTACAAATACCAAAGCAAGCGCTTCACAGCCGGTGCCAACATCTACTGGATGGATTACAAGGATCAGCTGGTACTGACAGGCGAACTGAATGCCATCGGCGAGGCGCTGACCAAGAACCTGGAGAGCAGCTACCGACTGGGTCTGGAACTGGAGGCCGCCTGGATGCCTGCTGACTGGTTCCGCTGGGATGCCAATGCCACCTTCTCCCGAAACCGCGTGAAGGACATGACTGTAACGCTGAACGATGGAACCAATGTGAATCTGGGCGACCAGCCGCTGGCCTTCTCTCCCAATTTTATTCTGAACAATATTTTCACCTTCAGCTATAAGGGCATGAAAGCCTCTGTGCACAGCCAGTACATCAGTGACCAGTATCTGACCAACACCGGCTTCAAGGACATGGAGTGCAAGGATGAAAACGGCAACACCACCTTTGAGACACTACAGCTGAAGAATCACTTCTGTACCAATGTGGACCTCAGCTATAACTTCTCACTGAAGAAGTATGCCGTAAAGGATATTACCGCCGGCGTTACACTTTACAACATCTTCTCCGCCAAGTTTGACAACAACGGATGGGCCGCTCCCCAACTGGTCAGCGACAACGGAACCGTCAAGGCAGTCAACGAGTGGGGTGTTCGTGACAGCGGTGCGGTAGGCTTCGCCCCCTCAGCTCCCTTCAACGTAATGGCACACGTGTCGGTGAATTTCTAATAACGAAGCGAGTGTTTCATCATGGAGTTCCTGACATCACACTGGCTTGACATGCTGACAACGGTACTCGGCCTGATTTACATCTGGCTGGAGTATCGCGCCAGCATTGCCCTCTGGGTAGTAGGCATCATCATGCCAGCCTTGGAGGTTGTCCTGTTCCTGCAGCACGGCCTGTATGGCGATGCGGGAATGTCATGCTACTATACCCTGGCTGCTGTCTATGGCCTGTGTGTATGGAAATTCAAGAAGACACGTAAGAAACGTGAACCGCTTCCTATCATTCACATGCCCCGAAGCAAGTATTTGCCTGTAACCCTCTTTTTCCTTATATCCTGGGGAATTACCTATTATATATTAATAAGGTGGACCAACTCCACGGTTCCGGTGCTTGACTCGTTCACCAATGCCCTTTCATTCATCGGGCTGTGGGCACTGGCACGTAAGTTCATCGAGCAATGGTTCTTCTGGATTGTGGTGGATGCGGTAGGCTGTACACTCTATGTGCAGAAAGGCATTCCTTTCAGGGCCGGCCTCTTTGCTCTTTATGTTATCATCGCCATAGCAGGATATTTCAAGTGGAAAACAATGTTGAAAGTAAAAAAGGTTAATCATGAAGAAGGTTCCGTTTGATGCCGTTATCGTAGCGGACGGCCAGTTCCCTACCCACCGCATACCGCTTGCCGTACTGGAACAGGCCTCTCATATCATTGCCTGTGACGGAGCCATCCTGCATGTTCCGCAGGCCCAGGCTATTGTGGGTGACGGTGACAGCATTCCGGACCGGTATCTTGACCGGCTGATCCGCATAGACGAGCAGGAAGACAATGACCTGACGAAGGCCACACGCTACTGCCTGCAACAGGGGTGGCACAATATAGCCTACCTGGGTGCAACAGGCAAGCGGGAAGACCACACCATTGGCAATATCTCCTTACTGATGCGCTACTTCCGTGAGTATGATGTAAACGGAATCATGTTCACAGACTACGGTTCCTTCGAACCCGTACATGGCCCCCGGTCCTTTCCCTCCTTTGCCGGCCAGCAGGTAAGCATCTTCAACTTCGGTTGTACGCATATCCATTCAGAGGGGCTCCGATGGAACTCCTATGCCTACGGGCAATGGTGGCAGGGAACACTTAACGAAGCGCTTGCGGACAAGTTTACGCTTGAAGCGGATGGTTTTTATATGGTATACCAGACTTACGAATAGGCTGTTTATGCAGATAAGGTTCCCCATGACGGGGAACCTTATCTGTCTTTGTAGATACTTATCTCACCGCTTCCATAGCAAATCCTCGCTTCTGCATCATAGATACAGCCGAACTGACCGGGGGCTATACCTTGAATGGGTTCGTCGGAATGGATGTGATAGCCCTCCTCGTCCAGTGTGATAATGCCCGGCATGAAATGATCCACATGGCGGATTTTGAACTGGATGGGGATTCCTTCGGAAAGTGAAGATTGAGGAGTGAAGAGTGAAGAATCCTTCACTTCATTTTCCCACGGATTGCGGGTAATAAAGTGCATATCGGCCAGCCGGAAATCGTGTCCGTATTGCAGTTGAGTGTCCCACCCGTGTGCCACAAAGATGATATTCTTACGGATGTTCTTCTTAACTACGAACCAGGGACCGCCGCCTAAACCTAAACCCTTGCGCTGCCCGATGGTGTGGAACCAGAAGCCGCGATGATGTCCTACCACTTTGCCCGTCTCAATATCAATGACCTTACCCTCCTGTTCGCCCATGAATTTGCGCAGGAAGTCATTGTAGTTGATCTTGCCTAAGAAACAGATACCCTGGCTGTCCTTCCTTCTGGCACTGGGCAGTTTGGCGTCCAAGGCTATCTGGCGTACCTCCTCCTTCATCAGATGACCGATGGGGAAGATGGTATGTCGCAGCTGATCATAGGAGAGTTGGGCCAGAAAGTCGGTTTGGTCTTTTACCGGGTCTTTGGCTGTTCCCAGCCACATCAGGTCGTCCTTCTCCACATTCGTGGCATATTGTCCTGTGGCGATATAGTCATACTGATATCCTATCCGCTTCTCGAAGGCGCCGAACTTGATCAGCCGGTTGCACATTACATCCGGGTTGGGGGTCAGTCCTGCCTTCACACGCTCTATGGCATAGCCCACCACCTGCTCCCAGTATTCCTTCTGCAGGTCAGTAACCTCCAGTTTCAGGCCATACTTCCTGGCAGTAGCCTGGGACAGCTCAATGTCCTCCTCAGACGAGCATGAGGAGTCCTCCCCCTCCATACCTATCTTAATATAGTGAAGGTCTGGCTTCAGCCCCATCTCGCAGAGCCGGTGTACCACCACGGCACTGTCCACTCCGCCCGAAATCAGTACGGCAACAGAGCCCTTTATTTCCTGAAGTTCCATGACGCGGTTCCGTTGAAGGTCTTAATGGTTAAAGTAATGATATCACCCTCCTGAATCCCCTTGATGCTGTCAATGGGCAGGCTGGCGTAAGTAGGCTGGGTGTATGAAAGGGGATCGGCATTCTGGTCATGATGCAGGCTGAGCCATGCATGGCCGCCCCTGATGCTGTCCGTAATGAATCCCCAGTATTGCGTACCGCCCTGCGTGAGGGGGCTCAGGTACATGTTGATGTATCTGCCGCCCTTCCATACACTCTTCACTGCCGTCGGGTCAGTCTTGGCAACCGCCGAGCTGTCCCGCAGGATATATACTCCCTGTGCCTGATAGATGGTGGCCTTTTCCCC
>CACYMI010000064.1 GCA_902775385.1 uncultured Bacteroidales bacterium
TGCCTTTAAACTGGAGGAGGGGGCCATGGTGGAGGAGCTGATCAGGAAACTGCCCGGCATTGTGGAGGAAAGTGAAGGCAACTACACATTCAACGGGAAACCCATCAACCAAATTCTGGTGGACGGAAAGGAATTCTTCGGCAATAACCGGAGAATGGTATTGGAGAACCTACCAGCCGAAATTGTAGATAAGGTAAAGGCATACGACAAGAAAAGTGACCGTGCCCGAATTACCGGCATTGACGACGGGAACGAGAAAACTGTACTGGACCTGGCCATTAAGAAAAACAGGAAGAAGGGCTTCTTCGGTCACCTAGACGGAGCTTACGGAACAAAGGACCGCTACAACGGACGACTGAACTTCAACCGGTTCATAGGGGACCAGAAATTCAGCGTCATCGGCAACGGGAATAACACCAACGGGAACGGTATGACCGACAACCAAAGTGTAGGTGCCACCATGAACCTACAGAATAAGGTGATAGAACTGAACGGAAGTGTAAACGGAAACTTCAGGCAGCAAAGCAATGAGAGCCGTAGCAACAGCCAGAACTTTGAGATTAGGAACTCGGCCTATACCAACAGTCACAACTGGAGCAGGGGCAACAACAAGGATGTCAACTTCCAATACAAAGTGGAATGGAAACCTGACTCGACATGGAACATCCTATTCCGTCCGTCATTCAGTTATGGAAAGAACAACAACTGGAACGACAGCGAGTCGGCAGCCTTTAGCGACAACCCGTACGATTATACTCAGGACCCATTAGCAGACTATGCCCAGCTTAGTAAAGAGATAGGTGTGAATCATCGAAGAGGTTCCAGCGTCAGCTCGTCCAATAACATTAACGCATCGGCCTCGGTACAGATAAACAAGCGAATGGGAAAACCGGGCAGAAACATTACGGTGGACATGAGCGGAGGATATGGAAACAGCAATGGGGAGAGCACCAACTACAGCCTTACAGACTACTATCAGATTCTGGCTCACGACGGAGGGGACAGCATCTATCACAAGGTGCAGTACAACCAGAACCCGCAGAAGAACTACAACATAAACGCGGGCATAGGCTACAGTGAGCCTATTGCCTATAACACCTACCTGCAACTGAACTACAGCTACAGCTATAACGTCAGGGATAACAGCAGAGAGGTGCGCTCTGTCTTCGACCCCTATAATGACATGCTGGGGGTGAACGAATGGAATTACACGGATTTCTATGATACGCCTTATACGGTAAGGGATAAGCAGCAGTGCAACTACACCAGGAACCGTTACCAGAACCACCATGTGAACGTACAGTTGCGTGTCAACAGGACTAAATATGAACTGACAGTAGGCGCAAACGTACGTCCGCAGGTAAGTAAGATCGACTACCGGAAAGGACGGATAGACACCCTGTTGACACGTACGGTAGCCAACTTCTCGCCCAACCTGTTCTTCCGGTATAAGTTCAGCAGACAGGAACAGCTGAATATCAGGTACAATGCCAGTACCTCGCAGCCTAATATGACGGACATGATACCTGATACGCTGTCGGACGCCAACCCGCTGAACATACGCATCGGCAATGCTACGCTGAAACCGTCGTTCACCCAGAACGTGAACCTGGACTACCGCAGGACGGTGATAGAGTACCAACGCACCTCGGCCCTGAACCTGCAGTTCAGGACAACCAGGAACGCCACTACCAACCGGACTGAGTACAACGAGACTACGGGCGGACGGGTGACAATGCCGGTTAATGTGAACGGCAACTGGAATGCGTCTGCCAGCTTTAGCTTCAACACGGCCCTGGGCGAGAAGAAGTACTGGCAAATCCACTCGGGAACATCCGTGAACTATACCAATGCCGTGGGTTACCTGTACCGGAGCGCTGACTCGGCCACCGTGGAGAATACGACACGCAGCGGCAACCTGAGCCAGCGGCTACGGCTGACCTACCGCCGCAACTGGGAGAATAACTGGAGTGTGGAAGTAAATGCCACGGGCAGCTTCAACTATAACCTGAACCGCAGCACCAATGCCTCAGCATCGAACCTGGACCATCACGGCTATTCATACGGCGGCGAGTTTGTGGTCAAGACGCCATGGAACATGACGGTAAGGTCGGAAATCAACGAGAACTGCCGCCGGGGCTATTCGGATGAGAATATGAATACAAGCAGGCTGATATGGAATGCCAGCATCAGCCAGAGCATGTTGCCGCACAGAATCCTGACACTGACGCTGCGGGCTGTGGATATCCTGGGGCAGCGCGACGATATCAACCGCTCTGTCTCGGCTACCAGCAGAACGGATACGCAAAGCGAGATGGTACACAGCTACGTGATGCTATCGGCCAGCCTGCGATTCGGCAAATTCGGCGGAAAAGGCATGAAAAGAGGAGACAGGGGAGATAGAGGAGATAGAGGAAACAGAGGGGATAGAGGTGGCGGTGGCCATAGAGGAGGAAGGTTCTGAATCGGACCAGGAAGCCACATAAGACCCGTAAGACTCAAATGGCAAGGTGGGAAGATTACAGAATAATAAAAGGAAAGGGGCAAGAATTTGATTTCTTGTCCCTTTCCTCTATAAATACACTAAGCTATTAAGCTCAATTAGAGGGCGTTGGCTGTCAGAATCAGTACCAGGAGACCGAGGATGGCGTAGAGCTCGGGGAACACAGCCAATACCATGGTAGTACCGAAGGCGCTGTGACCGGCGCCGATAGCGCTGATACCGTTAGCGCAAACCTTAGCCTGACGGATAGCTGAGAACAGGGCAACCAGACCCAGTGCCAGACCTACGCCGAAGATGGCACAGGCAGGACCCATAGCGATATCAGCAGTTACCTTGCTGTTCAGCATGAAGAAACCTACGAATCCGTACAGACCCTGAGAAGAGGGAAGTGCGGAAAGACCCATGTAAGAACCGCTGGCAGTAGGATTCTTCTTGAAAGCGCCGATGGCGGCATTTCCGCAGATAGTTACGCCGTAAGCACTACCGATACCTGAAAGGGCAACACAAAGGGCTACGCCCAGATAAGCTAATAAAATCTCCATAATTTTGTTTTGTTGTTTTTAATTCATATTACACAGTCCCTGATTCATAATGCAGGCTTTGCCAAACCAGGCTTTGCAACCCCTATCCGTTCAGGACTTTTCTATTTGGGATCAGCCACCCTTTTACGAAAAACGGACGATGTCCTATGAAGGATTAATAATTATTTTGTTTAATTCATAATTCATAATCTAACCGCTAACCACTAACCGCTAACCACTATAACATTACCGAGGGGCTTTAGTTGTGAATCTCACGGAAGGGGGTATATTCCTTGCCACCGCCTTCGAAGTCGGCATTCTTGAAGAACTCGACGAAGGTAAGACGCATAGGATGCACAAAGGCACTGATCATACTGAGGGCGAAGGTGATACCGTGTCCGGCCAGCAGGATGAGAACCATAGGCAGCCAACGGACAAACCAAGGCATGCTGCTGGTGAGGTCGAGGGCCAGTGAATTGAACACGCCGCCGAGCACACCGCCGGTGAGTCCGAGCGCGAAGAGACGGATGTAGCTGAGCAGGTCGCCTAACAAGCCTGTGGCCATACCGTAGGTTGCCCATACACCACCGCCGATATTCAGCAACGGGCCTGTAACGGGATTCTTATAGGCTGAGGGATTGTTGTACAGGAAAATGCCGACGGTGCTGATACCGAGGATGCCCATGATCACATACTGTACGTAGGCAGGGGTACTGCCGTCAGCGGGCAGGCACATGTAGGCTACGAGGGTCAGCAGAGCGACAATCCATGAGAAAGTGCCGATAGCATAGCCGAAGCCGTAGTTCTTCCAGGCCTTGCATGCCTTCAGCACCATACCTAAGAGTACCTGTACGAAACCGATGATTACAGAGAACACCATCATGGGTGAATAACCGAAGATGGGACCGATACCGTTGTCATTGATGAAGTAGGGCTTGACGGGGGCCAGTATTGCCCAGTCCTGCTTAGTCAGGTCAATACCGAACACGGTGCCGGTAAGCAGACCGCAGACGGTGGTTGCCAGACCGAGCCAGATGCCCAGACGGCCATAGCTCTTGACATTATCCGCACCCTTGTATGCCAGATAAAGGCCGCCTAACAGGACGAGCAGGCCATAGCCGCCGTCACCCAGGCACAGGCCGAAGAACAGCATGAAGAAGGGGGCGAAGAAGAGGGACGGGTCGATATCGTGATAATTGGGCAGTGAATACATACGCAGAATGGGTTCAAAGAGGCGTGTGTAGCTGCCGTTGGTTATCTGAACGGGGACGTCATCCTCGTAGGCAGGGTCTTCCATCTCGTAGTAGATCCTGTCCTTTTCGAGGTATTCCACCAGGGCTTCTGTCTTGTCGGCACGGACCCATCCTACCATCAGACGGAGCACATCACCGGCGACACGCTCGTCACTGAGGTGTACCCTACTGAGGGAGATGTCGTTCTGAGCCTTTACAAGTCCGGTCTCCAATTCAGAACGGAGGTTGGCGTTGATGTACAGCAGCTCGGCGCGTACGGCGGCCAGCTTCTCCTCCTCGGCCTTGCTTTCGGCGATAATGCCGTTCGCCTTGCTTTCGGCGATAATGCCGTTCAGGCTTCCGGCGGGGAGGAAGATCTCCTCTGCCTGGATATCGGGTGTCTCCTCACTGAAGGTGATGAAATAGGTGCTCTTGTCCTGTTCGTTGACTACTGTGGCGAAATAAGTGTCCGCCCATTCCTTCCTGAAGGACTTGTTGCCGCAACGGTAGAAATGGATCTGGCGGGCACTGGCATCTGCCAGGCGCTTTACGCCGGCGGGGTCGAAATTGCCCCAGGGTTCCAGCAGGCGGATGTCCTTCTGCAGGGCATCGATAGTATGCAGGAGGCTCTGTTCCTGAGCCTGCAGCTCCTCAATATGCCGCAACAGTGATTCCGGGGAGGTGCTTTCCGGCATGTTCTGGGGAACGGGTAGTTCCGTGTAGGTCTTGGTATATATCTCCAGGGCCTGGAGGGCTGACTTGTAACGCTGTTCCAGTGCCATGCCGTCCTGCAGCTGCTGGCTGGTAGCGCCCTTCTGCAACTGCTGTACATGGACTACGCCGAGTTCACGCAGTGATGCGATGAAGGAATCGTATTCTTTATCGGTCACCAGGAAGGTGAGTTTCTTCATTTTCTCAATCATACGGCTACCTCCTTTTCCTCGTCCTCGGCACGACGCTTTTCCTGTAATGACTTCAGAATCTTCTGTGATGACTTGGAGAGGTTCTCCTCGTCCTCCATGAAACGTTTGATCTTACGGACCGCCTCCTGGAAACCGGGAATCTGTACCTTCTCGAAGAGGTTCACCTTCTGAGTGGTCTTCTTACGGGCATGCTCCAGCAGATGCAGCTTGGCAAAGACGAACTCGCGTTCCACGGCGGTCTTGGCCAGTCCCTGCAGGAGGTTGATTCCGTCAAAATACCATTTGGGAGCACTGAACAGTCCGAAGGGGCGAACCTCCAGTTCTATATTGTCAAGCACGGGTACACGTACGCCGGCTATCTTTCTGACACTCAGCTGTACATCCTTCAGGCTTACCAATGAGGCGTCGAACTCGCCCCACAGGGCATACATGCGTTCGTAACCTGAAATCTGGCTTTCCAGCTGGCGTTCAAGTTCATCGGCCTCCTCCTTGCACTTCTTTACCTCAAGACGCAGGGCGGTCTCCTTGCTCTTGATAATGGGCAGGGTACGCTGGCGCATCTTCAGGTTCTTCTCAATCTGCTGAAGAGAGGTCTTGTTGTACTGAAACTTAATTGCCATTTAGTTATATCGGGTTATATTCTATTCATCAATTATGGGCACAAAAATAGGAAAACTTCGGCGAATTACCAAAAAAAACACCCAATCATAACGCAAAAAAGAGATTTCAGGAAAGCAGACACACTGTTTTACATAAAAAGTCCGTACTTTTGTGCCATGATGAGTGACAATTCACTGAAAGAGCGTACGGCCAAGGGCCTGATTTGGGGAGGACTCTCGAACGGACTGATGCAGCTGATCGGTGCGGTATTCGGAATGGTTCTGCTGGTTTACCTGACCCCGAAAGACCAGGGTAAGGTGGCTGTACTGTACATCTTCTCGGCCATTGCCAGTGCCATGCAGGAGAGCGGTTTCATCGCTGCCCTGTGTAATAAGAAGGAACCGACGCATGAGGAATACAATGCGGTTTTCTGGTTCAATCTGATGGTAGGTGCGGCGCTGTATATCATTCTGTGGTTCTGCGCACCGGCCATTGCCCGCTTCTATGGGGACCCCGACCTGACCGCGCTGTCACGTGTGCTGTTCTTAGGGTTCCTGCTTTCCAGCCTGGGAACGGTGCAGAGGGCTTACCTGTTCGGGCATCTGATGGTGAAGCAGTCAAGCATCTGCTCCCTGACAGCCATGATTATATCCGGTATTGTGGGCGTGACGATGGCGGCCAACGGGTTTGCGCACTGGGCGATTGTATCACAGGCGGTCTGCTTCGTTCTGGTTACACAGATTATGGTGTGGCACTTCTCACCCTGGCGGCCTACACTGCCGGGAGGAACAGGCCGCCAAAAGCGACCTGAGCACTCACACACAGGTTCCCGACTGTCAACTGTCAACTGTCAACTGTCAACTGTCACCTGTCAACTGTCAACTTTCCTGGCTCCTGCCTGGAGGATGTTCGGGTTCAGCAGTAAGCTGATGCTGACGAATATTGTGAATATCTGCAACCTGCATGCGTTCTCGGTACTGCTGGGTAAGTTCTTCGGTGAACATACGGCCGGCATCTATTCTACGGCTCGCCGATGGGATGACATGGCATCGAATACCATCAACGGTATGGTAAACGGGGTGGCCCAGCCTACACTGACACAGGTAAAGGAGGATATTGGACGCTACCGTCAGGTGTTCCGTAAAATGCTCCGGTTTACGTGCTTTGTGACGTTCCCGGCTATGTTCGGGCTTTCCATCATAGCGCAGGACTTCATTCTGCTGGTAGGAAAGGAGAAGTGGGCGGAGTGCGGAACCATGCTGGCGATACTGTGCATACACGGTGCCGTGGTGCCCATTACAACCCTGTACAGCAACCTGACCATCAGCAGGGGTAAAAGCGATGTGAATATGATATGTACCGTAGCACAGTGTCTGGCCGTATGGACGGGACTGTTGCTGTTGTACCCCAAGGGCCTGATGCCCATGGTCATTTACTTTATCAGCCTGAATGTGGCGTGGTTAGCCATCTGGCAGTGGTGGGCAAAGAGGCTGGTGGGACTGCGTTGGAGGGAGGCGCTGAAGGATATTCTGCCCTTCCTGGTCTTTACGCTGATGGTACATTCCTTCACCTGGTGGGTGACCACAGACATATCCGTCCTATGGATAAGGCTGCTGAGCCGCATTGTCATAGCAGGTGTGCTGTATGCCGGCATCATGTGGCTGAGCGGAGCTAAGATTATGAGAGAGACGATCCAATACCTGGCCCCCCACCTTCTCCCCCGAGGGGGAGGGAAAGACGTCAGACCCTAGTAAGACAACAATGACAATAAACGATAACAAAGAACACCTCCCCTCGGGGAGGGTGGAAGGGGGTCGGAATCATGCCTTTGACATCCTGTGCGGACTGTGTATCCTGAGGATGGTGACGCTGCATGTGGTGTGCCAGACGTCACTGAGGCAGGCGGAATGGTGGAAGCCGATTATGGAATGGAGCTTTTACCTGATGAGTTTCTTCTTCTTTAAGGCCGGTTATTTCAATAAGGGTGTGCAGGGCAATTCACGCGCCTACTGCCTGGATAAGTTCCGCCGGCTGATGATTCCGTACTTCTCATGGGCAGCCATCAGCGCCGCTATCTGTCTGTTTTTTATGCTGACATTCCCGGGACGGTTCCCGGGAACAGAGCATTCGCTCCACACTTTCAGGATATGGATAGGCGGTTTCACATGGGGTAATAGTCCGCTGTGGTTCCTGCCCTGCTTCTTTACCTCTTATATAATGGTGCACTTCATTGAGAAGGTGAAGCACCTGAATCTGATTATCCTGTTTTTCCCCTTGCTGAGCTATTGGCTGTTTACCCTGGGGAATCCGCTGTACCTGATGATGAACAATGTGTTCTGCGGTGCCTTCTTCTTCTACCTGGGAAAGGTCTGGCACAGGATACTGGGCAGAACGGGAGACAGGACGGGATTAGCAGTCAGCATGGTACTGACCGCAGCCTTCATTGTGTGCAACATCTACCTGCACGGCGAATATGAGATGAGGACGAACTCGTTTACCGGGCCTTTCTGGCAGGTTATGCTGAATACGGTACTGGCACTGACCGGTCTGTCAGGAATACTGCTGACCACCCATGTAAGACGCATACCGGGTATCTGTTACATAGGGGAACACAGCATGGTGTACTATATAGGTCATTACCCGCTGATCATGCTGTATGTGTTCCTGTCTGTCCTGCTGGAGCATAACATCAAGAGGAGTGTTCCTGACATGATGATAATGACGTTGCTGGTGTTTGCCATCTGTACCCTATTGGTTCCGTTCATAGAAAGCGTTTTCTGGCTGAGCGGGAAGAGCCTCCCCCAGCCCCTCCCAAGGAGGGGAGAACAAGGGGACAAGGGAGGCGGCAGGACCGTCTATTTCTACCACACACAGGATACGATGCGGATTGTGAGGGAATGGAAGAAAGGGAAATTCCCGGCCCACTTCCTGTACGGGGCTCTGCAACTAGAGCAATACGGCTTTGATGTCATCTGGCATGACCAGATTCATGTATATAAAAGGGTGCAGGACACCGTGAAGGCTACCTGGAAGATCCTGACCTGCCGTCGGCACTACGATGTCCTGTACGCTACCCATACCCGGGGCATAGAACCCATCATCCTACTGCATGCCATAGGTTTATACCGTAGAAGAATCGTGGTCTGGCATCACCAGCCCATCGTGAAGGCGAAGAGTTGGCTGCGCGAGGCCCTGGCACGATTGTTCTACAAGGGGATGGATCACATGATTTTCTTCTCGGAGAAACTGATACGGGACAGTATAAAATCAGCAAAGGCCGACCCTGCACGCATGAGTATGGTGCACTGGGGAGCCGATCTGGCCTTCTATGACAGTCTGCGACCCGACGGGGAAAGCCCCTGCCCCTTCATCTCAACGGGAAAGGAACTGAGGGATTACAGGACACTGACCGAGGCATTTAACCATACGGGGGCTGCTCTTACCCTGTACACTCAGAAGGAACAGCAGGGGACATTCACCAACCTGGAGATCAAAGACAACATTGACCTGAATTTCGGAACACGGCTGATGCCATACGAACTGTCCCTGCTGGTGGCGCAGAGCGAATGTGTATGTATCTGCTGCAAACCCAGCAACTACACGGTAGGACTGACTACCGTGGTTGAGGCGATGGCCTTAGGAAAGCCCATCCTGTGCACCCGCAACCTGCAGATGCCTATGGACCTGGAGGCTGAGGGATGCGGCATCTGGCTGGAACCCTATGACCGGGAAGGATGGGAACGCGCCATCCGTTACATTACCGGGCATCCCGAAGAGGCCCGTGAGATGGGGCGCAAAGGACGCCTTCTGGCCGAGAAATACTATAATGTAGAACAGTGTGCAAGGGAAGTGCCCCCCCTCCTGCTCCCCCGAGGGGGAGAGAAAGACTTCAGGTCTTAGACGATACTTAATTTAAGAAACAATGACAACAGATAATAAAAAAGAACTCCTCCCCTCGGGGAGGACGGGAAGGGGTCACAGAATAGAATGGCTGGATGCCATGCGAGGTTTTACCATGATACTGGTGGTAGCGTATCATGTGGCACAGTTCGGGTTCTTGGAGAATGAGAAGACAAGTGCGGCCCTACCCTTTCTGGTGCTGTTCAGGATGCCGCTGTTCTTCTTTGTGAGCGGTTTCCTGGCTTACAAGTCACGTTTCATCTGGACCGTCGGCAATACGCTGCCCCTGGTGCGCAAGAAGCTGATGGTGCAGATAGTGCCGGCCCTTATCTTCCTGTGCCTGTTTATCGTGTTCAAGACCAACGGCACTTTCCAGGACAGTTTCATGAGGGCCATGCAGAGCCCCACCAAGAACGGTTACTGGTTTACCTGGGTGCTGTTGCAGATGTTCCTGATTTACTATGTGATAAGCATAGTAGCCCACAAGACCTTCCCCACCCCTTCCGTAAGGGAGGGAGAAGAGAAGTCTTCCATTGCGGGGAGATTCAGTTGGGTATTCTGGCTTGCGGTATGGATCCTGTCGATAGCAGCATACGAGACGCTGTATCTGCCCAGGGTCTTCAAATACCATAAGGACGTGTTCTTTGACTACACCAGCCTGGTGCAGACAATCCGCTATATGCAGTTCTTCCTGTTAGGAAACATTGTCCACAGGTATTGGGACAGGGTACAGAAGCTGTTTGACAGCATCTGGTTCTTCCCCCTTGTGGCCACACTGGCGGTATTGTGCTGTGCGGACATCTTCAGATGGCATACGCTGAAGTTCGCCTGGACCAATCTGCCCCGTACAACGGCTATGTACACCCTGCTGCTGATGGTGGTGATGTTCTTCCGCTATAACCGTAAGTGGTTTACCATGGAACATCCCCTGGGAAGGGCCCTTCAATATACGGGGCAGCATACGCTGGACATTTATCTGCTGCACTTCCTGCTCATCCCGTCCATGCCCTTCATAGGTACTTGGCTGAATGCGCATCATCCTAACTTCCTGATAGACCTGGTGGTGTCAGTAGGCATTGCCCTTCCCATTGTTGCGGCGTGCCTGCTTATCAGCCGTCTGCTGCATACCAGCCCTGTATTAGGCAAGTTCCTGTTCGGAAAATAATTGTGACGGGCGGAACCCGTCACTGCTCTGACAACGTTAACAAAACGTTAACCTTTTAACCTTTTAACAAAGAAGCCCCTCCACGTTTCCGGGGAGGGGCTTCTTTGATTATCACTTCCAATAGATATCGGTGAATTCCTTCTTGATGTTGACTTCTTCCAGCTTGAAGTACTTGCGGAAGAGTTCCCATGTCACGTCCAACATCTCCTCGGTATTCAGGTTGACGTCAATGGCCAGCAGTTTGCTGGAGTAATCCTTGGCGAAGTCGAGGCAGCGGTTGTCATAGTCGGTAAGGTCGAAACCGTTCTCCAGCTTGGTCTTGGCATTGGCTGCGTCGGCATACAGACGGATAGCCGCGTTCATGACCTGTGAGTGGTCCTTACGCGTCTTCTTACCGGCTACCAGCTGCTTCAGACGGGACAGAGAACGGAAGGGATCCACAATAACCTTACCTACATCGCTGTCACGGCGCAGATAGAGCTGACCCTCGGTAATATAACCGGTATTATCGGGTACGGCATGTGTGATATCGCCACCGCTCAATGTGGTTACGGCGATGATGGTGATAGATCCGCCGCCTACACTCTCGGGGAACTGAACGGCCTTCTCATAGATCTTGGCCAGGTCAGAATAAAGAGAGCCGGGCATGGAGTCCTTGGAAGGAATCTGGTCCATACGGTTGCTTACGATACTCAGTGAGTCAGCGTAAGAGGTCATATCCGTCAGCAGAACCAGTACGGTCTCATGCTTCTCCACTGCAAAGTATTCGGCAGCTGTCAGTGCCATGTCAGGAATCAGCAGACGCTCTACAGCGGGGTCCTCGGTAGTATTGATAAAGGAGATAATACGGTCCAGGGCACCGGCGTTGGAGAAGGTGTTGCGGAAGAAGTAATAGTCATCGTTGGTCATACCCATTCCGCCCAGGATGATCTTGTCAGCCTTGGCACGCATGGCTACCATTGCCATTACTTCATTGAAGGGCTGGTCAGGGTCGGCGAAGAAGGGAATCTTCTGGCCGGATACCAGCGTATTGTTGAGGTCGATACCGGCAATACCGGTTGCAATCAGCTCGCTGGGCTGCTTACGGCGTACGGGGTTTACGCTGGGACCGCCAATGGGAACTTCCTTGCCTTCAATCTCAGGTCCACCGTCAATGGGCTGACCGTATGCGTTGAAGAAACGTCCTGCCAGCTGTTCGCTGACCTTCAGGGAAGGAGACTTGCCCAGGAAGGTTACCTCAGCATTGGTGGGGATACCGCCGGTTCCCTCAAACACCTGCAGGGTTACATTATCACCCATAATCTTTACCACCTGGGCCAGTTTGCCGTTGATGGTAGCCAGTTCATCATAACCTACGCCGGTTGCCTTCAGTGAGCAGGTGGCCTTGGTAATCTGACTGATCTGTGTATATACTTTTTGAAATGCTGTTGCCATCTTATTTTTAATTCATAATTAAATATTCATAATTCATGAATTGAGCATGTTCTCAATTTGCCTGATGTAATCGTAGTACTGCTCGCTCTTGTACTGTGAGTAGTTCATCTGCTTGCAGAGGTTGATGAGCTTCTTGAAGTAGTCAATCACATCCAGAAAAGTCTCGAACCGGAAGTCGTCCTTCTCGCAGATGCGGGTTACCAGATTCAGGATCTCCTCCTGACGGGCAAGGGGGGTAACGGCATCCACTTCGTCAAAGGCATCCTGCTGCAGGATCACATAGTCAATGACCTCGGACTTCCAGAAGGTGATATGGTAGTCAACGGGTACACCGTCGTCGCCGAGGATGTTAATCTGCTCCGCGATTTCCTTACCACGCTGCATACGGGTCTTCAGATTCATGATCTTGGGAATCCACTCCTCGTTGATATGGCCCTTGATGTACTCGGCGAACTCGGGGTATTCGAGATACTTGGAGTATGAGTCAATGGGGTTCACAGCGGGATAGCGCTTCTTGTCGGCACGGTCCTGCTCAAGGGCGTAGAAGCAGCGGGCCACCTTCTTGGTGTTCTCCGTTACAGGCTCCTTGAGGTTACCACCGGCAGGTGATACGGTACCCAGGAAGGTTACGGAACCTACCTCGCCGTTACGCAGATAAACGTATCCGGCACGGCCGTAGAAGTTACTGATAAGGGCACCGAGGTCCATGGGGAACGCATCGGGACCGGGCAACTCCTCCATACGGTTGGACATCTCACGCAAGGCCTGTGCCCAACGTGAGGTGGAGTCGGCCATCAACAGTACGCGCAGACCCATGGAACGGTAGTACTCGGCCATGGTCATGGCGGTATATACAGATGCCTCACGGGCGGCTACGGGCATGTTGGAGGTATTGGCGATGATGATGGTACGCTCCATCAGCTTACGGCCGGTATGGGGGTCAATCAGTTCGGGGAACTCGGTGAAGATCTCCACTACCTCATTGGCACGCTCACCGCAGGCTGCGATGATTACGATATCAGCCTCTGCCTGCTTGGAGATGGCGTGCTGAAGCACGGTCTTACCTGTACCGAAGGGGCCGGGGATGAATCCTGTACCACCCTCTACGATGGGGTTGAAGGTATCAATGGTGCGGACACCTGTCTCCAACAGCTTGAAGGGACGTGGCTTCTCGGTATAGTTGGTCATGGCAAACTTGACAGGCCAGTGCTGTACCATATCCACATTGATGTCGTTGCCCTGCTCATCGGTAAGGGTGGCAATGGTATCATGAATCCTGTACTTGCCGGCAGGGGCGATGTACTTGACGGTGGCCACGCCCTTCATCTGGAAGGGGGCCATGATCTTCAGGGGCTGGTGGTTCTCCTCAACGCCGCCTAACCAGTCACTCTCCTGTACCTTGTCACCTACCTTTACGATGGGGGTGAAATCCCATTCACGGTCGGCATCCAGAGGTTCGGTGTACTGGCCGCGCTTCAGGAAGACGCCGTCCATCTTGTCGAGGTCATTCTGCAGACCGTCAAAATTCTTACTTAGCATACCGGGGCCTAACTGAATCTCCAGCATGTGACCGGTAAATTCAGCCTCGGCGCCGACCTTCAGGCCGCGAGTGGACTCGAACACCTGAACGTACACATCCTGGCCGATTACCTTGATGACCTCAGCCATCAGGCGGTCGCCCCCCGTTGTGATGTAGCATATCTCACCCTGGAGCACAGGTCCGTCCACACGGAGTGTGACCATATTGGCAACAACGCCACTAACTTTTCCTTTTGTTATCATATGTATTTAATTTTATTTCTGAATGAATTCTTCCGGTACTTTGGCTTCACCGCGCAGGTTGTCGATAATCTGCTTGAAGGTCTCCTTGCCGGTTTCGGGGTCAAGCTTGGCCCAACGGTACTGCATCTCCAGTTTACAGATATAGGCATAGACGGCTTCCAGGCTGAAGGGGTTGAAGAAAGTCTTCTCGTCCAGCCACACCCACTTGAAGGCATCTATCATCTTCTCCTTCTTAACAGGGTCTTCCTCGTCCACGATGTTCATCAGACTCTTCACATAGTCAAACTCATGGGTGAGGTCAAAGTCCTTTGTCTTATTCTCACGAATCATCTCCTGCACCTCGCCGTCACCCTTGATGAAATCCGCCACATTCCAGCCCTGCTTGCGTGCGAGCATGGCTGTCAGTATGTTGGTGATATCCAGGTTCAACTGGTTCCACTCGCGTATGAACTTGTTGGGACAAGTGTCAATGGCGTACTTGTAGAATTGGTACAGAATCTCGTCCTCAGGGAAATAGCCTCTGGCATCCTTGTTGTACTTATACTCACGGGCAAAGATGCTCATGAATGCAGGATAACGGTGCACATTGAAGTTCAGTTCCGTGGCACTGGTAATGAGGTCACGCAACTGCTCCAAAGAGTAGTTGCCGAACCATTCAATCTCTGCATCGGGGTTCTTGAGGAGACGTACCAGATTGACACAGTCCTGACGCAGATAGAGGTAGCTTCCCACCAACTTGGCATCCCCCGAGGATAGTTGCTCCTCGCACTGCTCACGCAGTTCCTTGAAGGATATGCCAGGCTGTGTATCCGCCAACTCTATATCCGGCAGGCCGGCCATCATGCAATAGTAATTACCCATTAGAATAACATGTCTATGAGTTGAGGACGCAGGAAGTTCTTGAAGTAAGCCTCGAATTCCTCTTTACCGAAGTTCACCTTGTAGCTGCCGTCGGCAGGTGAGATGGTGAGCAATGTGTCCTTACCGTTCACCTTGTTGATGGTCACACCCTTGTCAAGCAGTTCCTTTGCCTGTGCGGCAAAGTAGGACTTCAGGCTTTCCGCCTCGCTTGAGGAGAGCACAACGGCTTCGTTCTCTGCCCACTTGCCGGCCAGTGTGACAGCAAACTGGCCCAGAAAGTTCTTGTCAGCAGCCAGGTTAGCCGCAGCATCCTTGGAGACCTTGTCGGTCAGCACATTGGCAATCTCGCTCTTCAGCGCATTCAGGGCCTGACTGGTATAGAGCTTCAGCTCGCTCTTTGTGTTGGCATCCAACTCGCCGGCCTTCTTCTGGGCCTGAGCCTCAATAGCCTTGGCCTGTTCTCTTGCCTCTGCAATAATCTGCTCGGCCGTCTGCTTGGCTTCGCCGATGATACGGTCAGCCTCGGCCTGACCTTTCTCTACGCCTTCGCGGTAGATTTTCTCAGTGAGTTCTTGTATTTTTTCCATTCTTCGATTATATATTGTTTTCTTTGGTTCAACAGTTGAGAAGTGCCATTAAGTAATAACAGCACATATATGGGTGCGAAGATATGAAAAAAAAGGATAGAAATGAAAGAAAGTATCTCTTTTTTTCCTTTACTTGTAAAGAGACACGCTCTTACGGGTTAATACAAAGTTTACGGGAAAGGGCGGAGCCATCCATGAAACAGACCTGGACTATATATATACCCGGCAACAGGAAAGGTAACCGACATCAGGGAACGGCCTTCCGAATCAAGAATCCTGGCATAGCTGAACTCCCGGCTGGCATATAACCGGTAATCACCATGGTTCCCCACCAGCCGCAGGTCCTCCGACTCATGTTCCTGCAACGGTCTGACGGTCAGTTCCTGCTCATTAGGATGGAAATGCATGGGCATCCATGTATATGTGCCGTTAGGTGTCGCGTCGGCTATCGACTCAACAACCTGGGAAGTGCCGTCGCCGTTAGCGACCTGGATATTGAA
>CACYMI010000065.1:0-5011 GCA_902775385.1 uncultured Bacteroidales bacterium
GCGTTCCCTTCTCGTCGAGGAAGGAGACAAGCGCCTCGCCTGTCCCCAGTTCCATGATAGCATCTTCTGTCTTGAAGGCCGGGTTGGCACGGAAGGTCTTAGCAGACATACGAAGCTTTTCGAGTTCTTTTGGCGTAAAAGCGCGCAGGGCATGTTGTATACGGTTACCTAACTGAGTCAATACAGAGTCGGGTATATCTGTAGGATTCTGTGTTACGAAGTAAACGCCTACGCCCTTGCTGCGAATAAGGCGAACGACTTGCTCTATCTTGTTAACTAAACTCTTAGGTGTGTCTGCAAATAAGGTATGGGCTTCGTCAAAGAAGAATACCAGTCGCGGCAACTCTTGATCACCAACTTCTGGTAAACGAGCATAAAGATCGGACAGGAGCCATAGCAAGAATGTGGAGTAGAGCTTGGGATTCAGCATCAGCTTGTCGGTAGCCAGTACACTCATGATACCTTTTCCATCGGCACGGCATTGCAGTAGGTCCATAATGTCGAAGGCCGGTTCGCCGAAGAACTTGCCGGCTCCCTGTTCCTCCAGTCTGAGCAGGGCGCGCTGGATGCCCCCCACACTAGCAGTAGATACATTACCGTACTTCTTGACCAGTTCCGAGGCATGGTCTGAGATATAGGCGAGCATGGAGCGCAGGTCCTTCAGGTCTAATAACAGGAGTCCGCGCTCATCGGCAACCTTGAACAGAATGGTCATCACTCCTGCCTGCACCTCGTTCAGCTCCATCAGGCGCGACAATAACTCGGGCCCCATATTGGAAATAGTGGTGCGCATAGGGTGTCCTTTCTCGCCGAACACATCGTAGAAGCTGACGGGGCTGCCCTGGAACTGCGGAGCCTCTATGCCGAACTCGGCACAACGTTTCTCGATAAAGCCCGACATCTGGCCTGCCTGGCTGATGCCGGAGAGATCGCCTTTCATGTCTGCCATAAAGCAGGGAACACCGGCCTGTGAGAATGTCTCGGCCAGCACCTGCAGGGTAACGGTTTTGCCGGTTCCTGTGGCTCCGGCTATCAGGCCGTGACGGTTTGCCATCTTACCGCAAAGGCAAATGGGACCTTGGGAACCATGTGCCACATATAGTTTGTTGTCTGTGTACATATTATAATATAGATTTAATGGGAACTTAATATATCATCTCTTATCTGTATTGTGCGGCATCCACCACAATCAGACTGTCGGCCTTGACCCTGACCTGCAGCCATTGGCGCAACTTCTCGGCATCGGCCTTTGGCAAGGGTCTGGTGTTGGCCGTTGATATGATGGCGGCAATATAGTGCCCGGCGGCAATGCTGTCGGTGCCGGGCAATGCTACGCGTGCCAGACTCAGCGTGCCCACCTGGGGGAAGAGGGTGGTCAGCTCGTGACCTACATCCTTGGACAGTGCCTCGTAGTGTGTGTATTCCTCTAACTGGGAGCTGAGGGTGCTGACCTGTGCCGTCAGATTCACCAGTTGCTGGCGGTCTGTTTTCCTGCTGGTGTTCATGGCAGACAGCTCGTTGTTCAGCAGAATCAGGCTGTCCGACTGCGCCCCTTGAATCACTCTCAGCTCATAGCCGTGCAGTCCGTAGAACTCCATCCTCTTCTGTGCTTCCCGCTGATGGGCTTCTGTTATCTCGCGTCCGACGGCTACGATACGCAGTCTCATGCTGTCCTGGTCCACATTATTGGATATTATCTGGGTTCCCCGCTGCTGCAGTTCAGCCTTGATGAAACGGTTGACATTATTGTTGAATACGCTCTGCTGTACGATGTTCATGGTCATGAAGGCGGCGGGCAGCATGGTTATCACCACCAGTACCATCATGATACGGCGGGCCTTGATGGCATTTGCCGAAGACACGAATTTAGTCTGACTGAAGTGCAGGAATCTGACACCGCAGAAGGTGGCAAGGGCAATGAATACGGTATTGATGAAGAACAGGTAAAAGGCTCCTAGGAAGTATAGCCAGTGTCCGGTGGCCAGTCCGAATCCTGCCGTACAGAGGGGAGGCATCAGGGCTGTGGCAATGGCCACGCCGGGGATGACGTTGCCCTTGCCCCGGGTACAAAGGGCAATGATACCTGCCGCGCCGCCGCAGAAGGCTATAAGCACATCATACAGGGTAGGAGAGGTACGGGCCAGCAGTTCCGACTGTGCCTCGCTAAGGGGAGAAATCAGGAAATATACGGTTGCTGTCAGCACGCTGATGAGTGTTGCCACGCCGTAGTTCTTGGCCGAACGTTTCAGCAGGTTCAGGTCGTTAATGCCGACGGCCAGTCCCATGCCTATGATAGGACCCATCAGGGGAGATATCAGCATGGCGCCTATGATAACGGCGGTGGAGTTAACGTTCAGTCCCAATGACGCGATGAAGATGGCAAAGATAAGCACCCATAGGTTGGCTCCCCTGAAGGATACTCCGCTGCTGATTTGGGCTATGATTTCCTGCTCATTCTCCTTGTCGGGCATAATATCGAAGAAAATGCCCACTTTCTCTATAATCTTTCCTATTTCCATGATATTGCCATAGTCCGTTAATGATGATATAGTCCGTTTTTGACCATTAAATACAAAATTTTGTCTCAAAGATACACGTTCGCAGGCTGTTTTCCAAATTTATTAAAGAAAAAAGCCTATATTTACCTCCGATTAAAAGATTATTTAGTGGAAAAGGGTGAGATTATAAGCACTTTCGACGGGGTTGTCAATACGGAACTGCAGCAATATGTGGAACAGCATATCATACCGCGGTATGACGGCTTTGACAAAGCCCATCAGCGCGACCATGTGATGATGGTTATCCGGCAAAGCATGGAACTGGCCTGTAAGTTGGGGGCTGATACAGATATGGCATACACCATTGCTGCCTACCATGATACCGGCCTGTGTGAGGGACGTGAGCATCATCACGAAGTATCGGCAAGGATTATCAGAGCCGACCAGACGTTACGGAAGTGGTTTACGGAGGAACAAATCAATATAATGGCAGATGCCGCCGAAGACCATCGTGCGTCCTCTGGTCATGAGCCGCGTACCGTATATGGACGTATTGTGGCAGAAGCCGACCGCTTTATAGATGCGGAAACCGTCATTCGCCGGACTATCCAGTACGGTCTGGACCATTATCCCGCCCTCGGTCGGGAGGAGCATTACCGTCGTATGGCCGCTCACTTGCATGAGAAATACGGCCGGGACGGTTACCTGCGTCTGTGGTTCGAGGATTCGCCCAATGCGAAGCGGTTGCGTCAGCTGCAGGACCTTATAGATGATGAGGCCGCATTGCGCCGGTTATTCGAACTTTTTTTCCAGAACTCAGCGACTTAACCGTAAAATGAGAATGATAACCATGAAACCCTCAATCAAACTGTTGTTATTGCTGTCGCTGACCATATGGGGTATGATGACAGCACAGGATGTGAATGCGCAGCGCATTCAGGTTGTTGATACTTCGGGGAAGGGAATCCCGCTGGCCAGCATACTTACGGAGGATGGCCTGATGGCCGGTACCACCAATCTGGACGGATTTTTCGATATGAAAGGGGCTGACCGGGTGGTTGTTACCCATGTGGCCTACAAACCGTTGGAAGTGACCGCTTCTGTAATCCGGGACGGACGCGTTACCATGGAGGAGCAGAATTACGGGCTGTCTGAGATTACTGTCACGCCCAGAAAATACCTGTATGTGGAAGCTTATTACCGTGTGTATGTGTATCGGAATGACTCGCTATGCTATTTTCTGAGCGGCATTATGCCCAATGCGTTCGACCTGCAGAATAATAAGCGGGAGCACGGCAGTTACTATCATTCGTACTGCGAGTACAGTTACAAGAAAGGGGCCGCTATCACTTGGGCGGTCAGAGCGCAGGAATTTAATGCCGGACAGATGTTCGGCAGGGGGCAGCTGGATGACGGCAAACTGAAGAAAAAATACTTCCTGACAATCACGGATAAGGGACCAGGCCATCGGGTCTATAGCAATCCCTATGGTGTGGTCGGTAATCTTATCAGTACAGGAGGGCAGTCGCGTATGACCCTTGACGGTGGCAAGGCGCAGATGTATGCCAACGAGGCAAGGGGGGAGACCAGGGTGCTGGCCAGGCGGAGGCGACTGGGCTACCAGTATCAGTACACCCTTATCTATGCTGACAGAACCTACGACCCTTCCAACTTTGTGATGGAGGCGGACCACTGGGAATATAATGACAAGAAAAGCCATGTGAAGTTTATCATCGAGACCTATGCCGTTGACCATTCCTATATGAATAAGGATGAATGGAAGGCCAGGAAAAATGAATTGAGGGAAAGCTATAAGTCTATGGTCTCATTGGATAAACTGGAGACTTATGAGAGAAAGCATAATATTCCGGCCCTTTCTGCTGCCGTACGCCAGGCTATCCTGAGGCTTAGGCATTGGTAAGGGACCGGGTGCTATGTTTAATGGGACACCGCCCTTTAACAAATAAGCGGGGGAATCCCCCCCGCTTATTTGTGTCTGTTAGCGCGCTTTCTGCGGATGTCGGCTTTCATCTTGGCAGATCCGCTTCCATGGGCTCCGGTAATATACTGCTTCTTCTTGGCCTTGGTCTTTACCTTGGGCTCCTCTTTCTTCCTCTTGTCGCCCTTGGAACCAGCTTTGAAGGTAATACCCCCCTGGATTACTGCGTCAATATCGTCACCACCGTAATTCATGTCTTTCTATATTTTAGTTTCGGAAGCTATGCCCCTTGCCCAATAAACTAGAGGAAGGGGAGGGGCTTTTTTTAATGGTGGAACAGACGTACGCCGGTGAAGGTCATGGCAATACCGTACTTGTCGCAGGTATCAATGACATGGTCGTCACGAACACTTCCGCCAGCCTGGGCAATATATTGTACGCCACTCTTATGGGCACGCTCTACATTGTCACCGAAAGGGAAGAAGGCATCGCTGCCCAGGCATACATTGGTGTTCTGCGCAATCCACTCTTTCTTTTCCTCACGTGTGAGAGGTTCGGGCTTCTCGGTGAAGAA
>CACYMI010000065.1:5018-16127 GCA_902775385.1 uncultured Bacteroidales bacterium
ACCTTGGGGTTCTGACGCAGCCACCAGATATCAGCCTTGCTGCCGGCCAGACGGGTACAGTGGATTCGGCTCTGCTGTCCGGCACCGATGCCGATGGCCTGTCCGTCCTTGACATAGCACACGCTGTTGCTCTGGGTGTACTTCAGGGTGATGAGGGCAATGATAAGGTCGC
Organism: uncultured Bacteroidales bacterium; assembly: GCA_902775385.1. Taxonomy (GTDB): domain Bacteria; phylum Bacteroidota; class Bacteroidia; order Bacteroidales; family Bacteroidaceae; genus Physcousia. The sequence goes on from CACYMI010000065.1 coordinate 5,191, forward strand.
GCTTGGCATCAGCAGGGAAGTTCTTGTTATGAGTGGGGATGTTCTCAAAGAGAGCGGGATCGTCCAGTTTAACCTCGTTCCTTCCCTGTTCGAAGGTAATGCCGAATACCTGCTTACGCTCGATGGGCTCAGGCTTGTATGTGGGGTCAATCTTGATAACATTGTAAGTGCCCTTACGTTTCTCTCGCAGAATCTGTAAGGCTTCCTCGGTAAACTCAGGAGCGATAACACCGTCACTGACCTCGGGCTTGATGAGCAAGGCTGTTGCCTTGTCACAGCAGTCAGAGAGTGCAATGAAGTCGCCATAGCTGCTCATACGGTCGGCACCACGTGCTCTGGCATAGGCACAAGCCTGAGCACTGAGCTCGCCAATGCTCTCGGGAACAAAGTATATGTGACGCAATGTATCTGTAAGGGGCAGTCCTACGGCAGCTCCGGCGGGGCTGACGTGCTTGAAACTGGCAGCTGCAGGCAGGCCCGTAGCAGCCTTCAGTTCCTTGACTAATTGCCAGGCGTTCAGGGCGTCCAGAAAGTTGATGTAGCCGGGACGGCCGTTCAATACTTCAATGGGAAGCTCGCCAGCCTCCATGTAGATACGGGAAGGTTTCTGATTGGGATTGCATCCGTACTTGAGTTGTAATTCTGTCATTGTTTTTTTTGTATTGTTTTAATTATTGAATATTGTCATTAATCTTATTGATTACCCTGATTATGAATTGTGAATTCCCCTAAAAGTTATAATAAAGGAACGGTGTGATGTTACTGCTGTGGAATTCTATGGCCAGCTGAACGGCAAAGGCGAATGCTGCCAGCTTTATCAGCCAGGGGGAATATATGAACTTTATCATCAGTCGGTTATAATATTTTTCTCTGACCAGGAGCAGCATGCAACTGACAACCAGCATCGTCAGCCATGTGGCACGCATGGTCCAGAAAGCGGGGATGCTTTCGGGGCGGAAGTCGGTGAATATCTGCCTGAAGATGAGGCTTGCCGTATCCAGGTCGGGTGAACGGAATACAGCCCATCCGCATATAATAAAGGTGGCGGTAAGTAGTACGGAGAAGGGCTTGGTACACCAGTTGTCCGGAATCCTGCGAAGCCAGGGCCTGAAGGCCTTGTGCATAACCAGTGCCGTACCGTGCATGGCGCCCCAGATAACAAATGTGATACTGCTTCCGTGCCAGATACCTACCAGCAACAGGGTGAAGAGACAGTTAAGGGCTGTACGCCAGTTCCCCTTCTTATTGCCCCCTAAGGGTATATATACATAGTCCCTGAACCATGAGGAGAGGGAGATATGCCACCGGTGCCAGAATTCTGTTACATTCAGGCTCTGGTAAGGGAAGCGGAAGTTGTTCCGCAGGCGGATGCCCATCAGGGCGGCAATGCCGATGCTCATATCGCTGTAACCTGAGAAGTCCAGGTATATCTGCATGGAGAATCCCAATAGTCCCATCAGGTTCTCAAAGCCGGAGTAGGAGAGGGGGGAATCAAATATCCAGTTGTTGTATTGGGCGATGTAGTCGGCAACAACAGCTTTCTTGAGGATACCCATAATAATGAGCCAAAGTCCCATGTATGCCATACGCTCGTTCAGCGGCTGATGTCTGCGAACCTGCGGGAAGAAAGTTTCTGCCCGGGTAATGGGGCCGGCAAACAGTAACGGGAAGAAAGACAGGTAGAACAGGTATTCCAGGAAGGTGACATCCAGCGTGAACCTCTTCCGGTAAACATCTGTGGAATAGCTGATGGCCTGGAACGTGTAGAATGAGATACCTATGGGAAGAACAATGTCAGGCAATGCGAAGTTGCTGTCCCAGAGGCGGCTCAGGCATGATACGGCAAAGCCGGCGTACTTGAAGTAGGCAAGGGGAGCCAGGTCCAGCAGGATGACAGTTGCCAGGAAAGCTTTCCGCTTAGCCCCGTCGTACTGTCTCATGGCTTTAGTTAGTGACCATGAGATAAGGGCGGTCAATGGCAGCAGCTGCATGAGCCAACGGTTGGTCAGGAAGAAGAAACCTAAGCTTGCGGCAGTTACATAAAGCATCATCCCCGTCCGGGTAGAACGGCGAAGTATGGCAAATATCATCAGGAAGATGACAAAGAATGCCCAGAACTGTATGCTTGTAAATACCATATCTTTTTCTAACCTCTAACCTCTAACCACTAACCTCTAATCTCTAACCTCTAACCACTAACTTCCCGGCTGCAGCAGATGAAGCGGGTACTTATGCGTTGCCTTCCGGTGCGGCTTCTGCATCCGGATGGGGTATCTGTCCTTCATCCAAACGGCAATGCTGTCCATCCATATGCCGGCAGCTTCGAATGTGGGGTGGGCACGGTCGGAACAGCGTTTCAGGGTCAGGTGTCTGCTGTCAAAGTACCGGTCCGGTCCTACGCATTGCTGAACCAGATTGTTAAAGCCTGTATCTCCCCGCCAGGAGGGAATGCCTATCCATACAAAGGGCTTTCCGCCCATCTTGCTGATAATCTGCTGAATGTAGGGTTGCCTGGCGGCAGGATTCTTCAGGAACTGCTCGTTCCCGCCCATACATACCATAAAGAAGGTGGGACGGTATCTGCGGATATAATGTCGCAACGTATCTGAGGTCGCCCACTGCCTGGTAGTGGAGTTGTACCATACGACACGTGCCAGCTGGTAGCCGTTCTCCTGGGCATAGTCGGCCATACGCCGTACCAGCCCCTCTGCCATGGAGTCACCGAAGAACAGGATGCGCTGAGCGGCGGAATCAGAGCACTCTTCCGCTTCCTCCGTAAGAGGGGAGGGATTGCCTTCAGGGATGTCCTCTATAATCACCTCTTTATTGGAGGCAGCGGGGAAGCCCTTTAAGTCTATCTTGCTGAATGTCCAGCCGGGAGGCGGTAACTGGATAGGGCATAAGGCATAAGCAACCACAAAAATAAGTGGCAACGCTAAAATGGCAATTACCTTAGCATACAACTTCATACCGGTCTTGGTTGCTTTCCCTATCCATGTTAATAAGTGGAGCTGGAGGGGATTGAACCCTCGTCCAAACAGGGACGTCCTGTGCTTTCTACACGCTTATCCCAGCCTTCGGTTTTCGAGTGCGGACAAGACCTGGGCCACCAATCCGCACCTTATCCTCATGAATTTCACCCATCATGCGAGGCCATTATGGGCTATCCCCGATTTAGCTGTGCCACTTTGCCTGGACGCTTCGGAGCAACAGCTCCAGAGTGACATCTCGTCTCAGCACCTTGTGCCGGGATAAAGCCAGTAATCTACTATACTTCGATTAGGCAGCGAGAGCGTAGTTTCTTTCGCCAGATAATCTTTGACGGTCATTGATTATAGAGAGCGGCTGCCAACTCTCTGCGTGCTTACACAACACCTCATCCTGCTGTCAAATCCAGTCAGCCCCGGTGTGCTTGCGCTTAACAGACTGCAAAAATAGGTAAAAAAGCAGACTTGACAAAGCTTTCATGTCTTTTTTTTGTTTTCGGCTGCTAATTGCGCAAAATCATACGTTTTTTGTTGTGATAAAGAAAAAAAACAGATTATTTTGCAATAATTTAGCATGTTGTGCAGTTTTTAAATTAAAATATAATAAAACCACATAGGATATGACATCAAGATTCGGAGTGTTCTCCAAAATGCTTTTTCTGCTTTTCTTACTGCTGGCCGGTTCTGTAAACGGTTATGGCCAGTCTATGACAGAAGGACAGATTATACAGTTCGTTCAGCAAGAACAGCAAAAGGGATCTGACCAGCAAACTATAGTCGCAAAGCTTCTTCAGAAAGGTGTAACGGTAGAGCAGCTTAGGAATATCCGTAAGAAATATGAGGCGCAGAAGAGTCAGTTGGGTGCTGTTAACTTGCAGGATCCGGTTCGCAACAGCAATAATACAGCCGGCCGGATGCGTACCAAGAAGGAAACAGAACAGGAGCGGCTGAACCGGCAGAACGGTTATATGATCCGTTCCCAGCGTGAGGAGCTGGAGGAGAAAGGAATGTCCCGCGCCGACCGCCAGAATGCCTTGAATGATGAGATAGCCTTCATGGATATAGACTCGCTGATATATTACCAGAACCATTTCCAGAAGGATGATCAGGTGTTCGGCAGGAATATCTTCAACAATAAGCTGCTTACTTTCGAGCCCAATCAGAATATGGCAACGCCCGCAAATTATCTGTTGGGTGCCGGTGACAAGGTGGTGATAGATGTGTGGGGAGCCAGTCAGCAGACAATTGAGGGTACAATCTCGCCTGACGGTGTGATAGTGGTAGAAGGCGTAGGTCCGATTAAACTGGCAGGCTTGACTGTCAGGCAGGCAACCCAGACGGTGAAAAGCCATCTGGGCCGATTCTATTCGGACTGCAGTTTCAGTCTGTCGGTGGGGGATACCCGCAGTATTCAGGTTCAGGTGGTAGGCGATGTGGAGATGCCTGGAACCTATACTCTGAGCAGTCTGAGCAGCGCCTTCAATGCCCTATATGCCGCAGGAGGTATCAGTGAAATCGGAACCTTGCGTGACATTAAGGTTTACAGAGGAGGACGTCAGATTGCGACTATCGATGTCTATGACTATCTCCTGAACGGCAATCAGAAGGGTGATGTCCGTTTGCAGGACAATGATATCATACAGGTGGGGCCTTACGAGTGTCTGGTCAATGTGAGAGGAAAGATAAAGCGCCCCATGTTCTATGAGATGAAACGCTCCGAGACCGTTAAGCAGCTGCTTACTTATGCCGGCGGCTTCTCGGGTGATGCCTATACTAAGAATGTAAGGCTGAGCCGCAAGTCAGGGCAGGAATACAGCATGCACACCATTGATGAGTTTCAGATGGGTAATTTCAATGTGATGGACGGAGACTCATTGTATGTGGACAGCGTGATAGCCCGCTATAGCAATATGGTGGAGGTAAGAGGCGCTGTTAAACATGCAGGTCAGTATCAGTTAGGCGGAGAGATTCAGACTGTCCGCGGTTTGTTGCAGGTGGCAGAAGGACTGCGTGAGGATGCTTTCCGTAACCGTGCCGTCATGCACAGAGAGAAGGATGACCTGACCCTGGAGATGCTGCCAGTGGATATTGACGGTATCCTGAACGGTACAGTTGCCGATATCCCTCTGCGTAGAGGCGACGTTCTCTATGTTCCCAGCAAAGTGGATATGAAGGGCGAACAGGTTCTGAAGATCAGCGGTGAGGTTGTATATCCCGGAACCTATAAGTTTGCCGAGAATACTACTGTTGAGGATCTTATCCTGCAGGCAGGAGGCCTTACGGAAGCGGCCTCAATGGCCAAGGTGGATGTGTTCCGAAGGATTAACGATGTTAATTCTACAGAGAATACCGGCAAAATGGCAGAGTCGTTCAGCTTTGCTATAGAAGACGGCTTCCGTGTAAGCGAGGGCGGTTTCAAGTTGCTTCCCTATGACGAGGTTGTTGTGCGCCGCAGTCCTTCATACAGCGAGCAGAAGAACGTTACCATTACGGGTTGTGTGAATTTCGAGGGTCAGTACTCAATGACAAACAAGAATTTCCGCTTGAGTGATTTGGTAAAGGCTGCAGGAGGCGTAACTTCTCTGGCTTATACCAAGGGTGCCCGCCTGAACCGTGTGATGACGCCTGACGAGCGACTGCAGCGCGAGAGTTCCTTGCGTGCCGCGCAGATTCAGCTGTATGAGGAAGCGCTCTCAAGTGAGAAGAATTTCAACAAGGCCCAGGCCGATTCACTTTTGCAGATGAAAATGGATTTGGGAACTACCTATCCCGTTGCTGTGAATCTGGAGAAGGCAATGGCCAACCCCGGTTCTTCTGAGGATATTGTACTGCGTGAGGGTGACCACGTTGAGATACCTCAGTTCAGCAACACCGTGAAGATCAGCGGCGAGGTCAGTTACCCCATCAGTATGAATTACAAGAAGGGAGAGCCCCTGAGTTATTACATCAAGCGTGCCGGAGGCTACGGAAGCCGTGCCAAGAAAAAAGGTGTATATGCCATCTATATGAATGGTGCTGTACAGAAGATCGGTAATCGGAGCAGTAGGACGATAGAGCCCGGATGTGAGATTATAGTTCCCTCCAAGAAGAACGGAAAGAGAATGACTACGGGCGAGATTGTCGCTCTGTCTTCCGGTGCCGCCTCGTTGTCCAGCGTGGTAGTGGCTCTTATCAGTTTAATCAAGAAATAATACCGCAGAGGAGTATGAGTACGAATAACAGTTCAGATATGGCAGTGCTGAATCAGGCGGCACAGATTCTCAAATCCAGGAAAAGGTCATATGCTAAGATACTGGCACTGACGTTTGTTCTTGCCTGTGTCATCATCTTTCCACAGCCCAGGTATTATACCTGTGAGGTCAAACTGGCGCCTGAATACGGCTCCGGTTCTCCCTCTGAGGGAATCGGCTCATTGGCAGCATCCTTCGGTTTTGACCTCAGCAGTATGCAGGGATCGGATGCCATTTATCCGCTGCTGTACCCCGAACTTTTTGAGTCTCCTGAGTTTCTGGTGCCTCTTTTTGATGTCCGGGTTCAGACTGCCGATGGGGCCGTCAGTACCAATTACCATGATTACCTGAAGGAACATCAGAAGAGGAATCCGCTTACATATCCCCTAAGGGCCTGTATGGGAGCCGTGCAGAAGCTGTTGGAGTCGGACGAGGGGGGCAATGCCGTCAATGCGGGTTCTGCCATCAATCCTTTCAGGCTAAATAAGAAGGATTTCGGGCTGATGTCTGAGATAACCGATAAGGTGAAGTGTTCTGTCAACAAGAAGAACAATGTGGTCTCTATCGTTGTCAAGGACCAGGATGCTCTGGTCTGTGCTACACTGGCGGATAGCGTAAGAGCTCATCTGCAGGATTTTATCATCAATTACAGAACCAGCAAGGCCCGTCAGGATGTATCTTACTATCAGCTTCTGCGTGACAGTGCCCTGATAGAGTACGATCAGGCTATTGCCAGATACAGCAGATATTGTGACAAGCATCAGAATGTTATCCTTCAGGCTGTTATCTCTGAGCGTGACCAGCTGGAGAATGATATGGCCCTGAAACTGTCCAAGTATCAGACTGTATGCGGCCAGTTGGAGAATGCCAAGGCTAAGGTACAGGAGCAGACTCCTGCCTTCACGGTTATCAAGAGTCCTACGGTTCCTATTAAGCCTGCAGGACCCAAGCGTATGATATTTGTCGCCTTTATGCTTATTCTGGCGATGTCCGGTGCTACTGTCTGGTATCTGAGACGCATTATCTTGTCAGAACTTATCTGAGTGCTGAATGGAACTCACCAGCCTTGAGCCGCTTCCTATACTGGTTTTCGCAAACCTGTTGATGATAACCTTTCTGGTTCTTCTGAGCAGGAAAGGACTGCGTGACCCCTTTAATTTCAGACCCTGGCGCAGGTATCTGGTAATACTTGTGTCATTCGCTTTCTGCCTATTCTCCTTCTGGGGTACCGACTGGTTCCATTATGCCGGAATGTATATCAATCTGGTGTACATGGACGGCTTTAATACATCGTTAGAGGATGTGTACTATCTCATTGCCAATTATCTGTCTCCCAACTATCTGGTTTTCAGGGCTATTGTGTGGGGCGGCGCGCTTTATCTGTTTTGCCTTCTGTGTAAACATGCCAGTGTGCGCGGCGACTTGATGCTTGCCCTTTTCTGTGCCATATGGCTTATTGACTTCAGCTACGGACGTATCGTTATGGCCTATGCCATGATGTATCTTGGGGGGGCTGTCTTGCTGAAGCCTGTCAACGGGAAAATACTGCTGTCCGTCATACTGGGTTTTGTCCTGTTGGGACTCTCGCTCTTCTTCCATAAGACTGCCTTCTTCGGTGTTGCGCTGGTTCTTCTGGCCCTGTTTCCCCGTTTGCTGAACAAACGTACTTTTGTATTGGTTATGATGATGTATCCTTTCGTCCTGTTACTGGTTCAGTTACTGCTGATACAGTTTATGGATACTGCGGTAGATCCCAACGAACATAATTCTTCTTCTGCAGCCGGACAGGCTTACCTTAGTGACGATACCAAAGAAATAGGTCCGGCCTATCTGTTGTACCTGATGCTACGGTATGTGCCATATTATATGATTGCATGGATTGCCTATAAGGTAAATCTGTTCCAACCGGAGGAGAATGCTGAGAAAAAAAGTGATGTGCCGTCTTCATTACCGGATGAAGTTCCGGCAGAAGTCCGTTTTTTCTCCAGGCTTACGGTATATATAGTTTTGGTGTCCACCATTTTCCTGTTTGATTTGGGAGCCAGTACTATTACATTGTATATGCGTTTCCTGATGTACGGGTTTATACCTGCCTGCGTGGTGCTGGCATGGGCTTGGCAGCATAGGATTTGCCCGCGCATGGCTAAACTTGCTTTTCTGACTGGCGTGTCAGGGACTTTTTATGCGTTGTTGTATTCGTTCTATTTAGCCTATTTGGGAGTGGCGGAATAATTGTTGGAAAAAATGAGGATATTACATATACATCCATCCATGTTGGCAGGTGGCGTAGAGGCCATGATATGCGCTACAGCTGCGGAAATGGCCCGGGAGGGACATGATGTTACATTCTGTTCCATCTATCAGCCTAAGCCTGATGACATTTTCTGGTTCCGATTGCCGCAATCGGTTCATAGGAAGACGTTGGGTAAGCAGAGTACGGGTTTCTCATTGAGAGAGGTCTTTGCTGTATATCGCTTCATCAAAAGGGGACACTTCGATATTGTCCAGCTGCATGGCTTCTTTTATTACTTCATGCTTGCGGTATTGCTGCTTCCGCGACAGAAATTCTTTTATACTTTCCATTCCGATGCGAACAGGGAGAATTTCAAGTGGGACATCCGCTTCTTCTGGTTAAAGAAACTGATGTTCCGCTTGGGAAGGGTACATGCCATTACCATATCTCCTGCCAGCCAGAAGTCTTTCACTGAACTTTATGGCTGTAAGAGTGCCCTTTGTGAAAACGGCATCCCAATGCCTCTTGTCGATGATGTGCAGAATCCTGTGGACAAGGCTCGTATCACCCCTGATACAAAGGTACTCCTGCATCCCGGACGCATCACGGAGGCGAAGAACCAGCTGGTGCTGGTGAAGGTATTCCGCCGGTTGATAAAGGAGGGTTGGGATGTTGTCTTACTGATAGCGGGCAAGGAGGAGGACGATACCATCCTGCAGCAGATACGTCCCTATTTTTGTGAGCGGATACAATACTTAGGATTGCGGAAAGATGTCCCCTCCCTGATGGCGAAGGCCGACGGGATGTGTCTGCCCTCTGTTTGGGAAGGACTTCCCATAACGCTGCTAGAGTGCCTGGCTTTGGGGTGTATACCCATCTGTAGCCCTGTGGGAGGGATTGTTGACGTGATAACAGACGGGAAGAACGGCCTGCTGTCGAAAAGTAGCTGCGAAGAGGACTACTATCAGACCATGCTGCGTTTTCTGAAACAGAGCCGTGAGGATACTGTCCGAATGAAGCAGTGGTGTGTGACTTCCTTCCAACCCTATCACATCAGTAATTCAGTGAGGAAATACTTACTGGAGTATTCAAAATAATGCTCAATGAAGAATATCTTATTTATATTGTTCAAACGCTATAATGGCATCCTGGAAGGGGGAGGCCTTGTCAACCAGCGCAATGTCCGTATGGCGGAGGAAATCTTGGGAAAGGAAAATGTCAGCGTCTATTATGTTCATGATGACAGCAAGCGACGCTCCATAGGTAACCTTGCTCTTTCTGCCCTGTATTTTCCCTTCGGGCACTTCAATGGAATGCTGCCGGGAAAAATCAGGGAGATAGTTCGTATGGCAGAGGGGTATGACTGCGTTTTCATTAGCACTACCGTATTCGGCATTGTGGCCCGTAAACTGAAAGAATCCGGTTATAAAGGACGCATCGTGGCTCATTTCCATAATGTGGAAAGTATCTATTATGAAAGTCTGCTGCCTAAGCGGATGCCCTTCAGGAATGTTGTGATAAACTGCGCGGCGAAGAACGATGCATACTGTTGCCGTTATGCCGATGTGGTGTTGGCATTGAACGAGCGCGACAACCATCTGCTTAAGAAGATGTATCAGCGTGGTGCCGACTTCCTGGTGCCCATTGCCCTCAATGACAAATGCAGCCAGATCGTCTTCAATGAGGATGAACTCACCGCCCGTCGACCTCGTCTACTCTTCTTGGGCAGCAGTTTCACGGCGAACAACGAGGGAGTACTGTGGTTTGTGCAGCATGTTTTGCCGTACGTGAATGCTGAGTTCCGTGTGGTGGGACGCGATATGGACAAGTTGCAGGCAGCCAATCCATGCTTGCGTGACGTGACGGTATTCAGCAGTGTGCCAAGTCTGGAGGAGCACTTCCTGTGGGCTGATTTCATGGTGCTGCCCATCTTCTCAGGGAGTGGGATGAAGGTGAAGACGTGCGAGTCGTTGATGTATGGCCGAAATATCCTTGGGACAAGCGAGACCTTCGAAGGCTACCATGTTGATACAGATCGTGTCGGACGGCTTTGCAATACGGCTCAGGACTATATTGAAGCCATAACGTATTATGGAGAGCACCCCGTCAAGCGCTACAATTCGTATGCAAGGGAGTCATTCCTTCAACAGTATTCCCAAGAGGTGTCACAGCAGGTTTTCCGTCAGGTGTTTAGTTCCGCTCTCTTATGAATGGGTTATCATCAGTCTGGTTTCCGTTTTCCTTGGTTCTCCTGATAAATCATAATAAATGATGCGACAGTTTTTCGTTCTTCTTATTCTTCTCCTCCCTATACAGGGAGTATGCGCTCAGGACAAGGTCGCCTTGCTACGACACCTCCATCGTACTGCTGCAGAGGGAAAGGTGCTCATGGGGCATCATGACGACACCTTCTATGGTCGTGAATGGAGCAAAGGTGCCTGTGAGAAAAGCGATTTAGAGGAACTCTCCGGTCACAGGCCAATGGTG
>CACYMI010000066.1 GCA_902775385.1 uncultured Bacteroidales bacterium
GAAACCAGTTGAATATCACATCCAGAAAGCACATGCCTATGTTCAGCAGGCTGGGTATGTGCATATTGCCGCTACAGCGAAGCATACCGCTGCAGAGCGAGTTGAGTTGCGCAAAGGGCAAACACAGACTGTAGCACATAAAGTACAGGGTGGCATTGGCATTGATGTCGGCATTGCCGCCTAACCAAGCAGGCAGATATGGACTTATGCTGACTCCTATTGTCAACAGCATAAATCCGAATAGAATGCATGAGATAAAGCTCTGTCTGAGCACATTCCTGGCCTCGGCAAACTCTCCGGCCCCAATGCGGTGTGCCACCTGAACGTAGAATCCTACGTTAGCAGCAGAAGAAAGGCTGCCGAAGAGCCAGATGGTGGTACTCACCAGGCCGATACTGGCACTGGCCTCCTTGCCCAGACTGATCACAATATGTGTGAGCTGTGCCAGCATTGAAGGAACAGACAGGAGGATGACGAGCAGCACCTGGTCGCGCCCTAACATCTTAGTCCTATCCCTGATTTGTTCCAGGAGCAGGTCTTTTTTCTGCGTATATGTCATCCTTTTACCTTAATCTTGCAGTTGGCGGGTGACTTCTGATTCTCATCTATGATGATTTCGCCAACGCTCTCCACCTCTATGTTTCCCGATGTGGGATTCTTGATACTGTGTACATGTCCCTTAATGGTTGCCTGCAGGGTACTGTATTCGAAAGCCAGATTAGCATCCTCGCCCATAGTACAGTCCTCCATGTACAGGTTCTCGCAGTAGCAGAGAGGCTGTTCGCCTGTGATATGGCAACGTATAAGGCGCAGGTTCTTGCTGTACCAACCCAGGTACTCACCGTTTATCTCACAGTCTGTCAGGGTTACATTCTCACATTCCCAGAAGGCATCCTTGCTGTTCAGCAGGGAGTTTTTGATTTCCACATTCTTACTGTACTGGAAGGAGTAGTTACCCTCCTGGTGGTAATTCTCTATGCGAACATTATTGGTATGCATTCCCAGATAGTCGGCATTCTCTATGCGTGAGTCCATTATTACCACATCATCGCAGTCCCACAAGGTTTCCTGTGCATTGGTGAAATCGCAGTTCTCTATGCGGATGCCCTTCATGCGGCGGAACATCTTGGGTGCCTCCACGCGGCAGTTCACAAGCGTTCCGTTCTCGCTATACCACAGACTGCTTCTCGCGCTTTCGCGATAAAGGCAATTCGTTGTCTTGAAGCCTCTGCATTCCCAGAAAACGTATTTGCCCTCAAAGGTGCAGTTTTCGGCTTCGATGTTACCAGATTCCTTAATGCTGGATTCGCCCAAGTGGATGGTTACATTCTCTAATTTAGCATCATGTAGTGTGTACAGAGGCCTTTCGCCTCCGAATTCCTGATCTTTTATTAATTTCATTCGGTTTATTCCTTTTTTCATCTTAATCGGCCATCAGCTTCCGGTAACGTATCCGGCGGGGTTCTTCCAGACCCAGACGTTTCAGCTTGTTGGCCTCGTAATCCGTATAGCTTCCTTCGTAGAAGTACACGTTTCCGTCGCCCTCATAGGCAAGTATATGTGTGCAGATGCGGTCCAGGAACCAGCGGTCATGGCTGATTACAACAGCACAGCCGGCAAAGTTCTCCAGGCCTTCCTCCAATGCTCTCAGTGTATTGACGTCTATGTCATTGGTGGGCTCGTCCAGCAGCAGCACATTCCCCTCCTGCTTCAGCGCCATGGCCAGATGCAGGCGGTTACGCTCGCCACCCGAGAGTACACCGCACTTCTTCTCTTGGTCAGCGCCGTTGAAGTTGAAACGGCTCAGATAGGCGCGTACATTGATGTCTCTGCCGCCCATTCTGATCAGTTCATTGCCCTGTGATATAACCTGGAAGACGCTTTCCTCCGGCTTGATATCCTTGTGGCTCTGGTCCACGTAGGCCAGTTTTACAGTTTCGCCCACCTCGAAGGTGCCTGAGTCAGGCGTCTCCAGTCCCATAATCATCCTGAAAAGGGTAGTCTTGCCCGCACCATTGGGGCCGATAACACCCACAATGCCGTTGGGAGGCAGCATAAAGTCCAGATTCTTGATGAGCACTTTCTCGCCGAATGCCTTGCATACGCCGTGTGCCTCTATCACCTTGTTGCCCAAGCGCGGACCGTTCGGGATGAAAATCTCCAGTTTTTCCTCGCGTTCCTTCTGTTCCTCGTTCAGCATCTTGTCATACGAGTTCAGACGGGCCTTACCCTTAGCCTGGCGGGCCTTGGGTGCCATGCGAACCCATTCCAGCTCACGCTCAAGGGCTTTGCGACGCTTGCTGGCCACCTTTTCCTCCTGTGCCATACGCTTGGTCTTCTGATCCAGCCATGATGAGTAATTGCCCTCCCAGGGTATTCCCTCTCCGCGGTCCAGTTCCAGAATCCATCCGGCTACATCATCCAGGAAATAACGGTCGTGGGTTACAGCAATCACGGTGCCCTCGTATTGTGTCAGGTGCTGTTCCAGCCAGTCTATACTCTCGGCATCCAAGTGGTTGGTGGGCTCGTCTAACAGTAGCACATCAGGTTTCTGCAATAACAGACGGCACAGTGCCACACGGCGTCTCTCACCGCCTGACAGGTTTGCTACCTGTTGGTCGGCCGGGGGACAGCGCAGTGCATCCATCGCACGCTCCAGCTTACTTTCCAGATTCCAGGCGTCCGTGCTGTCTATGATATCCTGCAGCTCACCCTGACGGGCAAAGAGGGCATTCATTTTATCCTCATCTTCGTAGTATTCCGGCAAGCCGAACTTCTGGTTGATCTCCTCGTATTCCCTCAGGGCATCCACATTAGGCTGTACACCCTCCTTTACCACCTCGATAACCGTTTTGTTGTCATCCAGATGAGGCTCCTGTTCCAGGTAACCTACCGAGTAACCGGGGCTCCATACCACATTTCCCTGGTACTGCTGGTCTATTCCGGCAATAATCTTCATCAGTGTGGATTTACCCGCACCGTTCAGACCTACAATACCAATCTTCGCTCCGTAGAAGAAGCTGAGATATATGTTCTTAAGTACTTGTTTCTGATTCTGTTGGATGGTTTTGCTAACCCCAACCATCGAGAAGATGATTTTCTTATCGTCAGTAGTTGCCATTCTGGGAATAATTGAATTGTTATTTAACCTTATCGTTCGCTAACTTCATCAGCTGGTATGCCTTCATGGCCGGCAATATGGCTTTGAACTTAGGATAGTATGCTTTACGGATATCCAGTTCGGCACGCTGTTCCTTCTGCTTGCTCTCAAAGAGCTCATCGCACTGTCCGGGAGTCAGTTTACCTGCATCCTCCGCGGCATCGTACTTCTCCTTCAGTGCCTTGTTGGCAGCCTTCGCAGCGGAAATCTCCTTGTAGTAAGACTCCAGGATAGGTTTCACCTTAACCTTCTCCTCTTTAGATAGTCTCATATTCTTAAAGATGTACGCAATGTGTGCGTCATCCTTCTCTCCGGCGTAAACACACAGTGTCGGCATCATCAGGATTATGCCAAGTAAAGCAGTCAAAAGTATCTGTTTCATCATTATCGTTTTTAATTTCGCGGCAAAGGTACAACATTATTCTTAATTATCATGCGCGCGTGATTTTGTAACCGTTTTCCTTAAACAAAATATTCCCTATTTTAACTTTGTTTAAGGGAATTATTTGTATATTTGCACTCAAAATTGTAAAAACTGAAGCAAGCTGGTATGTATTCTGAAATAGAACTTAGTGTTTACAGCATATCCCTGGCCGTCTGCCTGATTTGCGGTATCCTTCTTTGGATACATCGCAAAGAGGTACATGACCGCTCACGAACCTATCTCTCCCTCATCGCCCTTTTGTCGGCGGCAGGCCTCATCGTAATCATTTCCGGCATTCTGTTAGGATACAGGTTCTTTAGGGCCTGGTCTCTTCTTGACCCGATGAAGTCCATAGGCGGCCTTTACGTCATCACCCTGTTCCTGTGCTATCCGCTGGAGGTCATGCGTCCGCGTCAGCTGCGCGGTGTCAAGTTGTTGCTCCTCTGGATGCCGCCGGTAATCATGACGCTGCCGATGCTTTTCGGCATACAGTTCAGGCTCTTGCTTACTTGGGCCGATTTGTGGAATCATCTCCTGGAATGGAATGTGCTGATCCGTTTGCTAAGCACAGTATTCCTTTTTATTTATTCCATGATGCTGCTCTTTATCCCCTATAGCTGGCATCGTTCCAGTGCCGACTACCAGTGGGTGCGTCGGTTTACGCTCTTTGCGCAGATTATCACCCTTCTTTACTTCGGTCATGTTTTTACCAACCTGCCCGTCTTCATGTCACTGCATATCCTATGGGGCACTTTTGTGGTGTTCTACTTCTATTATTTCGAGCGTCACATCCGTGTTCTTCCATCCCCTCAGAACGAATCGTATTCCAATGAGTCGGATGAAACAGCCCCGGAGCAGATAAGCCCTATGGCTAACAGGGTAGGAGCAGACGAAGCTAACTTCGACTTCTGGCCTATGATATGCCAGATGATGGACGAGTGGGAGATATGGCGCAATCCTAACACTACGGTCGAGACGTTGAGCACGGCCATTGGTACCAACCGCATCTATGTGGCCCGTTGCATCAGGGAGCACACCGGCATGACGTTCAATGACTATATGAACGGGAAGCGCATCAGCTATATGGCTGCACAGCTGCGCCTTAATCCTACGCAGGACCACAAGCACCTCTATTTTGATGTCGGTTTCCGCAGCCGCCATACAGCCTATCGCAACTTTGTGAAGTTCATCGGCAGCTCCCCCACAGACTTTATCGCCTCCCTTTCTTAAAGTAAAGAACTTAGGATCTCCCTTTTTTTTATGTCGAACGTGCACTCTTGTAACGTTCTGATATTCTGCATTTTTCATTTTTGCAACATTGTTTTTCGGTATTGCAACAGGGTTTCTTGTGCCCCTTCCGTTATTTATTTGTTCTTTTGTTGTCGAAATGCCTAGAAAGAATAAAGTCTTTGTACATAATACAAGCCAAGTTTCTGAATAAGATTATTACGTTTAACTATAAGCTTTATGAAACATTTCAACTTTTCAATTCTGCATCGGACAGCCATTCAACTGTCTCGAGCAAGGATGTTGCCGCTACTTTTCGTTATAATGATAGCCGCAACATCGTGGGCCCAGACCGAAGGACCATGGACGTATCTTTCGCATCGCTCAGCCTTCACTAACTTTGATCAGTACAACTCAACAGCCTATAACTATTTGGGTGGGAGTGTTTGGGGTAATTGTTACGTGCAACAATATAATAATGCCAATGACAGAACAGGATTGGGCATCGAGATAAGGGGCAACAGTTCTGCAGGACAAAAGAACTGCGTTTTCTCTATTTATACACATACTGAGAATATTTTGTCCTACAGCCGTAAGGTAATGCATTGGAACTATAAGTTTAAGTCAAGTTCCAATGCACATGTGCAAACCACAGCTCTGTATGCCAGGGATGATATAGATGCAATAAAGAATATGGAGGTGGATTTTACACAAGATTATACCAATCAGTCCAACTCGAAATATCGCATTGCACTTTTAAAGGGTGTTTGCTATGAATATAAGAGCGAAGAGTTTACCCATGATTTTGAGTTTGATAACAGGAATTCAGGCACTGCTGCTGATAAGAAATGGGCGTTGTTGATGACGTATGTTATTGGTAACGGTGGCGGCTCTATGAATATAGATCAATATGCAGGCTTCCGTAACATTTCATGTTCCTGGACAACTTATTACTATAAGCATATCACTTTTGACAAGAACGGCGGTAGCGGCTCAATGTCAAAAACAACTATCGAGAACAGTGGCGAGCTTCCGGCATGCACACTGACCCGTGACGGTTACTGCTTTGCCGGATGGAATACCCAGGCCGATGGCAGTGGTATCCCCTATGCCGATCAGGCTTCTGTTACCGCCACAGAATCGGATAAGGGCGAGGTTAAGTTGTATGCGCAATGGGTATCAATAGCCAGCAATCTTCAGGCTGAGTTCCTGCAGAAGGACCGCAAGGTTAAACTGACTTGGACCACTCAGAAAGGCCAGGCTGGTGCCGGTAAGTTTGTTATTTACCGTAACGGAGTAAAGATAGGCACCATCGACCATACGTTTCTGAACAACGAGACATCCGACTTTGTCTATGAAGATGCCAATACCGCCTCAGAGAGTGACTTCCCCAACGAATCTGAAATCATCTATGATGTCTGTTTCGTACTGAATGGGTGGGCCGAGGATATTAAACTTCCAGAGTTGAAAGCATCCAAGACAGTCAATACAACCCGTAAGGTTCCTGTAAACTCCATCAAGGCTATTAGCCAGGCCGACCGTATCATTTTTACTTGGACATCAGATGCTTATCCCCTCAACTGGGGAAACAGATTTAATATCTATGTCGATGATGAGACAACCCCCATCTACACCATTACGCCCACGGATAACCAGACAAGTTTCCAGTGGGAACACCGACGGGACATATCTCATGCAGATCGCCAGAATGGGGTGGATGGTACTATCCCTTATACTTCACAAAGCGGACTTGACGTCTGCTCTCCTCACAATTACCGCATAGAAGGTGTTATCGGTGAGACGGTTCTCAATGCAGTCACTGTCAACAACAGGTCTATCGGTGGCGGTACACTCTTCAAATCCTTTACTGCCACTAAGGGCGTTTATCCAGGCCATGTAAAGTTGTCCTGGAATGTCACGCTGGGTAAGGAAGGAGCTAAAACTTATATTGTCGAGCGTAAGCGTGCCGAGAAAGATGAGCCCTGGACAGAAATATACCGTACCTCAAGTGCTGATGAATTTCTGACTTATACCGATGATACGCCGTTGCCCGGTATCTATTATGAATATCAAGTCACTGTACAGGACAAGTGTGAAAACGGTTCTGTCTTTAGTAACGAGATCTCTGATATCGGTTTTGCCCAATCAACGGGTACTATGAGCGGCCGCATCACGTTTGGTGCCACAGGTATGGCTGTAGCCAACGTGGATGTTGTTGCTAAGAAGACAGGCGATAACAACGATGACTACGAGCAGTATCATGCTATACGTTTCAAGGAAACCAATGGAGCGGTTTCGTGGGACTACCCCAATCTGGAGTATGCCAAGAAGACACTTTCGTCCAAAAACTTTACCATCCAGTTGTGGATTAATCCGGCTGAGCTGTCTGATGCCAAGGTGGCTCGTCTGAATGGCGAGACATGCTACGTAGGCATGACATCAGAGGGAAAGCTGTATCTCGGCAACGGCACCTCCACCTATACTTTTGATGATGTGACACTGACAGCAGGGCAGTATAACCACGTGACAATCACCCGTAACCAGAATACTCTGACCTGCTGTGTGGTAGGTGCAGATGCTGCCGGAGTACCCATTCTGAACAAAAGTACTCAGAACATGACTGGCAGCCTTGAGCTGACCGATGCCACTCAGCTGTCATTAGGTTACTTCATCGGTTATGTTGATGAGTTCCGTCTCTGGACAAAGGCGTTATCAGACAAGGAGATTCTGGAGAACTATGACCATCTGCTTGTGGGTAACGAGAAGAATCTGGAGACTTACTGGACCTTTGATGAGGGCCTGAACACACAGTTCTTTGACTATTCGCGTGACGGAACCGTATATCACCAGCATCATGGCAAGACTGGTAATAACGTCGAACCATCTACTTTGACCGCTGAGAAGTTGAAACTGAAGGCCAAGACCGACAACGACGGTAACTATATTATAAAAGGTATTCCGTTCACAGGCGAAGGTACTACCTATGCCGTTATTCCCGCACTGGGCATACACCAGTTCAACCCGACACAGCAAATGCGATACGTGGGCAACAGTTCGCTGGTTCACAACGGCACCGACTTCACGGATATTTCTTCGTTCCCTGTTCGTGGTACCGTCCGCTATGCCAATACAGACTATCCTGTTGAGGGCGTAAACTTCTATGTCGACGGTCAGATTTGCGCCAAGGAGGGTGCCCCTATCACCACCAATGCTTATGGCGAGTATGAAATTAGCGTGCCCATCGGCGAGCACTATATCACCGTAGGCAAGCAGGGACATGTATTCGCCAATGACGGCCGTTATCCGGCCGACCCGGGCAAAACAGGCTTGCTGGCTAACTATAACGATGCTGTCTCTAACCTCGACTTCGAGGATGTTACCTTGGTTACTGTTGCCGGTCGTGTTACGGGCGGTGCCATCGAGGAAGAGAAACCCCTGGGTTTTGGCGTGAGCGAGAACAATATCGGGCAAGCCACCATTACCTTGGCTATTGACGGCTATCGTCTTAACGTGAAAAGGGAGCCAAACGGCTCTACGGTAAGCTATGAGAATAATTCCGAGGATTTGCTTGTTACCTCACCCACATCTGATGTAAACAGCGAATCTTATCGGAAGGGCGGTGATGCTGACGACGTAAAGAGGATTATCATCAGGACAGATTCTAAGACAGGTGAATTCGCAGCCCTGCTGCCGCCTGTTGATTACCGCGTGGAGAGTATTAAGATTGAAAGCAACCCCGACGTCACGTTTTCCGGTCTGCCCGTTCTTTATGCCAGTGATCCTCTGGATACAGAGACAGACTCCCTGATTCTGGAAGACGGCACAAAGAAGGAGTTCGAGTATGTGGCAAAACTTATCGAGAGCTACTATACAGAACCTGTGCTTGAGATAGTACAGCAGGAC
This sequence comes from uncultured Bacteroidales bacterium, assembly GCA_902775385.1. Taxonomy (GTDB): domain Bacteria; phylum Bacteroidota; class Bacteroidia; order Bacteroidales; family Bacteroidaceae; genus Physcousia. Next base: position 8,715 of record CACYMI010000066.1, read on the forward strand.
CATACGGACGGTTCATTTGGCGAGAGGAACTACGTCTATAACGACCCCAAGACTAAGGATGACACAGAACTGACTCTATATACCGTTTCCGAGAACAGTCCTGTCACATACAACTATGGGTATCCCATCTTCCAGCAGATGAAGCAGTATGTGTTTGATGTGCGAGGCTTTGAGCGATATGTAAACAAAGACGGAGAGTCAGACGTAGAATACCTGGTGCCGCTGCGTAATGCGGAAGTAACCTTTGCCAATCAGATGGGTACCGGTCAGGGTGTGGTGATAAATCCTGACAAGACAGACAATCCGGATGATGAATTAGGTGATCTGGACGAGGTGATACCGGACCAGGTGACGTTGAACGAGGATGGACTGGGAATCTACCAATGGCAGGCAGGCTTACCCAACATCACCTCCCCCTATACACTTAATCTGGCTGCCACTTTTACTCATAATGACAAGAGCTATACGTGGACGGGTATCAACACAGCGAATGCACTGACAGGTATCGTCATAGGTGCTTTGCCCACGGGAAGTAATTTTGTCACCAAGGGTCCGGATATGATAGATATGATTATCCGTGATCCGGGCGGGTCCGGTTCTTCAGCTTTCTGGGAGAAAGGTCAGAGTGTGACCAAGACTCAGACACAGACGGTCACGGTTACTAATGAGACAGAGGTGATGACCCATACGGAGTTCGGTGTTGAGCTTACCTCGTTAATGGCTGCCGGTGTGGGTGTAATCATGGGTGTTATTAATACCAATAGCGAGAAGGTGACACTTGACGTTGGCGTTAAGTCAAACTATGAGCATGTCTCATCCAGTACCAAAACGGTAACAACGACCGCAACAAAACGTTTCTCTACCAGCGGTGAGCCTGAGTATGTGGGCGCCCAGGGCGATGTGTTCATCGGAGAATCTACAAATGTCATCTTCGGAAACGCCCGTTCCGTAGGTTTCCGGAAGGATGGTCAGTCAGGCGAGATAAAGCTTGACATGTTCAACAACTATGTTACTGGTCAGGAATTTGCAACACATTTCCAATATACACAGAACTATATCGAGAATACGCTTATTCCGGGATTCATCAACTTACGTAATGATATTCTCAGGAAAGGTGTCGACAATGAGGGGCTTATCTATCATACCGATCTTAGCGCGGACGACGGGAATTACGGCGCCAAGGGAACCTATACTACCGAAAAGCCTTCTGAGGACAAGGTTTACGCCGATATGGTGAACTACTACAACCAGCAGATTGCCAACTGGGAGCGTCAGCTGGCCTATAACGAGGAGATTAAGGTGAAAGCCATAAACAATCGCAGACGATACCTTGACACTAACCAAAGTTTTGATTCCGGAACATTCATAGACTCCGAGGTGACGCAGGAGAACACGACGGGAAAGACCACCAGCGATGGCTTCGATGTAGGACTGCTTGTCGGTTCCGGTACCTCTGTAAGCATCTTCGGACAGGATGTTGATATCAGTTTCCAGACCACTACCACAGCAGGAGAACAATGGGAGAAATCCAATGAGGTTACCAATACCACCACCACAGGTTACTCGCTTGTCGAGACTGGTGATGACGATGCCCTGAGCATTGACGTCTATAAGGCTCCGGACGGCAGGGGTGCCATCTTCGTAACCCGAGGCGGACAGACCACCTGTCCCTACGAGGGTGAGCAGAAGACCAAGTACTTTGAGCCTGGTAAGCACGTGCTTGCCACTGCCACCCAGCAGATAGAAGTTCCCAGAATCGCCATAGAGAACGGTGCCAACCGTCTGGTGGGCGTTCCTGCCGGTCAGATGGCAAACTATACACTTCTGCTGACCAACGAGAGCGAGACCGGTGAGGACTGCTACTTTGACCTCTTCTGCATCGATGAGACAAACAGTAAAGGTGCCGGTATTGATATCAACAGCAACGAACTGGGCAGCGGCCGTTCAGTATTTGTTCCTGCAGGAGGTACCGTACGTATGAGCCTTCAGTTAGAGCAAAACCCTAAGGGCGAGCTGATTTACGAAAACATAGCCATTGTATTGTCGTCGCAGTGTCAGAGAGATCCAGCTAGCACATGGGATGTCATTGGTGATACTGTCTATATATCAGCTGAGTTCGTTCCCTCCAGTACAGAAGTGACCCTGAGCATGGAAAATACCGTGGTTAACACCTCCACAAAGGGTATGCTGCCGTTGACGGTGAAAGACTATGACCCCAACTATGACGGTCTGAAGTACATCGCAGTGCAGTATCAGGGGGTAGGAGAGACCGCATGGCATGATGCCCGAAAGTATATGGTCAATGCAGATGACATATCAAATAATAATATAGATGACGTATTGCCCGCCGGCGGTGTTATCAACCTGAACTTCGACATGACTAACTCTGCTGTATTCCCCGACCGAACCTATAAGTTCCGTGCCCTCTCTGCCCGTGCCAACGGTTATGACGAGGTGACAAACGTAAGCCAGGAGATTACCGTGGTGAAGGATATGAGCCGTCCT
>CACYMI010000067.1 GCA_902775385.1 uncultured Bacteroidales bacterium
ATCTTCTGCTCCTTCAGCTCTGACTTGGTGCCGAATACGAACCATGCGGCATTCAGCTGCTTCTCCTGAGAGGCTACCGTGGCTGCCTTGTTCCTGTTATCTTCGGTCAGCGTGTTCACATTCTCGTTCAGGGCGTTAATCTGCTCGCCTTGGGCGGCCAGTTGAGCATCTTTCTCGGCCAGGGCTGCCTCCAGTTCCTGAATACGCTTTCCCTGCGTCTCAATCTGAGCCTGCAGGTTCTCCACTGTCTTCCTCAGCTTCTCGGCATTGAAACTGCTGGCACGCAGTTTCTCCTTCAACTGGGCTATCATATCACGGTTCTGCTGCATGGCTTCGCGTATGAACTGCATATTCTCACGAATCACTTCCTTACTGCTGGCGCTCTCGGGACTGGCATCGGCAATGGTAACACGCCCTTCTGCCTCGTTAATACGTCTGATACCCTCCTGTACCTCGTCAAAGGTACTCATGATATCATTCAGTTCTATATCCTTTTCGTTGATAATCCGCTGTAAGGAATCACGTTCCTGCTCCAGGGCAGACTCACCTCCCTGCTGGCTTGGGCCACAGGAGGCCATCAGCAAAGTCACTACTGTAATAAATCCAAACTTTCTCATATCAATATCCTTTATTTTGAATTTTCAATTCTAAACTCTTCAACTACCCCACTCCTCCCAAGACAATCACGAACTCTCCTCTGGGTTCATTTGCCTGGAAGTGTGCCAGCACCTCCTCAACCGTTCCCCTAACACTCTCCTCATGGATCTTACTGATTTCACGACACACGCTTACGGGCCTGTCCGCTCCGAAAACTTCCCGGAACTGATCCAGTGTCTTGACGATGCGGTGCGGTGATTCATAGAAGATAATGGTTCTTGTCTCATCCTTCAAGGCATTCAGGCGGGTCTGCCGGCCTTTCTTCTGAGGGAGGAAGCCCTCGAAACAGAACTTGTCACAAGGCAGGCCGCTGCTCACCAGCGCAGGAACAAAGGCGGTAGCTCCGGGCAGGGTGATAACCTCTATGCCGGCACGGATGGCCTCACGGGCCACCAGGAAACCGGGGTCACTGATACCGGGTGTTCCGGCATCGCTTACTACAGCCACCGTCTCGCCTCCCTTCAGTCGCTCCACCACGCGGTCAACGGTCTGATGCTCATTGAACTTATGGTAAGAGAGCATCGGTTTCTTTATATCGAAGTGCTTCAGCAGTATTCCGCTGGTACGTGTGTCCTCGGCAAGAATCAGATCTGCCTCCTTCAGCACCTTCAGGGCCCTGAAAGTGATATCATCAAGATTTCCTACCGGTGTAGGTACCAAGTATAGTGTTCCCATTCTCTCTGACGTGTCTGTTCAGGCAGCAAATGTATACATAAAAAACGGTTTAGCGGACAATTAAACAGAATAATTTTGATTATTTCAGTATTTTTAAGCCCCTTAATGGGGCTAATTCAGATAGAAAGTGTATTTTTGCCAATAAAACAAATCAGCAAGAAAATGAAAGATGTAGGCTCCCATAACGGAGAGATGATGAGAAGAGGCCGTGTGGAGGTTATCTGCGGCTCCATGTTCTCGGGGAAGACGGAGGAATTGATACGCCGGCTGAAACGGGCCCAGTTCGCCCATCAGCGCGTGGAAATCTTCAAGCCCTCCATTGACACACGCTATAGCGAGGAGGAGGTGGTTAGCCATCAGGGCAACAGCATCATGTCCACACCGGTTGACTCCTCTGCCAGCATCCTGCTTCTGGCACAGGATACTGATGTGGTGGGAATAGACGAGGCACAGTTCTTTGACGAGCATATCACCGAGGTCTGCAACGAACTGGCATCACGCGGGATACGTGTGATTGTGGCCGGGCTGGACCTCGACTTCAAGGCGCACCCCTTCGGTCCCATGCCCCAGCTCTGCGCCATTGCCGATGAAGTGACCAAGGTGCATGCCATCTGCGTCCGTTGCGGAGCCCTTGCCTACGTGAGCCACCGTATCGTGGCCGGCGAAAAGCAGGTCATGTTGGGCGAAAAGCAGGAATACGAGCCGCTCTGCCGCGAGTGCTACAATTCCGTTCAGAACAATTTCCCTCAAACCTCTAACCACTAACCACTAATATAATGTTTGAACAGAAAATCACCTTTGACAGTTTTATCCGCGGCATTACGGCTATCTGCCTATGTATAGGAGCCGTCTGGCTGCTGAATTCTCTTTCGGGAGTACTGCTTCCATTCTTCGTGGCATGGTTCCTGGCCTACATGATATACCCCTTTGTACGGTTCATCCAGTACCGGCTTCATGTACGCAACCGCATCCTCAGCATAATCATTGCCATGCTGCTGGTCATTGCCTTGCTGACAGGCATCTTAGGCCTGATTGTCCCACCGATAATCGAGGAGACGGCACATATATCCCAATTGGTTTCCCTCTACCTGGACGATGTGATGAAGCAGACAAACATGACTTCCTACATCGAGAATATTGTAGGCTACCTGAACAACGAGAATGCCCTTATCGGGCTTATGCAGCAGAGTTCCTTTGTGGATGCCTTGCAGTCGGTACTCCTCCAGACCTGGAACTTCGTCTCCGGAACAGTGAATGTGGCGCTGAGCATCCTTGGCGTCTTTGTGGTACTGTTGTATATGTTCTTCATACTGGTTGACTATGAGAAGATCTGCCAGGGATGGGTAAACCTGATTCCGGACGGCAAGCGCCAGTTCGCCTCTATGGTTGTTCAGGATGTAAAGAACGGTATGAATGCCTATTTCCGCGGTCAGGCGCTCATAGCGCTACTCGTCGGAATCCTCTTCAGCATAGGATTCCTCATCATAGATTTCCCCATGGCTATCGGACTGGGCCTCTTCATAGGGTTCCTTAATCTGGTACCCTATATGCAGCTCTTCGGATTCATCCCCACCATCCTGCTGGCTTTCCTGAAGTCGGCCGAGACGGGCGAGAGCTTCTGGGTTATCCTGCTATGCGCGCTGGCCGTCTTCGCTGTGGTACAGCTCATTCAGGACATGTATCTCACCCCCCGTATCATGGGACACGTAATGGGACTGAATCCCGCCATCATCCTGCTCAGCCTCTCTGTATGGGGCAGCCTGATGGGCATCATAGGCTTTATCATAGCCCTTCCGCTTACTACCCTGCTGCTGTCCTATTACCGCAGATTTGTACTCAAGGAGTCAGATTCAGCATCCGAAAACAGTCCAACGTAATACAAAAAGCAGAGGATAGAAAATAATTTTGAATTTTGAATTTTGAATTTTGAATTTAATTATATACCTTTGCACCGCAATTTAGAGAATTGCACCCATAAACGTGGGTTATAGGTCGGTCCGCTAGCTCAGTTGGTAGAGCACAACACTTTTAATGTTGGGGTCTTGGGTTCGAACCCCAAGCGGGCTACCAGAAAAAAGAGAAGCCTAACAGCAGAAAGTTACACTTTCGGAAGTTGGGCTTCCTTTTTTTATGTAAAAGCTTCCTGTGGAAGGTTTTAGGGGGCGATGAAATCAACCCCAAGCGGGCTACACCAATAAAAAACCAGGCAAAGGAAAGTTTACTTTCAGTTGTCTGGTTTTTTGGTGGTGTGAAGCTTCCCCCTATTCTACCTCATTGCAATAGACCAGTCCTATTCTGTCATAGAGCCTCTTCAGTTGGGGCAGACGTTTCTTCCAGTCCTCAAAGTCCTTCTGCTCAGGATTGCACCACTGCACCTCGCTCATGGCACCCAGACGGGGCAGCAACTGATAGAGCGCATGCTCGGGATAAGCGACATGCTCTGTCCACAAATTGGCCTGAACGCCCAGTATGCAGTCCTGTTCCTCTGCCGTCAATTCTTCTGGAATAACGGGCTCGAAAGAGTACATCTTGCTGCAGGAAACCTGATAGCTGTCAGTTGTTTGGGGCTGTTTGCTGTAATCCTTCAACTGAGGATGGTCGATGTATGCAAACACGTTAGGACTCATGATGACGCGATGCTTCTGCTTGGCAGCTGCAATACCGCCCTTGGTACCGCGCCAAGACATAACGATAGCGTTCTCTGTGAGTCCGCCGGCCAGAATCTCGTCCCAACCGATGAGGCTACGTCCACGTGAAGCCAGGAACTCCTCAATCTCGTGGTTGATGTAAGTCTGCAGTTTATTCTCGGCACTGCGGCCATCCTGACTGCCTCTTCCACCTTCGCCTGTGTCCTTGGGGTCGTTTGTCAAACCCAATTCCTTGATTTTGGCCTGGCACTTGGCACACTTCTTCCAACGTTCCTTGGGACACTCATCACCACCGATATGTATGAACTTGGAGGGGAACACATCACAGAGCTCGCCAAAGACGGTCTTCAAGAAAGTTAATGTCTCGGGATTGCCACCACAAAGAACTTCACGCATCACTCCCCAGTGAGGAGCAACGGAATACGGACCGCCTGTACAGCCCAGGTTGGGGAATACATGCAAGGCACTCTGCATGTGGCCGGGCATATCGATTTCGGGAACCACGTTGATGTAACGTTCAGCTGCATAGCGTACGATATCACGGCATTCTTCTTGTGTATAGTAACCACCATAAGGGATGTTGTCGTAGATGCGCATATTGCCGGGACCTATGACAGTTTTCTCACGCAGACTTCCTTTTTTAGCCAATTCCGGATAAGCCTTTACTTCGAAACGCCAGCCTTGATCCTCTGTCAGATGCCAGTGGAACTGGTTGCAGCCATGCAGGGCCATAGCATCCAGGAACTGCTTGATAAACTCAACACTGAAGAAATGGCGACCACAATCCAGCAGTACACCACGATAAGAGAAGCGGGGCTGGTCTGATATTTGCACATAAGGCAGTTCTACGCCCTTTGAGTCCTTTGTAACGGGCAGGCTCTTGCGGAAAGTCTGTGCGGCACGGAACAGACCAACCGGCTCCGTAGCACTTAGCAAGATGCCCTTGGCGCCGACACTAAGTGTATAGGCCTCCTTCTGCTGTTCGGTCAACGGAGCCACCTGCTTAGCTTTCTTACCCTTCTTGGCAGGTACACCGACGGCCAACTTAATCTGAGCTGCCTTATCTTCGGGAGCCAGTTGCAACTGGATACCTGTAGCCTCCTTCACCCACTGTTGCAGGAACGCAGCCGTACGGGCAATCTCCGTATTGCTGCTATCGTAGGCAATACCAATACCATCCTTTAAGGTAAATTGCTGAGTGGTATCAGCCTTAACCTCCTTGGGCAGCGGAATGATGTTATAGTTGGCCTTCTGAGCTGACGCTGTCAGGGCCGCAATACACACAAAAACGAATAATCGAAGTCTTTTCATAATGCGATAAAAGGTTATAAAATTGATGATTTTTACGTTATCTGGCAGCAAAAGTACGAAAATAATTTTTAAATCACACCGTTTCTTCCCAAAAAACCAAAGAAAAAGGACGGGAGCCCCCGTCCTTATTTCTTACTGAACCGCAACTTTCTTGCCGCCAATGATATTCACACCCCGCTGGGTCCTGGCCAGGCTTTGCCCCGAGATATTGTAGATGGACGTGCAGTTAGGGGCGGCTCCTGAAAGCCGGTTCAGTCCCACCACATTCTCATCAACAACCACCCGGACGGTATTGGTACTCTGTGCCGTATTCTCCAGATTACCCTCCGGATCCATAGGAACATAAATCTCCAGACTGGACTTCAGCATCTTACGATTGCAGAGGGCCGTTACCTCATCGGGAGTCATGGCAGAACGCCAGAACAGGAGTTCAGACACATCACGTGCAGAACCGCCCAGCACAACCTCCTGCACCTCACCCAGACGTTCGTCAAGAACACCTGCGCTCACCTTATCCAAATAAAGCAGAGTCCGCTTCTGGGCATAATAGCTGGTAAGGGTAATGAAATGCCAGTTGGTATCGGTAACGGCCCTGGTACTGGTAAGGGTTCCGCCTGCAGGAGTAGTAAGCTGTACATAGCCCTCGGGGGTGAAGACCACCGTAGCCTCGCCCGTAGAGCAGCGCACCTTGAACACCTGACCCTGACCGCCCTTTACCCGCACGGAAACGGTGAATGGATGAGTTGTACCCTCAGGATTAAAGTGAATGGTCTTCTCCTCCGGCAATTTCATACTCTTGGTGGTCACACGCTTGGGCATAGCCTTACCGGCCTTCAGTGCATCGAAGAGCGAAGGTACCATAGAGCAGAAGAACTCATAATGTCCCTCGGTATTCTGATGGTAAGTATCTGACACATAGCCGTCGGCCCAGGTGCCGTCTCCCTTATCAATAGAGCCAAGGCAATTGAACGATGGCACATCCCACTCGTGAATAAGCAGATTCAGATCCTTTACATATTTATAATCGCTGGCATTATAGTCACCGCGGGTATAGTTGTTCATCACCACAGGAATCTTACCGTCGGCACGTACCTTCTTAATCAGCTTCAGCATATTGTCACGCCACTGCGTAAATACGGCATTCTGGTCGCTGGCTCCGTGAATACCCTCGTTACCAAGGGAGAGGCCGAAGATAACATAGCGGCCGAAGTCACGGATAAGGTCGTCATACCTGTTAAGCAGGTTATTGGTGGTATTACCACCGATAGAGACATTCGAGGTGTAGAAGCGCGTATCGGACAAGCCCTTCTCATACCGCTGAATCAGGTGCTGGCCGTACAGGTAACGGTATCCCTTATAGTCAGTAGCACCCTGTCCGTTGGCAACACTGGAACCAAAGACCGAGATGCGGTTCTCGTCAATGGGGGCCGAGATGCCATAGACATTGTTAGCCAGATCCACCGTTATGGTATAGGTCCCCGCATTCTGATAGATATCCTCCACATCCTGACCGTTGGAAGGCATACCCAGGACATAGCGTGTAGAGGCATTCCTCAGACGCTTTATAGCCAACCCGTCCGAGTTGTTCAGGGCAAAGTACATCGTCTTGTCCACCCACTGCTGCGAGGAAGTCTCCTTCAGTGTCACCTCAGACTCCCATACGCCGTTTGCCTTGTATGCAATCTGAGGATTACCGGAACCATTGCCCATGTTACCCCTTACATGCATGGTAACAGGCAGCACCTCCACCGTCTGGCTGTTGGCATTCACGGTAATACGTGCCACACAATCCTTGTCCACATTAAAGCCTACTGGTGTTTCCTCACCGGCCACCACGAAGGTTCCGTCTCCTACGCTGGATAACACCACCTCCGCATCAGGGGTCTTGCCGGCAAGAATGAATGTACCCTTCGTCAGCCTGGCATAGGCCTGGTAGGTGTTGGAGCCCACATTCTTGAACGCAGCCTCCTCGGCATTACCAGAGAGTGTCAGTTCCTTAAATTCCAGCGGCTCCTCGGGGCGTACACCGCCCGTATATTCCTCCACCTTCATGGCACTGATGTGTGCCATCCCCGTTACACGCTGGAAGTTGATGACAATCTCACCGTTACGGGAAGGGTATATGTAATCTGTAATCAGGATATTGCGGATATTGCCGTTCTTACCCTCGCCGCCCACGCTGTTACCCGAGGTTACCTGGCCGCCGGACCAGGTACGCTGACCCTCGATGTTATACTGGGTAATGCGGTTGTCGGTATGGTCTCGCGTACCATATATATATAACTTATAGCAGTTGTCCTTGTTCAGGTTCGTGAGCTTGAAGGGGCGCAGGTCCCCGTTATCAATGAACATATAGTCCTCCGTGGCCGTCTGGATGGCCAGGTCGCCTAAAAGAGCCTCATCCGGCGCATTGTTGCCGCCTGCATTAACACCATTGGTATATTGGGTACACGTTGTTACCAAGCGGTACTTTGACATCTGGCTGCCGGCCGAGTTCTTCATGGTAACGGTCTTGGCGGCAATGGTATTACTGGAGCTGCTGCCCGAAGAAAGATTGGTCCAGTAATTACCGTTCTTGTCCTTGGCAGTTGTCTGATGACCTCGTGTACTGTTACTGGTCTCGCCGAAGTCAATATAGAACTTCTGGGCCAGCTGCAACTCCTGGTTAGGACGCTCCAGGCCTGAAAGCTCCACCACCTTCATGCAGTTCAGGTACACCATGGCACCCTTAGTCTTCTTACAGATGGTAAGGTCAATATTTCCGTCACGGTCCGGGAATACAGGATCCGAAACCAGAATCTTATTGTTATTGCCATTGTACCCCCCGTCACCTATCTTAGTACCGCCCATCTGCATCTCACCCGTCCAGCAGTTCTCGCCGCTGAAGGTAAACCACGCCGTGCGTTCGTCAGTAGAGGTACGGCTGCCGAAGCTGTGAAAGCGGTACGCCCTCTCAGGGTTCAGGCCGGTAAAGTGCAGCACGCCATAGTCCTGCGCGCCCTCCATGAAGATATAGTCCTGCGTGGCCGTCTGTATGGCCAGGTCGCCAAGCAGCGTTTTCTTGGGCGACTGCAGGCCGCCATTGCTGTATCCGTTAGTAGAGAAAGTGGTTCCGGTCTGCAGCACAATATCGGAAGTGCCACCGTCGGCACTAATCAGGGAAGTCTGAGTCAGGGCATAGGCCTTATCAGGAGCTCCCGTTCCCTTACCGTGCAGATTGTTCCACTTGTTACCGTTTGCATCCGTATTCGTCAGATACCCCTGATTCGTCACATTGTTCTGACCGAAGTCGATGTAGAAGACACGTCCTTCTGTCTGTGCCAAGGCCGTTCCCGCCAACATGAAAAACATAGCCATCAGCATCTTAGTTCTCTTGTTCATAATGGATTGGTTATTTTTTTATTTAAAATTCAAAAATTATAAATTCAAAATTATATGATAGCTTATTGGCTTAATGGATTTACTATCTATCATCTATCATCTCAACTCCCCTCTCCTTGGGAGAGGGCCGGGGTGAGGCTGGCGGGCCATCAGTACTTGAACGAGCTGCCTCCGGCAAACTCACGCAGCAAAGATGTAGGCGGTACCTCATCATCGGGGATACTGCGGAAATAGTGCAGGAATTTACGCAGGCGGGTAGCCTCGGCATACTCCACCGCACGTTCAGGAACCTGCTCCAGGATGGGCAACACCCTGTCCCGTATCACACCCAACTCATACAAAAGGGCACTGTTGAAGGTGGCATCCGCCAGTTCCTGATAAGGGAAGATCCACTTTTCCTCACCGGCCTTCACACTGGGGCACCGCTTGATAATCTCCACCGGCGAGTAACCGCGGAAACGGTAATCACGCAGAATACGCCGGACCAATCGTATATCAGCCGTAGATATGTGATTGTGATCATCCAGCTGAATGGTGGTAAGGGCAGACACATACATACGGAACTTCTGCTCCTCGGGAATCTGTTTTGTGAGAACAGGATTAAGCGCATGATTACCTTCAAGGATAATAACATCATCCCGCTCAATCTTCAGCTTACGGCCCTCGTACACACGTTTTCCCGAGGGGAAGTCATACCTGGGAAGCTCCACTTCCTCACCGCGCAGAATGGCATTCATCTGCTCGTTGAAAAGCCGGATGTCCAGGGCCTCTATGCACTCGAAATCATACTCGCCGTTCTCATCCTTAGGCGTATCCTCCCGATTCACAAAATAATCATCCGTACTCAGCGTATAGGGGCGCAGTCCGCAAGCCATCAGCAGGATGGCCAGCCGCTTGGCCGTAGTAGTCTTTCCGCTGCTGCTGGGGCCGGCAATCAGCACCAGGCGCGACTTACGCTGCGTTATCTCGTCGGCAATATCCGTCAGCTTCTTCGCCTGCAGCGCCTCACTCACATTGATAAGGTCTGTAGCCCTGCCAGCCTGGATAGCCTTGTTGAATTCACCCACCGTACGCACACGCAGAATATCCTGCCACTGCTGATGCTCGCGTATCACACCCAGCATCTTCGTCTGCTCCACATACTCCTCCAGAACAGCAGGATCCTTCTCGCTGGGAATACGAAGCAGCAGGCCGTCATAGAAATAAGTCAGGCTGAAAAGATGCAGCTGCCCCGTATGGGTAAGCAAGGGGCCGTAAAAGTAATCTATGCTGCTGTCCAGCTTATAATAATAGGTGTACAGGCTGTCCTGACTCTCCAGAAGCTGAACCTTACTGGTCATCCCCCGGCGCTGGAACATCTCTATAGCATCCTCTATGGGACACTGGATGCGGTGAATGGGCAAATCAGCGTCAATAATCTCCTGCATACGCTTACCGATGCGCTCAGCATCGGAAGGCTCCACATCCCGTCCGATGCGCAACTCGCAATAATAACCCCTGCTGACCGGAGCGCCGATAATCAGCTGCCCCTGCGGAAAGATATCCTCAACGGCCTTGGCCAGGACAAAGAACAAAGTCCTGGTATAGGTACGCATGCCACTAGGACTATACAGACTCAGGAAGTTAACGTCCTTATTGTTATAGAACCGGTAATTCATCCCCTGCACCTTATTGTTGACGCAGGCACAGACGGGACCGTAGGACATATCAAAGGCCGCCGCCTCAAACGCCTCGTAGAGCGAGCTTCCGAACGGAACACTTATAGACTCACCCGTATTCCTGCACCGTATGTGCACCAGCCTGATCTTCTGCTCCTCACAGTCCTGGTATGCTACACTGGTATTCTCCATGTATATTGTCTGTTATTTATCCTTCGATGATTTTTCCAACTCCTCCACCAGCTCCTGCATTCCCTGGCTGGCTCCCTTCTGAATATGCCGGCTGGCATTCCACTGAACAGGCTTAGGGTCAATCAGGTATATAGGCGCCGTCTGCGGCACATACTGCGTAAGACCGGCAGCAGGATATACATTCAGACTGGTGCCGATGATTATGAACACATCAGCCTGCATACACTCCATGGCGGCCCGCTCAATCTCAGGAACCGCCTCACCGAACCAGACGATAAAGGGGCGCAGCTGACTGCCGTCCCGGGCACAGTCGCCTATCTTAACCGTAAGGTGGTCCCTGTCAAGGGCCATGCAGATGAATCACATGCGTACTGCCTGCACGCTCATGCAGATCATCCACATTCTGCGTAACCACTGTCACGTCATACTTCTTCTCCAGCTCAGCAACCAGGCGATGCCCCAGGCAAGGCTCCTTCTGCAGAATCTGAGCACGCAGATTGTTGTAGAAGTCCGTCACCAGCTGCGGATTGCGAGCCCACCCCTCTGGGGTAGCCACATCCTCCACATTATACCGGTCCCATAATCCTCCATTGTCCCGGAACGTACTGACACCGCTCTCGGCACTCATACCGGCACCTGTTAATACCACAACTTTCATAAAACCCGGTCTCTTTATATAATAATAATGTGCAAAAATAACAAAAAAAATGCAATGATTGGCTTTTGGATAAATAAAATGTATTAATTTTGCGCCGCATAATAGTAAATGTATTCTAAGAATGAACAAAATCAGCTACGCTTTGGGCCTTGGAATCGGCCAACAGCTCAAAAGCATGAACATCGAGGATTTCAGCATCGAGGATTTTTCAAAGAGCATCAGTGACGTAATGTCAGGCAAGGAACCTGCCATCAGCAGTCGCGAGGCTCAGGCCATGCTGAACGAGTATTTCCAGAAGAAAGAGAAAGAACAGGCACAGTCGGCCATTGCTGAGGGCAAGGTCTATCTGGAACAGAACGCCAAGCGCGAAGGCGTGACACAGACCAAGAGCGGTCTGCAGTACGAAGTGCTGACAGAAGGTACCGGCAAGAGCCCGAAGGCCACAGATACCGTACGCTGCCATTACGAAGGCCGTCTGTTGGACGGAACCGTATTCGACAGCAGCTACAAGCGCGGTGAGCCCGCAGACTTCGGACTGAACCAGGTAATCCCCGGCTGGACCGAGGGTGTCCAGCTCATGAAGGAGGGCGCCAAGTTCCGCTTCCACATCCCCTACCTGCTGGCATACGGCGAGCGCGGTGCCGGAGCGCAGATCCCCCCCTACAGCACCCTCGTCTTCGATGTGGAGCTGATTAAGGTACTGTAATCCGAATTATAATAACAATTATAAAAAACATAAAAACGATGAAAAAGATTTCTGTTATTGCAGCCGTAGTTCTGGCTGCCATCATGGCCTCTTGCGGTAACGGTACCCCCAAGGCCAACCTTAAGAACGACGTAGATACCCTGAGCTACGCATTCGGTATGTCACAGACACAGGGTCTGAAAGAGTATCTGGTACAGCGCGAAGGTGTTGACACCACATACATCAACGAGTTTATCAAGGGTCTGAATGAAGGTGCCAACGCCGGTGACGACAAGAAGAAGACAGCCTACTACGCTGGTCTGCGTATCGGCCAGATGATCAGCCAGCAGTGGGTTAAGGGCATCAACTACGAGGTCTTCGGCGAGGACAGCACCCAGACCATCAGTCTGAACAACCTTCTGGCAGGTTTCGTTGCAGGAACCCTTGGCAAGGGCGGCCTGATGTCTGTTGAGGAGGCCACGACTACCCGCGAGAACATGATGCAGAGCATCAAGGCCAAGCAGATGGAGAAACTCTATGGCGACAACAAGAAAGCCTGTCAGGAATTCATGGAGAAGATTGCCAAGAAAGACGGCGTCAAGAGCCTGGGCGACGGCATCTACTACGAGATCCTCACCGAAGGTAACGGCGAGATTCCCGCTGACACCAGCCGTGTAAAGGTCAACTATGAGGGCAAGCTCATCAACGACTCCATCTTCGACAGCAGCTACCAGCGCGGCGAGCCCACCACCTTCCGTTGCAACCAGGTCATCAAGGGCTGGAAGACCGCTCTTACCCACATGCCCGTAGGTTCAACCTGGATGGTTTACATTCCTCAGGAGCAGGCCTACGCAGGTGCCGAGGCCGGCAAGATCAAGCCCTTCTCCTGTCTGATTTTCAAGATTGAACTGATTGATATCGAGAAGTAATTGGATTAGATATTAGGGAAATAAGAAAATGAAAAAAATCATTCTTTTTTCACTTTGCGCCCTGCTGGCCTTAGGCGCATCAGCCGCCGGCAAGAAAAAGTCAGGAAAGAAGGCCGCCAAGGCACCCGTTGAGGTAGTCGACACCGTATCGGTAGATACATTCAGCTACCTGTTCGGCAAGGTCAACACCACCGGTCTGACCAACTACCTGACCCAGCGCATGGGCGTGGAGGAAGCCTACATGGATGAATTCCTGAAAGGATTCCAGCAGCCCGAGCTCACCGAGAACGACAAGAGAATAAAAGCCCGCCTGGCCGGTATCGAAATCCGCAACCAGGTAGAGAATCAGGTCATTACACAGGCAAACAGGCAGATTGACGACAGCTTGGACGTACTGAACAAAGACCTCTTCATTCAGGGATTCATGGACGGAATCACACAGTCCAACATGACCGTCAGCATGGACAGCGCCCAGAACATCATCAGAAAGCAGATGGAATATTACCAGAATGCCAGGATGGAGAAGAAGTACGGCGCCAACCGTATTGCCGGCGAGGAGTTCCTGAAGGCCAATGCCAAAGCCGACAGCATTCAGACAACCCCCAGCGGTCTGCAGTACAAGATTCTTGTCAAGGGTACCGGCGAGATACCCCAGGCTACTGACAAGGTTAAGGTAAACTACGAAGGCCACCTCATTGACGGAACCGAGTTTGACAGCTCCTACAGCCGCAACAAACCCGCCACCTTCCCCGCCAACCAGGTAATCAAGGGATGGACCGAGGCGCTCACCATGATGCCCGTTGGCAGTAAGTGGATGCTGTACATCCCACAGCAGCTGGCTTACGGAAGCAGAGAACAGGGAAAGATTCCCCCATTCTCCACGCTGATATTCACCGTCGAGCTACTGGAGATTGTAAAATAAAGCAACCGAAAATAAGCAAAAAGACACCAAAATCACTTTTTGGTGTCTTTTTTTTGCCCTTATTCTTTCTTAAATTACATAATTATCGTAATTTTGCTATCAAATTATTACAAACATTATTGTATTATGGAAAAAATTGACAACCTGGACAAGAAAATCCTTGAGATTATCTCCAACAATGCCAGAATCCCCTTTAAGGACGTAGCCGCAGAATGCGGAGTCAGTCGCGCCGCCATCCACCAGCGCGTACAGCGCCTTATAGACATGGGCGTAATTGTAGGCTCAGGATACCATGTGAACCCCGCCAGTTTAGGCTATACCACCTGCACCTATGTAGGTATCAAGCTTGAGAAAGGCTCCATGTACAAAGGCGTAGTTCAGGAATTCCTGAAAATCCCCGAAATCGTAGAATGCCACTTCACCACGGGCCCCTACACCATGCTCGTCAAGCTGTAATCGCCGGCGTAGTCTCCACCGAGACCCTCATATCCCTGAAGCAGAGCATCAAGAAGGAAGTCCCCATCGGCCTGCAGCGCGAAGAGACCAAACCCATATCACTTGACGAAGAATAACCCCCCTATATGCAAGCTACACGCCCCATAATAGGCATCACCGGCAACTACGGAGCCAAGGGATGCGAGCTGGCGCAAGGCTATTACCAGTCCGTCCTACAGGCCGGAGGCATACCCATGGTACTGCCCCCCTATGATGATGCGGACGCACTCTGCCAGACCCTTGACCGGGTGGACGGCATCCTGCTCTCAGGAGGCGGCGACATCAACCCCCTCCTTTTAGGCGAGGAACCCGTCCCCGGCCTGCACGGCATCTGCCCTCAGCGTGACGCGATGGAACTCCTGCTGGTACGCCAGGCCTACAACCGCCAGATACCCATGTTAGGCATCTGCCGGGGCATCCAGATACTGACAGCCGCATTAGGCGGCACACTCTATCAGGACCTGAACAGCCAGTACACCCAGGCGCCGCTCGTAAAACACGACCAGGACCTGGACCGCGCCTACGCCTCCCATACGGTAAAGGCAGAGCCCGGAACTCTCCTGGCCCGCCTCTTCCCCGGGGCCGCTGACAAGGGACTGCCCGTCAACTCCTTCCACCACCAGGCCGTACGCAACCCTGGTCCGCTGCTACAGGTAGCAGCCAAGGCCGGCGACGGCGTAATAGAAGCCGTTGAGAGCAACGAGTTCAAGAGCATCATCGGTGTCCAATGGCACCCCGAATGCTTCATCACCCGGGGAGTGCACAGCATGATGCCCCTCTTCGACTGGCTCATAGCAGAAGCCTCATCCTTCGCCGCAGCCAAAAGCATTCACCGCCGTATCATCACCCTGGACAGCCATTGTGACACCCCCATGTTCTTCTCAGAAGGCTACACCGCCGACATGTTCGCCCGCCGCACAGACAAAGTGCTGGTGGACCTGCCCAAGATGCGGGAAGGCTTCCTGGATGCCTCCATTATGGTAGCCTACCTCAAGCAGGGCGAGCGTGATGAAGAGTCTCTTCTGGCGGCGACGGCCAAGGCCGACCGCATCCTTACCCAGATAGAGGAAATGGTCGCCGCCAACTGCACCGCCGTGGATATCGCCTACAGCCCTGCCGACATTGCCCGCCTCAAACGGGCCGGCAAGAAAGCCATTATGTTAGGCATCGAGAACGGCTACGCCATCGGCAAAGACCTGAGCCTGCTGGAGCACTTCGCCAAACGCGGCATCGTATATATGACCCTCTGCCACAACGGTGACAATGACATCTGCGACTCTGCCAAGGGAAATGCCGAACATGGCGGACTCAGCCCCTTCGGCCAACAGGTAGTACAGGAAATGAACCGGCTGGGCATCATGGTAGACATGAGCCATGCCGCCGAGTCCAGCTTCTATGATGCCCTTGAGGTTAGCCGCAAACCCATCGTATGCAGTCACAGCAGTGCCCGTGCCCTCTGTGACCATCCCCGAAACCTTACGGACGAACAGATGAAAGCCCTGGCCCGCAAAGGCGGCGTAGCACAGGTAACCCTATACAACGGATTCCTGCGCACCGACGGCCAGGCCACCATCCTGGATGCCGTAGAGCACCTCAACCACATGGTCAACGTCATGGGCATCGAACACGTAGGCATCGGCACCGACTTCGACGGCGACGGAGGTGTACCCGGCATAGCCAACG
>CACYMI010000068.1 GCA_902775385.1 uncultured Bacteroidales bacterium
CTCTCATCCTTCTGGAAACCGTTAAACGCATTCCAGCTGCCGATGTTACCCGTTCTGGTATCCGTTATCAGTCCCTTGAACTGGAAATCAGGATAACTGTACACCGCCACATACGCCGTCTTTACCTCAGGTGTGGCAAACGTGTTCTGGTTCATAGGCACATAGCTCACGTAGATGTTGCCGCCCGCATACTCCATACCCGTTACGCTGGGCCAGTCCACATCATCCATCGGAGCCACTGGCGTCGTCTCCACCTTGCTCGTCAGCGCCATCGTCTTAATATCTACCGTATAGAAGGTCAGGTTCTGACCCTTGGCAGGCGTAGTGGGCAGCTCCAGCGCCGCCATCGTGTTATTGTCCACCTGGCAGAAGCCGATAGGTGTATTGTTGAACACAAAGTCCCCTGTCTCCTGCAGGAAGCCTTCCGCATCGCGGCGTATTCCCGTGGCGCTTGTCACACCCATTCCGCCTATTGAGAATACCGTACCCTCAGCCCGCTGGTAGTCACGGTAGCCGTTCTGCTCCAGTCCCTTGGCATACGCATTAATGGTTTCGCTGCTCATCAGGTCCTCAGCCGTTACCACATAGTAAGTAGTGGTACCCGCTGATGTGATACCCAATGACAGCACATAAGGTTGGAAGGGCACCTCCATGCTGCCCATATCCTTGTCACACGAAGTCATAAGTGCCATACCCAGGCACGCGGTCATTACAGATCTGAATATATTTCTCATCGTTCAGTTACAATTTAGTGAAGATAAACACGGAATGTCACGTTAAAGTTCCTGCCCGGCTTCTGCAGGCGGTAGTTGTCATAGAGCAGCTCGTTTCCGATGTTGTTGCACTCGGCATGGATGCTGTATCTGCCGTCGGCAAGGGTATATCCCACTGCAATGTTGTGCACCGTCTGCGTAGGAATCATCTTCTTGCTGCTGGGGCGGCCCAGTCCGGGGAATCCCAGGTAGTACTCGTAGGTATAGCTCATGGAGTATTCCAGGCTCAGCGTGTTGCCCTTACGGAAGGCATTGTGCCAGTCATATCCCGCATTGGCATTCAGGAAGAAGTAAGGGATGTTAGGCATACGCTGACCGTAGGAAACGTTAGCCGTCTGCTCCTCGCCCACATAGCTGTTGCTGTTGGTGATAAACTCCTCCTTGTCACGGATATCCTGATAGGTAATGCTGCCGCCTACATGAACCGTCTTCAGGTAGTCATAGCGCAGCGAGCCCTCCACGCCATGCGTAATGGCCTTGCCTATGTTCTCGTATGATGTTGTGGGGTCGCTTGTCAGGTTCACCCCTTTCAGGATGAAATCCCTGGTATTGCGGTAGATGTAGTTCACCTCGGCAGCTATGTTGTGCTTGCCCAGCTGTCTGTTCATCATCAGACCGATGTTCAGGTTCCTGGACATCTCAGGACGCAGGTCGGTATTGCTCTTCTGGATGAATCCGTCGCCGAACATCTCCACCGGCTCCGGCATACGGTAAGCCTGCTCAAAGCTGGCCTTACCCTGCAGCCAGGGTAGCAGGAAGTACGTACCGGCAGCACCGTAGCCCCAGTTGGTCTGACTGGCGCTTACCGTCTCCCAGCGCTCCGTAGCCAGGAACTGGTCCAGCAGTTTGTTGCTGGATGTATGCAGCGCATACAGCTTGCCGAACACATTCACGTTCCAGCGGTCGTACCTCAACTGGTAGCCCAGGCCCGTAATGTTCTTCGTCAGGTACTGCGCCACATCATTCATCGGATTGTCCCTGTGCTCGCGGTCATCGCTCATACGCTTGTTGGCATTCACCAGATGGCTCAGCAGGAAGCGCTGGTGGTTGCCCAGCAGATAGCTTAACGACACGTTACCCTGCCACTGGTGCAGTCTGATCATGGCGTCCGTCAGGTAACCCTCGCCCCTGCTGGCAGCAGGAACGTATTCGCCCAGCCAGTTGTACCGCAGCGCCGCCGTATCCACATTATGGGTACGCACAAAGGCATAGTTCAGGTAAGCCTCCAGGTCCAGTCCCTCCGTCAGCAAGTCTCTCTTCTTGTATTTCAGTCCCGGTACAATGCTCAGGCTGCGTGTCTCAGGCTTGCCATATACGGCATCCATCGTGGCACCCGTCTGGTTCTCGTTCCTGTCCGCACTGGCAATAAAGGTTACCAATGCGTAGTCAGCCCACTTCTTGCCCACCAGGCCGGTCTCCATTCTCACGCCGCCGCCGATGTAGCCGTCGTTGAAGCGCTTCACCCATTCATTTCCTCTCTGCAGTCCCGTATTCAGGTCCACAACAGGGGCATATACCTTATAATTATTATCCGAGTAGTTCAGGAACGCGTTCGCCCGCAGCGTAAATCCCGTCTTGCGGTCGGTATAGGCGCCGTTCACGCTGGCCCGGTGCGTGTTGAACGAACCGTAGCTGTAGGCCGCATCCAGGTAGTTGGCCTTCTTACGGGTAACGATGTTGACGGCACCGCCCAAGGCGTCAGCCGACAGGCTCACGGGCAGCGAACCCTTGTACACCTCCACGTAGTCAGCCATATTGGCCGTCAGCGTGGACAGGTTGAAGCTGCTGCCGAAGTTATCCATCGGCACCCCGTCTATGAAGAACTTCACCTGATTGCCGCTGAATCCGTTCAGAGCAAAGTTGTACGAGCTGCCCAGTCCGCCCGTCTCGCGGATCTTCACACTCGATACATTCTCCAACATCTTATTCAGGGATTTCTGCTTGGCATACTCGCCTTTCATATCCACTACACTTACGGCAAAGGCCTGCTCGCTCTGTTCCCTTGCCTTGGATTTGGCTGTAACCGTCACATTCTCCAGCGTTCGTGTCCTGAGCGAATCTCCTTCTGCCAGAGCGACCGTTGCGGCACTTCCCAGTAGCCACAGGGTCATTAATCTTCTTACCTTTATCACAATTATCTGATGGTTTAAATTTTCGGCTGCAAAGGTACGGCTATTTCCCTATACCGGAAATACCCTAAACCGATGATTTTCGGCTTGCGGAAATCACGGCTTGTAATAGTAAGTGGGTAAAACCCCTCCCCAGCCCTCCCGAGGGAGGGGCTGAGTAGAAAAAATGTCAAAAAAAACTTGCATCTTTCAGAAATACTTTATAAGTTTGCAAAATAAATTACATTTTTATAAATATTCTTAGACATGAAAAAACTGATTCCATGGATGATTACCGCCATCATAGTTTTCGGCGGCATGACGATGACTACATCGTGCACAGACCAGAATGATGACAAAACAACAGATCAGATTGGCGAGAATCGCCAGGAATTCCTGAATCATGTAAAGAATAACATGAAGTTCATTGCTGAAAATCTGAACTTCGGTTCCTGGCACATGGCTAACGGGTTGAACATCGAGTTCAATAAAGAAGTACTCCATAACCCCGAGTTTGAGAAAACCATTATCCCCCTCTTTAATCAGAAAATACGTGAAAGCATTCAGCCCCTGAGTCCGGGATCCGAGTTGGCAGAGAGCGGATACAAATACCAGGCAACAGTAGATTTCTCCTCATTCAACTACCGCTTCACACAACGCCTTGACCTGACAGGCTTCGACGTAACGCCGGCAGAAAACTTCGAGATAGTACTGCAGGATAACGTATGGGAGCCAGGTGAAATCTATCACATCTTCCTCCTGCTCAAGTCAAGCGGCCCTGTACATCAGGTAATCAGCGACATCATGTCCAATGACTCGGTAGCCGTGGTAATGCTTATCCCCGAGAATATGAAAATGTCCATCTCCTCAGATTATGACGGCATAGATGCCACTGAGCTGGAAGGCACATTCCACCATAAGTTCCAGCCCGTAAGCGGCAGCCAGTACGCCCGGTTCTCAGCCAGTCCCTGGACCATCAGCGGCTCCGTCAAGAGTAATGTGAACGAGACCGATATTGAACGCCAGATGGTAACTGATGCCACACAGCTTGACTTCAGCGTCACCCAGAATCCCACCACCCACAAGTCAGATGTTACCCTCTCCTTTGTTCACAATGACCGCAAGATGTTACAGTTACAGGCCACAAACACTAACCTGAACGGCAAGACCAACCTCATGCAAATCAACCCGGGCAGCAGCCTCTTAGAGATATTCGCCGCCATTGTTGAAGGCAACAGCATTGACAATCTGGTTGTCACCCTGAATGACGATCTCACCACAAAACTCCAGATAACAGACTGCCATAAGGCCCTGCAACTGGCCATAGCCTCAGGTGAGGCCCGACGCAGCTATGCCGATGAAGCCACCATTGACCAATATACGCAGCAATTGAATCAGATTATCAGGGGAGAGCTTACCTGCAAAGGCGTTAATCAGGTTATTCCCATGCAACTGCAGACCGTAAAGGTAGGTGTGGACTATATAGCCATGCCAGCCCTGAAGTTTGCAGACGAACAAGGCTACGTACCACTCAAGCAACTGCTTGAGGCCGAAACCATGGA
Organism: uncultured Bacteroidales bacterium; assembly: GCA_902775385.1. Taxonomy (GTDB): domain Bacteria; phylum Bacteroidota; class Bacteroidia; order Bacteroidales; family Bacteroidaceae; genus Physcousia. The sequence continues at coordinate 4,444 of CACYMI010000068.1, forward strand.
GTACGCCTTCAATATCATAGACCACGCAGCCGAACCGGCATCAGATGCCATGATTGTTGTACGGCAGCTGGTGCGGTACATGCAGTCACTCTTCTTGGCCTACAACACATCGCAGACAGGAGAAAACAAATAATGACTTAAAAGCTCCCTCCCGGCTATCCATGCTGAGAGGGAGCTTTTTTTTAATGCGTTTAATTGCAATATTCTTCACTCTTCACTCTTCATTCTTCGCTTTTTCTATATCTTTGTCCTTGCAAATAGGAGAACGTGTACAGATATGACAACAATCAACCGGATGAAGGACTATCCTGACAGAATGACGGCTGAGGAAGCACAGGCGTTCAGGGATGCCGTGCTCAGTATTGTGGGACAGATTCCGCGGGGCAGAGTTACCACATACGGTCTTATTGCCACCTTAGCCGGTTGGCCCAGCCATTCGCGTATGGTAGGCCGTACGCTCCGATATACGCCCGGGGCAGCCCTTCTCCCCTGTCATCGTGTTGTGAACAAGGTGGGGCGTACCGCTCCCGGCTGGAAATGGCAACGCCCTCTCCTTGAAGATGAGGGCGTTACCTTTAAAGATAACGGTCATGTAGATATGGCCCGGCACTTGTGGGAACCGGACCTCGCCTAATTAAAGCCTCGCAAAAAGCAGAAGTGAAGAAAGTTCTTTTTATAAAAGGAATGGAGCCAAAATAAGGTTTTGGTTATAAATAAAATGCAAAAACGCCGAAACATCTTACGGATGTCCCGGCTGATATTATTAGTCGTACTTTCGCCACACTTCTTCGTCGGGAATACCCTTTCCTGCAGCAATCTCGGCCTCAGCCTCGTCAATCATGGCATTGATTTCTTTCATCGTGTAGCGCTTCAATGGATGAGCAGCCACCTTGGGCTTCACGCTTTCAATGAGCATTGTCACAAGTTCCAACTTGTCGTTGTAGTCAAGTCCTTTCACAGCATTCCACGCCTCTATGATGGGTTGCGTCGTGCGCCGTCTTGTTGCTCCTGCTTGCATAATCATGTTATTTTATACTTTCTGTTGCAAAGATATACAATTTCTGTAAGTTTATTGCAGAATCCCACACAGATTTACTGGTAAGCCAACCTTTTTTGTATCTTTGCAACATATTTTCCTCATAGATGTTGTATATAAGGGTAGAATGATAAAACTCACTTTTTTTAAGTAAAAACGGCAAAAAGTTCTGCCCAAGTGCAATAATTTCTGAGATTGCGTGTATATATAGGTAGAAGAGACCACGAAAATGGAACAAGAAACAGACACCCTCATAAACAATCTGCGGCAGCACCAGCCTGCTGCCTGCCAGAAGCTGTTAACCGAATACGGACCGGCTGTGTTCCGGACAATCCCCTGACACGAACTGGCTAAAGATAGAAAATCCGCCTCAAACTTGCCGGTATCGGCAAAAATGAATATATTTGCGGTGGAAATAGAACAAAATCTTGCCGATAGAAGACAATGGAGTATATATCAGTTATGCAGTTTGCCGAGAAATTCGGCATTTCGGAACGCACGGCCCGCAATTACTGTGCGAGCGGAAAGATTGAGGGAGCCTTCCTAACAGGAAAAACATGGAATATCCCAGTGGATGCTGCTCTTCCACAGCGTGGAGCCGCCAAAAAGAAGGTGTCGCCCCTGCTGACTGCCCTGAGGGAACAAAAAGACTCTCGAATGAAGGGTGGCATCTATCATCGCACGCAGATTGACCTGACCTACAACTCCAACCATATTGAGGGTAGCCGGTTGACGCACGATCAGACACGCTATATCTTCGAGACAAACACCATCGGTATTTCGGATGAGACGGTGAATGTAGATGATATTGTTGAGACAGTGAACCACTTCCGCTGCATCGACTACATCATCGACCATGCTGAGGAGCCTGTGACTGAAACCCTTGTCAAGCAGCTTCATCTGCTATTGAAAACGGGAACATCAGACAGTCGCAAGAATTGGTTCGCTGTGGGTGACTACAAACTTTTAGCCAACGAAGTAGATGGTCAGGAGACTTGCCCACCCAAAGAGGTTCATAAGCAAATGAAGGCATTACTCAGTTCCTACAATCATAATAAGCAGAAAAAACTGGAAGATATCCTTGATTTCCACGTTCGCTTTGAGCAGATTCACCCATTCCAAGACGGCAATGGTCGCGTAGGGCGCCTACTAATGTTCAAGGAATGTCTGGCAAACGGTATTGTCCCCTTCATCATTACCGACGATATCAAACTATTTTATTATCGTGGCCTGAAAGAGTGGGGACACATCAATGGTTTCCTGACGGACACCTGTCTTACCGCCCAAGACCAATACAAATCATTACTTGGCTATTTCAGGATTACATATAAATAATATAATGAAGCAAGCCATCATCGCCATCATGCTTGCCCTTAATGTTAAAAAGGTTTGTTTTACTTGACATTATCCTTCCCGCTACGTTATAAAGGTGTATGGAGCATACAGAGTTCATAAGATTAGCACCTATAAAAAGCGACGGTGGGGCAGACAAAACATTTTCCCCCTACAGAAAAAATATGCTACTACGGCATTAAAAACCATTTTCAAGGCTTGAAAATTTATAACCAAGCCTTGAAAATAAATAATCAAGCTTTGAAAATATATTTTCAAGCCTTGAAAATAATTATTTTAGGCGTTTTGGGATGTTTTTCTGCCGGTTCAGGATGTTTTATTCCGTGGAATTTTGTATTTTTGTAGCTGCATACAGAATGTTATACCTCAAGGAACAAATTATTTTATGGCACAGTACATTAAGAAAGAGATGCCTGACCTGAACGGTACGGGCGAGAAGAAGGCGTATTATAAGCTGAAGACTTGGCGCAAGCTGGACGCTGACGAGTTTGTCAAGCGCTGCTGCTCCTTCCACAGGGCATACGGCGAGAGTGTTGTCAAGGGCGTTTTGTCAGCTGTTTGTGAGCATCTGGCCTATGAGATTGCCAATGGTTACAGCGTGAAGATTGACGGCCTGGGAACCTTTACAGCCAAACTGGGTGTCAGGGAGGATAAGGAGATGGACAGCTTTGAGGAAGGGACTGCCAAGCTGAATGCCAAGAGCATAGAGGTGACGGGTGTCAGCTATAGGGCAGACAAGAACATGGTTCGTGAGATAGATATGAACTGCGATCTGGAACGTGGCGGTGAGGAACGCCTGATGAAACCCAAATCCACCCTGAAGCAGCGTACGGAGAAGGCCAGGCAGTTCCTGAAGAAGAATGTCTATATGCGCGTTGACGAGTATGCCTCGCTGACAGGCTTGTCCTATTCCACTGCTTCCCGCGAGCTGCGTAAGATAGCCGCAGACCCTGAATCAGGCATTATCAGCCAGGGCCGCAAGAGCGGCAAACTCTACCTGTTAGGAAAGAAGGAATAAATTAAAGTTATAAGAAATTGCACAGAAATCCAGGAAAAACTTGGATTACTGTGCAATCTTTATTGTAAAATAGTTACTTTTTGGAGAGATAATTACAAATATTGTTGTTTTCTCTTGAAAAAGTGACTATTTTTGTGCCCGAAACTAATTGCGTATGAGCCATGAATGAATTGGGAGTGTTTAAGAATATACCTGTGCAGACCTCTGCCATTGCCTCGCTTTATCCAAATATAACTTCAGCAAACAGGAAGGTTGCAAATCTGGAAAAGGAAGGCAGAATTATCCGGCTGAAGCGAGGAATGTATGTTGTGAATCCCAATGAGAGCGGTAAACTGTTGTCTTTGGGGCTGATAGGTAATCTGTTATATGGCCCGTCATACGTTTCCATGCTGACTGCTCTCAGAGAATACGGGCTGATTCCTGAGCGGGTGGAGGTGATAGAGTCAATGACAACTCATCTGACCGTTTCGTTTGAGAATCCTGTAGGTACATTTGAGTATCATCATTGTGCTAAGGATTATTACTCCATCGGTATTACCCAGAGGGAAGAAGAGGAAGTCACCTATCTGATTGCAACTCCGGAGAAAGCCTTGTGTGACTATATTGTCTGTACCCCAAGGCTTCCCCTTCGTTTTATCAAAGACACCTACATATTCCTGGAGGAAGACTTGCGCTTGGATATGGATGCGTTTATGAAGATGAATGTTGACATCTTCAGACAATGTGCTGCTGTAAGCAAGAAGCAGCAAGCCATTAACAACCTTATAAAGATATTGGAAAGATGAACGAGTTTTTTGAAAGGGCGCTCATGCGCTACAACATCAGGGATGTCAAGGATAAGCAGAATGCCATTTATGAGATAACGCAGCAGGTAGTACTTGCCGGATTGCATCGGGGAGGTTTTTTTGACCGTGCAGCTTTCTATGGCGGTACATGTTTGAGGCTTTTTCATCAGTTGCCCCGCTTCTCTGAAGATATGGATTTTTCTTTATTGGCTCCCGATGAGCATTTCCTGTTCGAGAACTATTTTCAGCCTATTATTGACGAGTTTGACAATTTAGGCCGCAAGGTTGAAATCAAGAAGAAGGACAAGAAGACATTCGGGCGAGTTGATTCTGCCTTCCTGAAGGATAATACGGATGTTTATAATGTGGCGTTTCAGACCGAAAAAACAGTTAAGGTTAAAATTGAGGTTGATACGCAGCCTCCATTAAAGTTCCAGACAGAACAGAAAGCCCTGACGCTGCCTTATACCTTTATGGTACGGTGCTTCCAACTATCTGACTTGTTTGCCGGAAAAATGCATGCGATGGCTTTCCGTAATTGGAAAACTAGGGTAAAGGGGCGTGACTGGTATGATTTTGAGTGGTATGTACGTTGGCGTGTGCCCCTTGATTATGAACATTTACAGGAACATATCCGTAAATTTAATGGGGTAGAAATGACCCGTGAGGACTTTATGGCTGTTCTGAAGGAACGGCTGGCCACAACAAATATAGAAGATGTAAAACGGGATGTCCGCAGGTTTATGCTCAACCCTCACGAACTGGATATATGGTCTAACGACTACTTCCTGCAATTAGCAGACATGATTGTGTTTAAGTGAATGTTTTAAGATTAACTCTTTTCGATGACGAAGGTGACGTTATAGCCTCGCAGGGGATTCTCTGCGAGGCTTATTGTCATGCCTTGTTTCATCAGAATCTGGCGGGAGAGGGACAGACCGATGCCTGTCCCCGTCTGCTTGGTGGTAAAGAAGGGGATGAATATCTCCTGCGCTACGTCCAGGGGTATGACATGTCCGTCGTTGGAGAAGAAGAAGCCGGCCCCGGTCCCTCCCATAGAGGGGTGAATGGTTCCCTCTCTCTTGGAGAGGGTTGGGGTCAAACCTATTTTCTTGGCTTCTGCTTCGATGGCGTTCTTGGTCAGGTTGATGAAAACCTGGCGCAGAAGGTTTTCGTCGGCCTGCAGAACAAAATCGGCGGGAATATCAATGTTCCATTGCAGTTGGGGGTAGAGCGTAGCTATCTGTTTGCAGAACGCTAACATATTCACATCAGCTATCACAGGCTCCTGCAATTGGGTGAGCTTGCGGTAGCTTTCCACAAAGGTGGCTAATCCCGCGCTGGTATCGCTGATGGCACGTATGCCTTCCTCTAAGGGGGAACCCTGTATCTCAGGACATTTCAGGTATGCCTGACTGATACTCTGAATAGGAGTGGTGGCATTCATAATCTCGTGTGTCAGTACCCGGGTCAGCTTCTGCCATGATTCCACCTCGCTGTGTGCTACCAGTTTCTGTATTTCCTGCCCCATATCATTCAGCACCTCCTGCAACGCCTTTTCTCCAAAGAATAGTCCTCGCGTAGGCAGGCGGAACGAGAAATCCCTGTGTCTGATAGCATCGCGCATAATCTCAGCCCGCTCTCGGAGCAGACGCTGATGCCGATACCAATATACCACAGCAGCTATAGCCAGGACAGCAAGAAAGATTATAATAATGGCGGCAGCAAATTCTTCACTTTTCATTTTTAAAGCGGTTAGTGCTTAGCGGTTAGCGTTCCCGTTATTATTAATTGTTAATTATTAATTGTTAATTATTAATTGTTAATTGTTAATTGTTAATTGTTAATTGTTAATTGTTTAACGATAATTCGTGTTTAAAGAAAAATATGTATAGTTAATTCTGAATAGTTACATATA
>CACYMI010000069.1 GCA_902775385.1 uncultured Bacteroidales bacterium
GCCAAGAGAGATTCTGCCCGTGAAGGGGGTTGGAGGGTCTGTATCCCTGGACCGTTTTCTGTTATTGAAGGGATGGAGCCAGGCACTCTGCATGGCAGGATTCAGTTTCTCGTATGGTGTTATCAGTACCTATCTGGCCATTTACGGCAAGGAGGAATTAGGTATCACCACGGGAACGGGGCTCTTCTTTGCCCTGCTGAGTTTAGGTCTGATGTCAAGCCGGCTGGTAGGTGCCCGCTCGCTGCGCAAAGGGCTGGTGGTAAAGAATGCCACACACGGCATACTGGTTTCCCTGTTCGGCTACCTGCTATTTGCTGCCGTGCATAACCCCATAGGCTATTACGGCGCGGCACTGATAATTGGACTGGGCAACGGACACATGTTCCCGGCCTTCCAGACTATGTTTCTGTAACAGCACGCTGCTGACGGCGTGGGACTTAGGCGTGGGACTGGGCATCATTCTGGGTGGCATCCTGGTGGAATACACCTCTTATAATACAGCGTTCTGGGCTGCCTGGATCAGCAACCTGATGGGCACCCTCTTCTACTTTGCCTATGCCAAAGGCCATTTTGAAAGGAACAAACTTAGATAAAGGTTAAAGGGTTAAAAGGTTAAAGGGTTAAAAGGTTAGGGGCCCAGCCGTTGGCTGGGACGGGAACGGGAACGGGAACGTTTATGGAGTTAAAAAGTTTAATGGTTTAAAAGTTTAAAAGAAGTTGACGTTGACGTTGAGCAGTTAGCGAACTTATATTTTCACTTTTCACTCTTTCACTTTTCACTTAATAACGATTTTCCTGCTGACGGAGATGCCCGGTGCCTGAATGCGTACCAGGTAAATGCCGGATGACGGCAGGACAGTACGGAGATCAGTTCCCGTGGCACTGGTGAGCAAAACGCCGGACAGGTTGCTGACGGTCAACTTTACAGGCTGACTGCACTGCAGCAGCACCTCCCTGTTACGGATACTCAGAACGGGCTGGACAGACAAGTCCTGAAGCGCTGTGGCATCCCCCTGCCCCGGCATGGTAGCGCCCAGGTATTCGGCCCTGACCGTCTCGCGGAACACATCCACCCGGATATGGTAGAAGCCCTCCTTGGTGATGCTCCACTTATGGTCTATGGTACCGCCCGTCAGAATCTGCGTACTCTTCAGCACATCCTCGTCCGAGGTGAAGGGATGCAGTACCTTGGGTTCCCAGGCATTCTGCCCGTTGAACTTAAAGCGGCGCGGTTCCCCGTATTCGGGCCGCTCCTTCAGCTCGCCCGTCCAGTCCCAGGCACAGACCTCATCGGGGTCACGCGTAAAGGGCAGGAAGGTATAGGTCACCCAGCCGCATTCCGTAGCGCCGCCTACAATGAACAACTCGTTCCAGGCTGTGAAGAGCTCACCGTGTAGGGTCTTGGCGTTCAGGTCAACGGTAATACGGTATATATCCTCCGTTACGGGAACCACCCACTGGGAGGCCGCACTGTCACTGCTAAGCGTGTAGGGCAACGTATTGTTGACCACATAGGAATCCTCATAGGTGGGTTTCAGATAACGCTTAATCGACCCCTGGTTACGTATCGCCAGGGTTCCCTGATAGAGCGTTCCCGTATATTTGAACTGCTTGTTGGGGAAAGGGGTTAGTTCCTGGATTCCGCCCGGAACAGCACTGCCTACCGCAAACAGGCGGGACATATCCTGTGCGGCCGAACTGAGGGAAACGAGTATAATAAGCAAACTGATTATCCTTTTCATAACTTAATGATTTTACGTGTGACAACAAATCCGTCGGCATTGGCCCGGCAGACATACTCTCCGGCAGGAAGGGCAGATAGACTGACCTCGGCCCGGGCTGTATCGGTATAAACCTGACGCAGCAGTTCACGGCCGGACAGATCCACAACACTCAGGCAGATGCGCCTGGATGTATGAGGACTCTTTAGCTGCAACTGTTCCTGCACCGCCTGATAGCTCAGAACGGGAGCCACATCGGCTTTCCGCGACGCAATATCCGTGGCATCGGCATACAGGCAAATTTCGGTTGAGGCATTGCAGGCACGCTTCGGAAGCTGAACGGTCAGGCGGCGCAAGACCTCGTCATAGGTCCAGTCGGACACCTCGCGCCCGTCCACAGTCACCATATAGGGCTGCTCCTGTGCCCAGAACTGCACTTCCATATCCCGGCTCTGAGGCATACCCTCGTAACTGCCTTCCCGGGGCGCTATCGTCAGCTTTACCGCATCGCCGGTCCGCTGCTGACGGAAACGGGTTACGGCAAAGGCGCCCTTGCGGTACTCCTCGTTGTCGCCATGATCCTCATAGAAGCGTCCCTCGCCCTCGCTGCCCGGGATTACCCAGAGCACCAGCTTGTCAACGGGCTTCTTCAGGTGCTGCACACCGGGCTCGTACGTGGGAATGATGCTGCCGCAGCGGATAAAGTAGGGAATCTCATTAAGGGCATACTGGTCCGAGAAGCGTGTGTCGCCCTCACGGATGTACCCGCGGCATACATCAAACCAGTCTCCCTGGGGCAACCAGATGTCGCGCTCACTGGTATCATCACTGCCTGCGGGAGTAGAGACGGGAGCCACCAGCATCTGCGAGCCGAAGAGATACTCATCCTCAGTGGTATAGGACAGATTCTCCTCGGGCCATTCGTAGTAGAGGGGTCGGCAGATGCTTACACCCGTATCGTATGCCTCACGGGCGGCATTATATATATAAGGTACAAGCGAATAGCGGAACTGGAAGACCTGGTTCTGAAGATTGAAGTTAGAGAACTTCCAGATACGGCGCTCGCAGCCGCTCTGACTGCTGCCGTGTGTCCTGAAGATAGGCTGGAAAGCACAGAACTGCATCCACCGGAGTACCAGCTCAGGGTCGGTACTGATATTGTTGGGCTGCAGGTAACCGCCTCCGTCATGGCCCCAGTAACCGAAGCACACGTTGGCCGAGGTGGCTGTGTAGTAGGATTCGAACCGCAGGGTGCCGAAGGTGGCGAACGTATCGCCCGAGAAACCCAGGGGATAACGGTGACTGCCCATTCCGCCCCAACGGTGAAAGACCACAGGACGGCGGTCGGGACGGTTCAGGCGCATATCGTTGTAGAAGACGTGGTTCAACCAGAAGGTATGTCCCAGGCCCGCAATGTAGCTGCTGGTCTTATCCTGCTGCCAGTCGAGCCACCAGAAGTCCACCCCTTCATTCTCGCGCACACGGATGATATTCTTGAAGAAGGTACGGTAGAAGGTACTGTCCTCCAACTGCCAGGGAACTGTTGTCACATCGGCGGAGAGGCCCATATCGTCACGGATCTTGCTGAAGTTATCGTCACTGCTCCCTATTCCGTCGGCAGGATGCAGGTTCAGGGCCGTACGGGTGTTGTGGGTGTGCATCCAGTTCAGCAGCGTCTTGGGCGTGGGGATGAGGGATTTGTTCCAGGTCCAGCCGGTCCAGGAATTCTGGTGCCAGTCGCAATCCAGCATCAGCACGTCATGCGGCACCTTCTTGCCCTCCATATCCTTCACTATCTGCTGGAACTCGCTCTGCGAGTAAGCCTGGTACTTGCTGTACCAGTACCCGAACATATACAGGGGCGGCAAGGGCTGTCGGCCCGCTATCCGCACATAATCCCTCAGCGCATCCTTGTACTGATGGCCGTAGCCCAGGAAGTACCAGTCGATAGCCTTACTGTCCAGGGGCTTCCCCACCCAGGGGATACCGTCCACCGTACCGTCGAAGGGGAAGGAACGGCTTTCGTCACCGCGCTTTGTCTGGGGCGACTCATCCAGGACGGCCCATCCGTCGCGTGACAGCAGACCTTTCTCCAATGATACACGGTGCGTATCGCCTATATCACCGTCCAGCGTACGCTGCGTTCCCAGCAGGTTCATGGCATCGTCCTTACCGGGATACCATAGGATGGTACGCCCGTTCATCCTGAAGGTAATGCCCAGGATCTTGCTGTTCTTCTGCGTAGCGGTAATGGTGGAGCCCACCTTGTAATGGAGCGTCAGACTGTCAGTCTCGATAATCAGATAGCCGTCCTCTGTCCGCTGGGTGAAACGGGGAACAGGCAGCCGTCTGTTCACAACGGCAAAGGTGGCTCTGTCCTCAAACTTGGAGGTGCTGCTGTACTGAATACGTATCATACGGGGCGTAAGCACCGTAAACCGGGCCCTGCCGCTCACCACAATGGCGGCGCTGTCAGCCTGGGGTTCCCATTGCTCCTGGGCAAAACATAGTCTGCAACAAAACAGAAAAACTAGGAAAATACTGTTTTTGGATAATAGTTGGTTCATCTTTAGGCTATTTTGCGATGCAAAGTTACGAATAATCGAGAGCAGAACAAAAGATATCAATTAAAAACAGTATATTTGTGCTCAGAAATCAAGATTGTCATGCAACAGATTCTGCATCTCCTCTGTACCGCCGGCAGTTGCCAGCTTCACTTCTCGGGCCGCGAGCATACGCTTACGGCCGGCTGTTGCATGATAGCCATGGCCAGTCACGTAGGCAATATCCGCCCCTCAGCAGATGGCCGGTTGTACCAGTTGCTGCTCCCTGCCGACCAGCAGGCCGACTGTATGCCGCACAGCAGCTACGGAACCTGCGGATGGCTGCACCTGTTCATGCACCCCATCTTCCAGCTGGAAGGTGATATGCTTGCTATTCTGGAACATGATTTCCAGGATGTGGCTTTCCGCACGGAACATACCCCCCAGGCTTACCGGCAGGAGGCGGTCCTACAAGGTATGCGTACCCTGTACCTGGATGCCATGAATGCCCACGCTGCCCTCTTTGAACACGAGCAGGCCACCCAGCGGGCAGCCGACATCATGTCACGCTTCATTCAGATGCTGGAGGGGGGCAGCTACCGTCAGCATCGTACGGTAGCCTATTATGCCGAGGCGCTTTGCGTCACGCCCAAGCATCTGCACAAAATCTCCACTCAGGTTAGCGGACGTACTCCCAGCTACTGGATTCAGCAGTTTACGGTAATGGAAATCAGGCATCTGCTGATGCACCGCAAACTCACAGCAAAGGAAATTTCCGCCAAACTGAACTTTGACAGTCTTTCTCACTTCAGCCGCTATGTATCTGAACATCTTGGATTTACGCCAAAGGATATAAAGTAAAACATCCCTCTCCCCAAGGGAAAAAAAGGGGAAATATTGGTAACACACTGCGAAATATTGGTTTGGCTTCGTGCGTACATTATTAATACCTTTGCGCACTGATTTATTAACTGGATTTACAAACCAACCTGAATATGAATATTCGTACTTTACTACTCTTAGGCGCAGGAATATCCTGCCTGTCCCTGCAGGCTGAGAACGAAAGCCTAAAAGATACTACCCGGATGAACGAGGTAGTGGTCACCGGTACACGCAATGCCACCGATGCCCGCTATCTGCCCCTTACCGTTACCAGTATCAGCAATGAGAAACTCAACGAGCACTACCGCTCCTCTGTCCTTCCTACCGTGATGGAGCAGACACCCGGCCTGTTCTCTACCAGCAAAGGTATGTTAGGCTACGGCGTCAGCACAGGAAGTGCCGGTGAGCTGAAAGTCCGCGGCGTAGGCGGCGGCGCACAGCTGTTAGTCCTGATTGACGGACAGCCCCAGTATGCCGGTCTGATGGGACATCCCATCCCCGATGCCTACCAGACGATGATGGCCGAGAAGGTAGAGGTGCTGCGCGGTCCTGCCAGTCTGCTGTACGGCAGCAATGCCATGGGCGGTGTGCTGAACATTGTTACCCGTCAGATGAACCAGGACGGGTGCAAGACCGACATCCGTCTGCAAGGCGGCAGCTACGGAACCGTTCAGGCCGATGGTGTCAACCGCTTCCGTATGGGTAAGTTCAGCAGCGTAGTCGGTGCCCAGTACCAGCGTACAAGCGGACACCGCGACAACAGCCAGTTTGAGCAGTTTGGCGGTTTTGCCAGGTTAGGCTATGACTTCTCGGAACACTGGAAGGCCTATGCCGACGCTAACGTCACGCACTTCAATGCCAGCAACCCCGGTCCCGCCAATGCTCCCCTCCTGGACAACGATGCCAGGATTACACGCGGACTGGCCAGCATCAGTCTGAGCAACAGTTACCAATATACCAGCGGTACGCTGCGTGCCTTCTGCGACTGGGGGCACCATAACATTGACGACGGGTACAACGTAGGCGGAACACCCCGCACGGCCCTGTATCTGCACGATGACTACATAGCCGGTATTACCTGGTACCAGAGTGCGCACTTCTTCAAGGGAAACACCGTAACCATAGGGCTGGACTGGCAGCACTTCGGCGGCAGCGCCTGGAACGAGGACAAGGTTACGGCTGCCAAGACCTACCTGGTAAAGGATGCTGAAGGCAACCTGGTAGAGAGTCAGCATTGCGACGAGGTGGGAACCTACATCGACTTCCGTCAGGACATCTGCAAATGGCTGACCCTGGATGCCGGATTGCGTGTGGACTGGCACTCTGTCATCGGTACCGAGCTGGTTCCTCAGGGCGGACTCTCCTTCCACCTGAACCGCGATGCCGACATCAAGGCTTTGGTGAGCAAGGGCTTCCGCAACCCCATCATCCGCGAGATGTATATGTTCCCGCCCGCAACAACCGATCTGCTGCCCGAGAGCATGATGAACTACGAGATTGCCTACACCCAACGCATTGGCAAGCGTGCGCATATAGGTGCCAACATCTTCTATATCAAGGGTAAGAACCTGATCAATACCATAAGGGAGAACGGACGTCCCCGCAATGTGAACACGGGCGAGTTCGAGAACTGGGGTATTGAGCTGTCAGCCGACTATGCCATCAGCGACAACTGGAGCGTGAACGGCAACTACTCCTTCCTGCGTATGGACAAGCCCGTCACCGGCGCTCCCGAAGGCAAGCTCTACATCGGTGCCAACTACCACAACCGCAGGTGGACCGTTGCTGCCGGTCTGCAGAACATCAGCGGCCTTTACATCAGTACAGGCGCCGATGCGCAGAAGGAGAACTTCACCCTGCTGAATGCCACCGTCAGCTATAAGGTACTGCCCTGGATGTCCGTCTTTGCCAAGGGGGACAACCTGCTGGCCGAGCGCTACCAGACGTATGCCGGGTTCTACATGCCCAAGGCTACCTTCATGGGCGGCGTAAACCTCAGCTTCTGACAACTTTTTTTTGCCTGAGATTATATTTTTGCCTGTTTCGGTTGCTTTTCTTCTCATAAATTCCGTAATTTGCCATGGAATAAACTACGGAATCAGATGATAAGAATCAGTATAGCCGGGACAGGCAAAATCGTTGAGGAGGTGCTGAAAATGCTTCAGCACGAATTTGCGGGGAAGATAGAGGTAACAGGCATCTTCTCGCGCGAGGGAAGTGTGGAACATGCCATAGACCTGTGCCAGGCCTACGCACCCACAGGATTCGTGTACACTGACTACGCACGGATGCTGCAGGAGGCGGAGGCCGATTTTGTGTATATCGCCAACGCCAACCACGTTCATTATGAGTATGCCATGCAGGCCATCGAGGCTGAGCACAATGTGATTGTGGAGAAGCCCATCGCCGTGGACCGTGCCCAGACGGATCTGCTATTCGATGCGGCCATCCAGCGCTGCGTCTATTGCCTGCCGGCCTTCAGCCTGCTGTATATGCCGCTCTACCGTCAGCTCACCGACCTCCTGCCCCAACTGGGAACCATCCGTATGGTAAACGGCTGCTACGCTCAGTACAGCAGTCGGTACGACCGATACATGAAGGGGGAGATTACACCCGTCTTCAATCCTGAACAGGCTGGCGGCTGCCTGCGCGACCTGAACATCTACAACCTCTGCTTCACCATCGGTCTGTTCGGTCCCCCACGCACCGTCCGGTATGCCCGCAACTTAGGCTGGAACGGGATAGACACCAGCGGAACCCTGCTGATGCAGTACCCCACTTCGGTAGTCAGCATGGGAGCGGCCAAGGATTCAGACGGACTCAGCTTTGCCTGCATCCAGGGCGAGAAGGGATACATTGAGGTAAAGGGCTCTGTCAGCATCCTGCAGGAGTTCACCCTGCACCTGCGCGATCAGGAGCCTCAGACCTTCCGGGCCGACCCCTCGCGCCACCGTCTGAGCTACGAGTTCGAGGAGTTCTACCGCCTCATCGAGGACCGCCCCAACTGCCACATCGTCATCCCCTACGTATATCGCGTAGCACAGGAAATCGCCATCGCATTGGAAAGAATGAGTGAAGAGTGAAAGAGTGAAAAGTGAAAGAGTGAAAAGTGAAAGAGTGAAAAGTGAAAGAGTGAAAAGTGAAAAATATAAGTTTGCTAACCTCTAACCTCTACCCCCCTCTCCTTGGGAGAGGGCCGGGGAGAGGCTGCTAACCGCCAATTATGACTTTTGAATCAATTATAGCCCAGCGTCTGGGCCTTAAAGAGCAACACGTTGCCAACACCGTAGCATTGCTGCAGGAAGGGGCAACCATACCTTTTATCAGCCGCTACCGCAAGGAAGCCACAGGCGGCATGACCGATATCCAAGTGGCACAGGTAAGCAACGAGCTGGACAAACTTACAGAGTTACAGAAACGCCGTGAGTATATCCTCACCACCATCGAGGGACAGGGAAAACTGACGCCCGAACTGGCTGAACGAATCCGGAACTGTTGGGACAGCACCGAGCTGGAGGACATCTACCTGCCCTATAAACAGAAGAGGCGCACACGTGCGCAGGTGGCACGCGAGGCCGGGCTGGAGCCGTTGGCCAAACGACTGATGCGACAGGGACCGGAGCCCGTCGCCTCGCTGCTCGCCTCCTACAAGGACTGTCCCATGGACCCCTTGCAGGGCGCACAGGATATCATTGCCGAATGGGTCAGCGAGAACGAGCGTGCCCGCAACACCCTGCGTACCACCTTCAGTCTGCATGCCGAGATCAGCAGCAAGGTCATCAAGGGCAAGGATGCCGAGGGGCAGAACTTCCGCGACTACTTCGACTGGCACGAACGTCTGGACCGCTGTACCAGCCACCGGCTCCTGGCTATGCGCCGGGGCGAGGCGGAAGGTATCCTGCGTATCAGCATCAGCGTAGATGACGAACGGGCCATAGAGCGCCTGAGCCGCCAGTTTGTGCGCGGCAATGGCGAGTGCAGCCAGGCTGTTCAGGCAGCCGTAGAGGACGGATACAAACGCCTCCTGGAGCCCAGCATCAGCAACGAGTTCGCAGCCTCATCACGACAGAAGGCCGACGAGGAGGCCATCCGCATCTTCGTCCGCAATCTGGAGCAGCTGCTGATGGCCAGCCCCTTGGGACAGAAGCGTGTAATGGGTATCGACCCGGGCTTCCGCACCGGTTGCAAGGTAGTCTGTCTGGACGAACAGGGCAACCTGCTGCACCATGATGTCATCTACCCCCACCCTCCCCGTAACGAACGGGTGCAGGCCATGCTCACCGTAGGAAAGCTGATAGAGAAATACAGGATTCAGGCCATCTCCATCGGTAACGGAACGGCAGGTCGTGAGACAGAGGATTTCATCAACCATCTGGAGCTGCCCGAGGGCACAGAGGTCTATAGCGTCAGCGAGGACGGCGCCAGCATCTACAGCGCCAGCGAGGTAGCACGCCAGGAGTTCCCCAACGAGGATGTCACGGTCCGCGGAGCCGTCAGCATCGGCCGCCGCCTGATGGATCCCCTGGCCGAGCTAGTGAAGATAGACCCCAGCAGCATCGGTGTAGGACAGTATCAGAAGGACGTCAACCAGTCGGCCCTGAAGAAGAGCCTCGACCAGACTGTGGTAAATTGCGTAAACCGTGTGGGCGTCAACCTGAATACCGCCAGCAAGTTCCTGCTGACCTACGTCAGCGGCTTAGGCCCCGCCCTGGCCCAGAACATCATAGACTACCGCAAGGAGAACGGCGCCTTCCGTACCCGCCGTGAGTTGCTGAAGGTTCCCCGTATGGGAGCCAAGGCCTTCGAGCAGTGTGCAGGCTTCCTGCGTGTGCAGGGCGGAACGGAGCCACTCGACAACAGTGCCGTACATCCCGAGCGCTATGCCCTGGTACAGCAAATGGCCAAGGACTGCGGCTGCAAGGTAGAGGATCTGCTTGCCGACAATGAGAAGCGTAAGCAGATAGATATCAACCGCTATGTATCAGACAGTGTGGGCCTCCCTACCCTACAGGACATCATGGCCGAGCTGGAGAAACCCGGGCGCGACCCGCGCAAACCCCTCACCCAGTTTGCCTTCGATCCCACCGTGCATGAGCTCTCCGACCTCCATCCCGGCATGGTATTGCCCGGCATCGTCAGCAACATCACCAACTTCGGTGCCTTCGTGGATGTAGGCGTTCACACCAAGGGACTGGTACACGTAAGCCAGCTGGCCGACAAGTTCGTCAAGGACCCCACCACCGTTGTCAGCCTGCACCAGCACGTCATGGTCCGGGTGCTGGAGGTGGATATGCAGCGCGAACGCATCTCCCTCAGCATGAAAGGAATATAAGAATCGCCCAGTCACAAGGCTGGGCGATTCTTAATTCAAAATTTATAAATTCAAAAATCAAAGTTATTTACGGTTCCCGGGGTGGACATCATACGTTTCCTACTGCTATTTTTTCCTCCGCAATAAAGTTTTTCCGCAATTCATGCCACATTTTAAATCCCTTTTAGTATTTTT
>CACYMI010000070.1 GCA_902775385.1 uncultured Bacteroidales bacterium
GATTATATATAAATAAGGTGTATTTTTGCAGAAAACAAATCAAATACTGTTTAACATATATAACTTTCAATTATCATGAAACAAAATTTACTTAAATCAGTCCTCCTGCTATGTGGTCTAATAGTAGGAAGTACATCGTGGGCAGACACCGTTTCTTACGGATGGGAAGATGCCGATGACGCAGATAAATGGGTCATAACATCTGTTACGAAAACATCCGGTGAGGGTAATTCCGGATCATACGCCGGTAAAATCAACACAAATAACTCATATGTCCAGTTCAAGGATAAAGTGGCGGTAACTTCTTTCTCCTTTGCGCTGAAACGCACTTCTAAAAACACCAATTACAGTGTTTCTATTGAGACATCTGCTGATGGTGAGACATGGACTGCAGCTTATACCTATAGTATGGGCGATTTCGGTAACGGTTCTTATACCGAGAAATCCGGGACTTTTGACGGAACCAAAGAGCTCTATGTGAGATTCCATTGTAATAATACTACAGCAATAAGATATGTTGACGACGTATCTATCACCTATTCTGCTCAAGCTGATACCCGTAAGGATCCCCAGCTTGCATTCGCTGTATCAGAAGCCAGCGCCTCTGTAGGCAAGAAGTTTGCTCCTATTGAACTTACTGCAGCCCAGGGTTTTAACGGTACTGTTGAATACGAGTCCTCAGATCCCCTTGTTGCCGAGATAACAGATCCTGTATCCGGATACTTGAGGATTATCTCTGCCGGTACCACCATTATCACTGCCACCTTTGCCGGAAATGATAACTTCAGACCAGGCAAGGCCAGCTACACCCTGACAGTTACCGACACCCGTACCCCCACCACTATCACAGTGGAAGATATCAGACTGGATTTGGCTGATATCGCTTCATTAACCAAACTGGTACCCGTGGTCAAGGACGCTGACGGCAACCCGATTGCATACTCATGCGGAGAATGGCCTTCCGAGATTTCCTTCGAATACAACATGGATGAAGATACAAAAGGTCTTATCGGTTCCCTCGACAACAATTCAGGTGACATTATCCTGAACCCTGTTGTAGGTACCATTACCATGAAGGCATTTTACAACTACTTCAATGTCAATGACTCATACCAGCCCAGTCAGTGCACCTTCACCATTACGGTATATCAGCCCCTGAACGGAATCGGCGAGTTCTGCGCATTGGACAACAACACCATCGGTACAGTCAAGCTTACTGCCGCCGAAGTTCTTTACGTAAACGGCAAGGATATGTTTGTCCGTGACAATACAGGCGCTGTTAACTTCTACGACACTGGCCTTACATATAAGGCCGGTGATCTGCTCAACGGAACTATTACCGCCAAGTTCACATCTTACAATGGTATGGCTGAACTTACCACACCCATATCAGACAATACCCTTGTGGCAACTGCCGGAACGGTTCCTGAACCAACCGCAATTACTACCGATTATGTATCATACAATGCCTGCAATCTGGTTAAGCTTACCGATGTGGTAGTGACATCTGACAACGGCAAGTACTATGTGGGTGATGTACAGGTATTTGACAAGTTCAAGCTGAACTATACCCTGGAAGCCGGAAGGGCGTATGACATTGTGGGAATCCTGATTCCATACAACAACATCTATGAGATCTGTCCTACAGAGGCTCCTGTGGCAGGTGAGCTGGTTATTGATGAGAAAGTGACCTTACCCTTCGCATGGAACGGTGGCGTCAAGGATGATCTCACAGCCATCGAAGGCGTAACAGCCGTAGGCTTGGGCTCTGACTACGCTGCATCTAATGCTCCCTACCGGGTAAAGCTGGATACAAACGGTGACTACATTCAGGTAAAGACTGACTGCAAGCCGGTTATCGCATCCCTTGACGTCAAGATGTTAGGCGGAGCCACCACATCATACATTACCGTTCAGGAATCTGCTGACGGCAAACAGTTCACCGATGTTGAGGTACTGACCATTGCAGGTGAAACCAGTTCAATCCTCTACCTGCAGACAAGCGAGGCATTTGCTGATGACACACGCTTTGTCCGTTTCACCTTCACCAAGGGAAGCAACGTAGGTCTTGGCGGTATCTGTATCGAGAAGGATCTGGATGAAGCTGTAGTGGGCCAGGAAGGTTATGCCACCTACATTGCCAAGCACAATGTTTCCTTCCCTGAAGGGGTAGAGGCATACATCGGTGTCATCAACAAGGAGTTCTTCACCACTACCCAGGTAACAGCCGTACCTAAGGGCACACCTGTTATCCTTAAGAATACCGGCAACTTCACACTGCTCCCTGCTTCTGCCGAAGATCTTTCTGACGTAAAAGCCAATGACCTGATACCTGCATTTGAGGACGTAGATGCTGACGGCACCCAGTATGTGCTGGCTAAGCCCGAAGGTCAGAAGGTAGGTTTCTACCAGGCTGAAACAGGTAAGATTCCTGCCGGCAAGGCATATCTGCAGAGCAATGCAGCTGTCAAGGCCTTCTTCTTCGAGGGCGAAGAAGAGACAGCCATCAACAGCCTCACCCCAGCCCTCTCCGAAGGCGAGGGAGCTATTTATAATATGGCTGGTCAGCGCATCAACAAGCTGCAGAAGGGCATCAATATTGTGAACGGCAAAAAGGTGCTTTTTTAAGAAAGAGAAGTTAAAGAAGTTATAGAAGTTAAAGGAGGAAGTTAAAAGGACGATACCAAACAGGTCTTCAGCATCCAAGGCTATCGTCCAGCCAGCATCGCTGGCTTAACTTCCTGCGCAAAGCGCATAACTTCCTATTTAACTCCATCTTATAACTCCCGAAACTTAAATTAAGATTATATATGGGCAGCTCTTATAACGGGAGCTGCCTATATTTTTTTTCTTTTCACGCCAAACAAAACATAAGATATGCCTGAACAAAACATGCTGAATGGGGAATTAAAATTATTTTCAAGGCTTGAAAATTTATAACCAAGCCTTGAAAATATATAACCAAGCTTTGAAAATATATTTTCAAGCCCTGAAAATAATTCTTGAAGGCGACTTAGAATGTTTTATTTGGGGGCTCAGAATGTTTTGATTCCCCCTAAACATTATTATTATATAGGCAGTTTTTGGAATAGGGTCTGCATTTTTTCGTATAAAGAACATAAATACGCGGTTTTTCTAAAAAAAAGTGAATAATTATTTGCTATATTATAAATAAGGTGTATATTTGCCGAGAATAAGCTTGCGAAATTAAATATTTTTTACCTAATTTATTAACTAAACATAATGAAAAAGATCTTACTTATTATCACTGCCCTTATGGCAACCATAGGGGTATGGGCTACTCCTGTATCTATTATTTCACAGGGTAGCCAAGTAACATCAAGTGATGGTTTAATGAATAATGGCATCTATGTCATTCGTGTAAACGGAGGCTCGTATATTACAGAGTCTGGTTCAGACTATGCAGCTCCTAACGCTCAGAATGGCATTACTGACAATGCTTTATTCACTTTCATCAAGAATGGTGATACATGGAAAGTAAGGAATTATACCACAGGCAACTATTGGGGACCACTCCCTGGTGCTGCTACGGGTAATTTTCATACTGATGTATCAAATGAAACAGCCGGAGAATGGACATTTACTTTCAATGGCAGTAACGTAAATGCCAGCTCTAACGGTTTCTACATGAACCGCTCCGGTGGTGTAATGCATGGATGGAGCAGTGCCATTACCCTACAAATCTATAATATAGAAATTGTCAACAGAATTTCCGAGGTTTCTGACCTGAGCATCAGCAAGTGCTATACAGTCAGGACGAATGACCGCGGCTGGTGGTTTGCTCCCAATGAGGCTACGGCTCTTACTTCTACCACTAAGGCTGGAGTGGCAACATCCACCTCAGATGTCAAGCAGCAGTTTGCATTTGTTTATTACAATGATGAGCAAGAGGCTGCCAACACAGGTTACTATCTGTACAGCGTCAGCGCCAAGAAGTTTGTCTCTAAATCAGGTAACCATACAACTCTCACAGCAACTCCCGGCGATAAAGTAACGCTTCTTGCAAGTTCTGGTAGTACGGACTTCCCAACGGTTGTTGCTCTGAATGGATCCAATCAAATGGCTATCTCTAACGGATACAATCCCGCAGTCATCACTTCCTGGAATGACCTTTCCGACAGCGGAAACCGTGTGGCTATCTGCGAGGCAGCTGACTTTGATGCTACAGATGCACTATCAGCTATCAGTGAGTACTTCCATCCAAGCTACACCGTAACATACATTGTGAAGGATGGAAATGATAATGTACTCTTTACTTCTGCCCCCATACCTGTAAGCAATGGCGCCAGCATCACTACTCTGCCTGCTGAGTACCAGATACCGAACTTCTACACCTACAATACCGTAGATGTTACCATCACCGCAACAGGTAATACCGATGTGGTATTCACGGCTACACCAAAGGCTGAACCACTGGTAAAATACACTGCTGATGCATCTAATCCCTACTACTACAACCTGAATATCCGCAGCAAATACCTTGTCTATAATAGTACTGCTACCGGCGAGGTAACCCTGCAGGAACAGAGTGAGCCATTCAATGCTGATGCCTCCTGGGCCTTCATCGGTGAGCCCTATGCCGGCTTTAAGGTTATCAACAAGACCAAGGGTACAGATCACTTCCTGACCTATACCAGTGTGGTAACCGGCGGAAACAGCGGTAACAACAACATCCAGTTTGTGGCCAGCGATGAATCCGAAAACAGATATTGGGTGATTGATAAGAACAAAGGCGGATTTGTGCTGCGTATGAAGGAGAATACCAACATATATTTCCATCATCAGAACTCTGCAAACAACGGATTCCTGCGTACTTGCAGTGTATCAGAATGGAGTGCGGTTCATGACGATGCCGGTTCCACTATCGTAGCCTCTACTGACGAGGATGTGCTTATTTCACTTTATAACAGCATGAAGGAGTACTCCTTCGGTACCGCCATCGGCCAGTACAATACAATCGACAAGGCACTGGCTACAAACGAGCAGGCAGCCAATGCAATCACCGAGGTAGGTAAGGCTATCGCTGAGTCCCGTACCTCGGAATATGCCAATTACTATATTGCCCTGAATCTGCTTTCCCACAACCTTTCACTTGTAACTCCCACAGCAGGCTATTACCGTCTGAAGAATGTGGCCACAGGCAAATACCTGACTTCATTAAAGACCACAGGATACGCCAGCACAGAGAAGGCTGTCTTTGCCAACGGCGACGCTACAAGTGCCGCAACTGTTATCGAGCTTGTGGAAAAGGAAGACGGCAAACTGTACATGTACAACCAGAGTCACGGTTTCGGCTGGGTTATTGCCGGTGGAGAAGTCGGCAGCGGCTTGGCTTATGTGACCAACAGTCCTGACAAGTATGTTAACTGGTTTGGCGGCAAAGAGGCAGGGCAGGTTGCCTTTGCCATCTGCTACGGTAACGGTACCGGCAACTATGCCTCTTACCTGAAGAAGGGAATCTTCACCGCTGCCGAGGATGAGTCAGTCATCGGCGGAACAGACAACAACGCAGATGCGGCCCAGTGGATTGTAGAGGAGGCAACAAGCTTTGATGTGACCATATCCGATGCCGGCTATGCAACCATGTATGTTCCCTTTAACGTTACGCTGCCTGAGGGTATTACAGCCTACACAGGTACAATCATTAAAAATATGCTTTCTATGAGCGAAGTGGCGGATGGTATCGTACCCGCAGCCACACCTGTTGTCCTGAAGGCGGATCCTGCTACCTACCAGCTCACAATCGGTGTTGTGGAAGAGCCCGAAGGCAATAACCTGAAGGTATATCAGACGCAGGTTGACGGCGGCAAGGCCCTTGTCAGAAGACGTGCCGACGAGACTATCGCGGACAATGCGCTGAAGGGTACCTTCGAGCCCATCGATGCTGCCGGCAAGTATGTACTGGCTAAACCCGAGGGCAAGGATGTATGCTTCTACCAGGCAGAATCAGGACAGATTGCCCCAGGCAAGGCTTACCTTGAGCTCAATGCTGAAGTGAAGGAATTCTTCATGGACTTTGACGGCAATGCCACCGCAATTGATAACGTTTCCGTTAACGGGAACCTGAATAGCAGTGAGGTATATGACCTTAGCGGACGCAGGGTTAACGCTCAGCTGAAGAAGGGTATCTACATTATCAACGGCAAGAAAGTCATGAAGTAGGACAGTATTTTTTACAATACCTTATTTATAAAGCGGCTCCCGCAATGTGGGGGCTGCTTTTTTTGTATGCCGTTATCAATAATAACAGGCATTAAACCATTGTTAACAAAAAAAAGGGCATTTTCTGAAAAAAAAAGGCCTGATTATTTGCTATTATACAAATAAAGCGTATATTTGCCGTACCTTTACTTAAAATACAGATTAAATCTACTAAGACTAAATAACACAATTACTAACCTAAATTTAATCGTTATGAGAAAATTCAAACTTCTCTTATCCGTTATGCTATCGGCGATGGCATGGACGGGGACAACGGCTCAGACGCAGCACAATGCAGCAAACTATGAAGCTGCAAAGGCTGCCATTACTGACGGAATCTACCACATTAAGACCACAGTAGGCGGTTCCGACTATTATGTAACCACATCCGGTACGTTGACAAGTTCAAGAGATGCGGCAGGTTACTTCAATATCTCGCAGACCTCAGGTGGCAACTACGGTACAGGCTTCCGTATTGACACAGGCACGGACAGGTTCACCAATTCTCCTTTGTTGAGTACCAATGTTGCCAACCTGACGCCCGGAAACTACAATCATTCCACCGGTGACCGTGCCGATTGGGAAAGGCAGATTATCTACAAGAACAGTGAGGGTAAGTACGCCATCCGTTCCTGCAATGTTGCAGACGGCACTACCAGTTGGAACGATGCAGGACGCACCCACTGGACTACTTATATGGTCGGTGATGTAGTTACTCCATGCTATTCCTACACAGCTGAATACGTTTGGGACTTTGAAGGTCCTCTGACAACTATCAACGTTACCTACAAGCTTGTTGAGGGTGACGGCACAACAGAGGTAAGCAGTAAAACCGTAAAGCAGGAAGCTAATAGTTCCCTTATCAGCCCTCTGCCCGGAACAGGTGCGGACTTCAATGGTTTCTTCCACGAGAAATTCTATTATGACTATGCAGTTAGCAGCGAAACAGTAGGTGACACCGATTGCACAATCACCATCACCCGTACCGAGAAGCCTGGTGTTGTAAAGGGTCTGTCTGACCTGAGCAACTACAAGGCATACAACATCGGCTGCGACCGTGGTGCAATGATTGCATACGATGGCAAAATGGTTAATACAGCTTTGGCTGCCGCAGCAAATGTAAAGCCCTACGGTAAGTTCGCTCTCCTTAACTACGAGGGTAACTACTATATCTTCAGCATCGACGAGAAGAAGTTCGTCAAGAACGATGCAAGTGTAGCACTCGACCTGACAACCGTTGGCTTTAGCACAGAGGATGCTATGGTGATGGAACCTCAAGATGGTGTTGAAGCCTATTTCCTCTGGCACTTCAATGCAACTGACAAATATCTTAACACCAACGGCAACCAGCCTCTGGGATATGTAATCAACAATTATAGCACTCCCGACCCCGGCAACAAGTACTACATGGTTGCTGTTGATGACTTCGACCCGACAGATGCTTTGGCAGAACTGGACGCTTATTTCCATCCTGCTTACAATGTGACATATAAGATTAAGGACACCTTTGGTAATGTGATTTTCACATCTGATCCTCAACCCACAAAGTTGGGTGCTCACATCACCACTCTGCTTCCTGAGTACCAGCTTCCTCTCTATACCTATAGCGAGGCGGATGTTACTATCAGCGAACAGAATACAACCGTTGAATATACTGCCACATGGACTGGTGCCTTCGAGATTTCCGCTGACTTTGCTACCGCACACTGGTATGATATGGCTATGCGCTCAACATGGTACGTAACCAGTGATGTCAAGGACACCGACGGTGCATACAAGACACAGAACGCCAACACAATGGGTCTCGTTGAGGATTCCTATCAGTGGGCATTCGTCGGTAACGGCTACGAAGGCTTCAAGATCATCAACAAGGCTGCCGGAGACGGCTATAGCTTCGGTTGGACAACTGAACAGGCAACAAATAGCGGTATTCCTACCATCATGAGTGACAGCGAGGGAAATCACCGATGGAGAATTGTCTCCAGTACAAACACTACAGTTCCTGACGGTTCATTCGTTCTGAATGTTCCGGGTACCAACCTTTACATTAATCAGTTTGGCGGTGCCGGCGGTAGCGTTAAGTTCTGGAACAGCGCTAACAACCTGAGTGACGCAGGTTCTGCATTTACCGTATTTGACGTTCCTACCAACTTCGCAAGTTTCGTAGCAGACGAGATAGCACCCTATGTAGAGTCCACAGGTTACTTTACATTCACTGATGCTGCCAAGGCTACCATCGGTTATGACGAGGCATATAAGACAGAATGCCCGTTCGAGACCTACAAGGCCCTGAAGCAGAAACTGACCGAAGCTCAGGCTTCTACTGCTAACTATATCCTGCCCGAGACAGGTTACTACATCCTCAAGAACAAGAACTACGGTACTTATCTGGGTATTGATCCCAGCGATGCTAATATGTACGGTAACTATAAGGTTTGCAATCTTCCCAAGCAGATTGTGAAGCTGACCAAGACGGGGGCTGATACCTATTCTGTCTCTTTGATGGGCAAGTATGCTCCTGCAACCGTTGCACAGAGTGCAGCCGTTACAGCTTCTACTGAGGCTGGTACCTACATTGTTGTTCCTCAGAACGGTACTGCTGCATTCCGTGCTAACTCTAACGAGGTATACTCTTGCCTGCACTGTGCCGGTAACGGTGAGATAGTAGGATGGGAGGCCGCTGCCGCCGCTTCTCAGTGGGAAGTTCTGGATCCCGGAGCCATTGAGTACACTATTGGCGAATCAGGCTATGCTACCGCATACTTCCCCTTCGCAGTCACACTGCCCGAACCTACAGAAATCACTGTTCCCAAGGCTAAGGGTATATTCAAGTTTGACGATGCCAGCAACATTACCGCAGGTCTTGGAACATCAACTCTATCAGTTTATGGTGAGGGTGTTACAGCAGCCGCAGGTCCTGATGCAGAAAACGGTGCAGTAAGTGTTCCCCTTGGAGGTGGATTCCTGCTTGATACAAAGCTCGACGCAGTATCCAGCGCCTATACATTCATGTTTGACGTTTCCTTCCCCGATGTCAGCAGTTACAACTGCCTCTTCCAGAATGATGTAAACTTTAAGGATACTCCCAAGAAGGACGGAAGTTTCTTTATCAAGGACGGAAAGGTGGGCTTTAATTCTGCCGGCTTGGGTTACAAAGGCACAATCAACGCCAACACATGGTACCGTATCATTGTAGTTATGAATGACAGTCGTTGCACCGTTTATGTTGATGGTACAAAGGTAGGTGGTCCTACTACTGCTCAGGACGTTAATGCATGGGCAATGAGAGATACCAAGCAGTTCCTGCTCTTTGTAGATAACGATGGTGAGGAGAAGCAGGTAAATGCTTCCGAGGTATGCTTCTGGGATGTTGCCCTTACCGATGCAGAAGCCGCTATGCTTGGCACAGTAGGTTCAGATCCGGTTGTAGAGACCAAGGCCGTTACAGCCTACACTGGTAAGATTAACAAGACCTGGTTCACAACAACTGAGATTAAGGACGGTATCATTCCCGAGGCTACTCCTGTAATCCTGAAGGGTGATCCCTACACTTACAAGTTCAAGGTTGGTGTATCAGAACCGAACGATGAGGAAGAGATTCCTGAGAATGCTCTGAAGGTTTACGACAAGACTGTTGACGGCGGCAAGGCTCTGGCTAAGAGACAGATTATCCCCGAACCTATTGAGGAGAATGACCTGAAGGGTACATTCGAGCCCATCAGTGCAATTGACAAGTATGTACTGGCTAAGCCCGAAGGTAAGGATGTATGCTTCTACCGTGCTGAAAGCGGCACAATTGCTGCAGGCAAGGCATACCTCGAACTGGATGGCAATACTGGTCCATTGGTTAAGATCTTCTTCGGTGACGTTGATGACGAGACCGCTATTGACAACGTGAACGTTAACGGTAACGCTAACCAGGGTGCTATCTACAACATCGCCGGTCAGAAGCTGTCCAAGTTCCAGAAGGGCATCAACATCGTGAACGGTAAGAAAATATTGTTCTAAAAGCCTCACCCCTAACCCCTCTCCGAGGAGAGGGGAACTAGGAACAATGGTTAAAGTAAAAATGTCAAACTAATAAAAAAGTCCTCGGAACCTCGGCTCCCTCCCACTGTTCCGCCTGCGCCTGAGCACCAACTGGAGCGCAAGAATGTGCTTTCGGCCCCACAAAGGTGAGCGAATCCCCATTCGCGAAGGTGGCTAGGGGCGGGGGGAGAGGCTGATAATTATGATGTACATTAAACCAACTTTACGGATTGAAGAGGCTCAGGTGGCCAATATGCTGGCAGAGAGCCTGGTGATTGACAACACCACTACAGTGGATGGAGGTCAGGCTTTGACAAAGGAGAACAGTTGGGACATTTGGTCCGATGAGGAATAGTTCCCATACATCTTATTTATAGAGGGCAGCTCCACATGGGGCTGCCTTTTTTAGTTAAAATACCAAAAAGTAGGTAGATTATTTTGCAGGTATTACTATTTTTGCATACATTTGCATTAGATACATAGTGTTTAACCAATCAAAAATTATCAGATTATGGCAAAATGGATTTGTCCCGTATGCGGATATGTACATGAAGGTGATACAGCTCCCGAGAAGTGCCCCCAGTGCAAGGTACCCGGAAGCAAGTTCAAGAAGGTAGAGGAGGGTGCTGCCCTTCAGTTTGTAACAGAGCATGAATTAGGTGTCGCAGATGCCATCCCCGCCGGTCCTGAAGGCGATTTCGTCCGTCAGGGTCTGAAGGACCATTTCATGGGCGAGTGCACCGAGGTTGGTATGTACCTGGCTATGAGCCGTCAGGCCGACCGTGAAGGCTACCCCGAGATTGCCGAGGCCTTTAAGCGCTATGCTTACGAGGAGGCTGATCACGCATCACGTTTCGCAGAGATGCTGGGCGAGGTGGTTTGGGATACCAAGACCAATGTGGAGAAGCGTATGATGGCTGAGGAAGGTGCCTGCAAGGGTAAGATGGAAATTGCCAAGGTTGCCAAGCAGCTGAACCTGGATGCCATCCACGATTCAGTTCATGAGATGGCCAAGGACGAGGCCCGTCATGGTGCCGGCTTCCAGGGCCTTTTCAACCGTTACTTTAAGAAGTGAAAAGTAGAAAGTGAAGAGTGAAGAATATAAGTTACCAAAACACAGCGGTAGCAAATTCTTCACTCTTCATTCTTCATTCTTCACTTTAATTACCATTTTACCTTCCCGTGTTTCTCCTTATACCTGATCTGCCAACCGTTGACCAGATTCTGCCATAGCACATAGGCACCGGGAGAGATGGCGGCCAGCGGATTCAGGAAGGTAAGGGTCAGCCAGATTCCTACCACTGTATTTTTCTGACCTAAGGCCTGACCGGCACTGATACTGTCGTTCCAGTGTCTGCCTATCAATTTTCCTAAGCTAAACTGTATAAGACAAACCAGTAGGGGAGTAGTGAGCAGTAGCCACAGCACCCATCCGGTAATACGGCTATGCTCTATATTATATAAGGTAATGCCCGTTATAATACTAAGGTTAAAACACCATATATAGAAGCCCAGATTACTGTGTCTGTTCAGACGGCCCACAAACTGAGGAACAAATCGCCGTGACAGCAGTGCCAGCAATAGCGGAACCACCAGTACCACAGTCACATTGCGCAATATCATCAGCATTGAGGACAGGAAAGTAATATCCGCGCCCCGTTCTACCATTGGGAAGAAGAGCGGGATGATTACCATCGTTACAATATTGGCAATAATAGTGAACATGGTCAGGGAGCCGATGCTTCCGCCTAATTTCTCTGTTACTACCACAACAGCCGCTGCCGTAGGACAGATAAAACAGATAAACATTCCCTCCAGAATCAGCTTTACATCGGCATTATCATCAAACAGCGTAATCAGCAATACCATAAAGGCTGACAGCGATGTGCGTACCAGTTGTATGACAAAATGCCAGGTACGGGGCTTCACCTCGGAAATCTTAATCTTGCAGAATGTAGCGTATAGTAACAGGAAAAGGCCTATCGGAAGCCATTCCCTGGCATAAGGCCCCAATAACTCGCCAGAAGGACGCAGAAAGGAAATATGTGCGAACACC
>CACYMI010000071.1 GCA_902775385.1 uncultured Bacteroidales bacterium
AGCTGATGTGGTTGAGGACGGCTATAGCCTGTTCCTCATCTTCAAAAATAAGCCCTCGCTGTTTCAGTATGTTTATCTGTTCAGCGAGGGTGATGGGCTGCTTTGTATATTCCATATTAAAAGAAACGTCCCACCCTGGTCCGCTGGTCTTGCGACGAGAAGCGTGGTGGGATTTGTTGGTGCAAAGGTGCAGTTTTTATTTGGAATAGCCAAACTTTTTCAAAGAAAAGAATAAATTTGGCCGAAGAAATCGTCATTTTGCCTCAAAGTGCCATCTCAACCTTTCTTTTCCCTGCCTTTTTGAATCATTTTGTACCAAAGATTACCTGTCTAGCGACACATAAACATTAGATAATCCGTTCACACTCGGCAAAGCAAAAGTAAACTATTGTTTTGCACTCGCTTAATCACGGATTTGGGACGTTTGACCTTCAATTTTCAGCGTCCATCGTTGACTTTGAATTATTAACCACCATTGAATACCAGATACTTAGAGCATCCAAGATGCAACTGCGGTACAATAACCCTGGTTTTAGTCGATTTTCGAGCTATCGGCAAAGCCTTAAAATGACCTCCTATTGTCAGCCAGACTTAGCAAACGGCAAAATTGCCTCAAAACAAAAGGTTGAATAATCTTAACAATCTGTTAAAACTTGCATATCTTTGAAGGCTGGTTTTGCTCTGCAAAACTCTTAGATTTCCCATTTTTTGCTATTGCACTTTTTTGTACCGTTCAATTTTGGAAGCACCGCGTTTTCATCTGTGTTTTATTGTTTATTCAAATAAGAGGCTCAACTATCACCGGTCAACTACCCTTATACAAAGCATCCGGCTCTGCCGTAGCCATTACCCTATACTCGCTTTCTGAATAGGGATGGGAATGATACACCTGAACAATAGGGGCCAGAGAAGCCCCTAAAAGAAAACAAAGTTTCCGAAACTTAAATTATAAGTTAATTGTTTGGCGGTTTTGCGAAAAGTACGTACTTTTGCATCAGATAACTTATAAGTTAAGATAAAAGTGGAGCAAAAGTACAGTATAGAACTGTTAGAAGAGTATGAAAAGGTCAACTTCTATAGCATCAGATTGGCTGGAGAGGAACTGACGGAACTGGAGGCTTTCTTTGAAAAATTCCCCGAAGGGTGCGAGTATGATGATGATATAGATGTCATTATCTCATGGATAGACAAAATAGCAGAACGGGGTGCTTTGGAGCGCTACTTCCGTCCAGAAGGAAATTATGGTGATGGAGTCGGGGTGATTCCTATAGAAGTGGGGAATAAGATCAGATTATACTGTTTGCGGCTTTCCGACAAGATTCTTGTGTTTGGTAATGGCGGGGTGAAAGATTCCAAAAGCTGGCAAGAAAGCGAGACATTAGCACCATATGTAAAGCTACTGATAGATACAAGCCGCTTTATTTCATCAAGAATCAAGGATGGTTCAATACTGCTTGTGGACAAAGAAATCATGGGAAACATAAATTTTACAAGGTATGAAAAGGAGTAGTGTTTTAGAGGAAAGACGCAAGCGGGTGAATCCGGAAATCCGCCAGTCTGTAGCTTTGTCTTTCCGTATCGTGGACAGAATACATGAAATTCTGCAGGAAAAAGGTCTTAAACAGAAAGATCTGGCTCAGCGCCTGGGTAAAAGTGAG
This sequence comes from uncultured Bacteroidales bacterium, assembly GCA_902775385.1. Lineage (GTDB taxonomy): Bacteria > Bacteroidota > Bacteroidia > Bacteroidales > Bacteroidaceae > Physcousia. The sequence goes on from CACYMI010000071.1 coordinate 1,659, forward strand.
GCTGAGATTAGCAAGTGGATGCGTGGAACGCACAACTTCACGATTGATACATTGGTTAGTATCGAGGATGCCCTCGATGCCCCTATTGTTCAGGTGTATCATTCCCATCCCTATTCAGAAAGCGAGTATAGGGTAATGGCTACGGCAGAGCCGGATGCTTTGTATAAGGCTCCCACTCCCTGAGGAAGGGGGGGCTTGTCGCTAACTTTCAGAAGGAGAAAGGGAGGAGGCTGTCAACTCTCACCTGTCAACTAAGCCTGAATGATATCTGCTTAGCTGACAGGCGAGGGTCACGGCCCGCCATATCATGTAGGGTCCGGTCTGCTCGTTAAAAAAACTGTACTTGCCGCTTTCCTCCTTCTTGCATGTGAACTGGGCCTTCGAGGCAAGCTCTTTGGCGGTAAGCAACGTATAGATGGCATCAACCTGCTCCGGCTCCTTGCTTTCCATCACGAACTCCAGTTCAAGCATCCATTCCGCAGCCGGAGCCGTGGCATCCACAGTCGGCTCGTCATAGTTGTCGATGGGGTACCTGTCAGCCCATGCCGGGAGGGTCACCAGCAGAAAAACGGCAAAAAGGGAAGATAATCTTTTCATGATATTGTATTTTCGGTATTATGATTCTAAGCGTATCTTATCGTGATTTCATAGAAAATTTATTGTCTTCAAATTCCGTAAGGAGCGAAGATCCCGTACATTTATAGTGCTCAATTACAAAGCGGTACAGACAATAATCGCTATGTTCACCGAAGCCAAAGATATTGAAATTTTCTTTATGGAAAACAAATTTTACAAAGTTTTTTGCCGTATATTGGACAAATAGAGTCCCAATACCCCCCAAAACAGCAGGAAGGAACTTCGTAAGTTGCGCTTCCCCGCTCACTTTTCCGCAGACTTTTGCGTAAGAGGCTAGCCCAAATAGAATGAATTTTCGTGTTTTCTGCAAAAAAAACACTGAAAAATTTGTGGCATATAAAAAAAAAGCATACTTTTGCATTGTAAAACTAACTAAACCAGCTAAAACCAGGAAATAATACCGGATTTAGATTTAACTGTGAAAGGACAGTAAACTATACATCCGATTTATGGATGGTTAAGGAAAAGCATCGATGTGAATCGACGCGACAATGAAGTTTTTACTTATTAAGTGTGTTTCCCCTGCTGCATGTGGCGCCACGTGCAGCAGGGATTTTTTTTATGACGTACCGAAGTTATTTCATACCATATCTTATTTTCTTTCCTTAAAATTTTGCTCATGTAAAATTATTTTCTAATTTTGCGACGGGGATTATCCATGAAGACATAACTAAACTACATTCATATCAAACGTTTAATATTTCATGAAAAAACTTGTACTACTTTTACTCTTCCTTCCCTGCCTGAATACCTCAGGGCAAGGATTTAAGGTTTACAAGTCCGACGGCAAGGTAGTTGCCTACCCGGGGGAGACGGTGAAATCAGTCACCCTGAATGACGACTCGCTGCGCTATGTGGGACATGAGTACGTAGATCTCGGCCTGCCAAGCGGAACACGCTGGGCAACAACCAACGTGGGGGCTGAAAAGGATTACCAGAACGGTAAGCACTTCTCCTTCCGTAGTGCCGGGACAGAAGGACAGTGGGGCGGCGACTGGCGCCTCCCCGGCATAGCTGAGTACCAGGAACTGTTGAAGGTATGCCAATGGGAATGGACCCGGGTTGTGAACAGCCAGGGCTACATGGTAACCGGCCCTAACGGGAATAAGCTATTCCTGCCCGCAGCCGGACATATCAGTACCGACGGCAGTTATGTGGGCGGACTTTCCGGCCAGATGGCCGGCTACTGGACAGGCGAGGGCTACAGCCTTGTATTCACGCCACAGCAGAGGGGACTTGCAGCCAACAGTCAGGCACTGCGACTTTCCCTGCGACCGGTTATAGGCGGAACAGCCCCGCAGGATGTCCGTTCCGAGGTGGTGAAGGACGGAGAGCATGCGTGTGTGGATTTGGGATTGAGCGTATTATGGGCCGCTACCAACATCGGTGCAGTCACACCCGAGGAAAACGGCTACTACTTCGGCCCTGGCTTCACAGAACCTATGCCTGCCGACATAGCCTCGCAGGGAATCAACTGGTGGAATAGCCATAATCCCTATTATCTGGACAATAACACGATGATACCCGGTTACATGCTATGGTACTACCAGCAGGCGGGCCGTGAAGAGGAATTCAAGGCATGGGGCCGGGAATCCGCATTGATGCAATACCAGCGGCTGGACGAGATGGGATACTGGCTGTTGCCCGAACACGATGCCGCAGCAGTACTGTGGGGCGACGGCTGGCGCATGCCTACCCTGTCAGAGTTCAAGGAACTGAAAGAGAATACAACCAAACTGACTGCCACAGAATTCCAGGGGCCCAATGGTAGCGTACTGACCATTCCAAGAGCTGGTTATTACTCCAATTATGAAGGAAGATTCATTTCCGGCGCCAATATCTATCTGACATCAAGTATCCTGGAATATCCCGTTTCGGTGGACCTGGGTACGAAATCCCTGCAATACAATGACCAATATTCCAACCAGTATTATCTGCCCGTCCGTCCGGTTAAGGACAGACCGAAGGCGGGACTGACAGATGACAGGACAACTGCACAGCAGGAGATGGTGGACCTGGGCCTGAGCGTACTGTGGGCCAACTGCAACTGGGGTGCCGCCTCACCCCAGGACAAGGGCGAATATGCGGCTTGGGGCGAGACGTTCCCCAAGGCTGACTACACCAGTGCCAACTATCACATGGCCGGTTATTCCGGGCAAAGCACCCGCAACCTGTTCGGCAAGACCGGCTGGACACTGCCCACCGCAGCCGATGTACAGGAACTTATTAATAAATGTACGTGGGCGCGCGAAGATGACGGCTACCGCGTGACCGGTCCCAACGGCAACAGCATCTTCCTGCCCTATACGGGCTTCCGCGAGGGGGCTGCCCTCTCCTACCCTGATGAGACGGGATTCTACTGGACATCAGACACCCTTCAGGCACTTCGCCTGGACAAGACTGACAAACCAACGGTGAAGGATGCTACGGGTTACATAGGCATGGCCATCCGACCGGTGATGCCTTTGGCGTTCCCCGAGACGGTTGATGTACAGACCGACTGGAACACAGCCACCGTTACCTGCAAGGCCAGGGGCAGCTATAGGGAGGCTGGCATACAGCTCTGCTATCTGGACAAGATGGACAGTCAGGCATTGGGCGCATGGTGCGTACCTGCTGACGCAGCGTCCCTGCAGGACGGGAAATACACCGTTCAGGCCAGGCTGCAGCCCAACACGTCATATTACTGTCGCGCCTATGTGCTTACAGAGGACAGCATTACCCTGTACAGCGACATCCGGCAACTGCGCACCACTGCCGACATCCCAGCCGTTGACCTGGGTCTGAGCGTTAAATGGGCTCCTGTGAACCTGGGGGGCACCTATGAATATGACACCAAAGGATGGTTTATACACCCCAGCAGTGATGATGCACCGGCAGACCAGCTGCCAGGCATAGCAGCCTACCCCTTCATACAGACCACCACATGGCCGGAAGACTGGCGGATGCCTGACGAGGCCGAGTTCCAGGAACTTATGGACAGGTGTACATGGGAATGGCAGGAAGGCGATCCCGTTAATTGGAGCATCAGCCCGGATTCCGAGAACCGTAACGGCTATAAGGTGACAGGTCCCAACGGCAACAGCATCTTCCTGCCTGCCAACGGTTCCGGAGATGGAGGCATGGTACCGCTGAATGCAGGGACCGTAGGATGCTACTGGACCCGTACTGCCTCTGACAAACACGCCGGATGCTACAACTATTTCAAGATGACGGCCACGGACAGGAAGATTTCCTTCGGTCCCGTATCCGATCAGTACAGTATCAGACCCGTAAAGAAGTAAGAAGCGTATGAAATACAATAGAATATCAATATTGGCAATGTGCCTTTCCGCCGTCACGGTGACGGCCACGGCGCAGAATGTGACGCTGCACAAACAGGGCGGCGTTGGCCAGGTATATGAGGTGGAGAAGGTGGACAGCGTGGTCTATTTCCCCATCGGTGACGCAGAGCAGTTCCCGGCTCCGGAGGAGGAGAACACCACTACCCTATGGGATGTCATCCAGGCACAGCCCAACCTGAAGAAGTTTGCCGCCGTCATGGAGGCTGCCGACTACTATACGGGCAAAGGAAAGCCCTCCACGGGTATTACATTCAGCCGGATACTAAGCGGGAATGTGCCGGTAACGGTATATGCGCCCACTGACGAAGCCGTCAGCGAGGATAAATATGCCGAGCTGCTTTCCCTTGCCCGGACGGACGGATGGAGGCTGCAGCAGGAGTTTATACTTAACCACATCAGTCCGCAGGAGGGAAACACGGCAGGCGCAGGTGATGTTATGATGCTGAACGGCAAGCATATAGCAGTCAGCAACTACAATGTGACCCCTGCCAACCTGGCATGCAACAACGGACAGCTCTATACGGCGGCATCCTGCTTCCCGTACCTGGCCAGCCTGCAGGAATACCTGACGGACCTGGCACCGGACTGCACACTGGCCCGGCAGTTTATGGCAAGCCTGGAAGGTGACAGTAAAACCCTTGATGCCGGGAACACCCTCTCTGTTCCTACCAAGGACGGCAATATGCAGGTGCTGGACAGCATTTTCCGCAGCGGAAGCCGCATTACGGACCAGTACCTGATAAACGATGATGTAATGCGTATCAAGGGCATAGGTGCCGACCTGGCGGATGAGAATGCCTCTTACAGCATGGTGATGCCAACCGATGCCGTATGGAACGATGCACTGACTAAGCTGGCTCCGCTGTACAGGTACAGTAGCAGATACGATAATAAGGTAAAGGGGGATCAGGGGATAAGAAATGTGTATTTGGATATTGCCAACCCCGATTCCCTGTCGGCAATCTCCATAGGGGCAAATGCCATTACATCACTGTTGGGCAAGACTGCAACCGGGCTACAGACAAGCCTTAGCAACGGCACTGCCTACACTGCTACGGAATGGCCGGTACCGCTTAGCGAATACAAGCCTGATGTGGAGGTGGAGCTGACAGGCAAGGAGAATTTCTATTATGTCAGCAGCACTTCTTATTATAAAGCAGGAGAGGCAGCCCTGTATGACGTAGGCCGCCCCGAGCTGAAGGATATAACAGACCGTTACGGAGATGTAAGCAACGGCAACTTCTTATATCTGCCAGGGCAGACCGAGACTTATAATCCTCAGGTTGAAGTCAAGCTGACTGGCAAAAACGGAGAACAGGTAATGAGCGGTCTGTATGACATACAGGTGGTGATGGTGCCCAACTGGTATCGCATGATGGCAACGCCTGAGAATGCTGAACTGCTGAGAGATGAACTGTTCACAGATTCCCTGGCACAAGTGAATCTCAACAAAATTAGTGCACAAGTCCGTTATAACACGGGGGGAACAAGTGACAAAACCAGTTCTAAGGTAACTACTACTTACACCCCCGCCAAGGTGGATACCATTACCGTAATTGAGAATTTTGAGTTCCCCTATTCGTATGCCAACATATCCGATTCTTATCCTACCCTGATTATTCAGAGCTCACCTTCAAACAGCGATATCAAGAAAGGATACGTGCGCGAGCTTTGCATTGACAGGATTATCCTCAGGAGCAAGCAGGATGGCAGCGTAATTAATGTTATACCATAAACAGACAGACAAGATGAAATACGCTAAGATATTAACCCTATGTACCCTGCTGGCAGGAATGCACACAGGGAGCCGGGCACAGGTATTCCAGGTCTTTCAGAAAGACATGAATACAACCAAGTTCCAGGCCTCGGAGGTGGATAGCGTCTCACATAACGATGCGGACGCCCTGACCACCTTCTACCTGAAGAACGGCAGCAAACAGACATTCCAGAAAGAATCAACTGACAGCATTGTGTGGTATGACCCCACACATAGCATTCTGGCCACGCTTCGGAACAGTTATTTCACCAATTTCTCCAACTACCTGCAGTTACTGAGGGACTGCGGCAACGAGTTTCCCAGCTGGCGGGAGCGCTGGACAGATTATCTGAACGGCGCCACTGACATGACCGTCTTTGTGGCCAATGACGAGAGTTGGAAACAGTTCTTCGAGGGGAATGCCAAACTACCCGAGAGCAATCCCTGGCATACGGCCACCAGCTATGGGGCACTGACGCCGGAACAGAAGGGAATGCTGCTGGCCTCTTCCCTTACACAAGCCGGCAAGGTCGGCGAGATAGGGGAAAAGGGTACCCTGCGACTGAAATCCTATCTCTCCAACAATATATGGACACCCGTTCTGACACCTGAATATTGTGCGCTGAACAACATCACCGATGAGGACCAGCGCATCATCTGCGGTGCTCCGATTACCGCGCCCTGGACACCGGGTGTACAGTTCAGGGAGGTTGACTACACCTGCTCTAACGGATATATTGAGGACGTTTCCCTGCCCCTTACCCCTTTAGGCACCATGGCCGACATTATCCGCAACAACGGGCAGACCAACATCTTTGCCCACATCATGGACTATATCCAACAGCAACCCGAAGATCCTTATGGATACGGAAGTCTGTTAAAGTTCGACCCGGGATGGGCTGATTATTATGAGGAACCGGAAGCACGACATAAGGATATGGCCGCCATGTTCGTACCCAATGATGCAAGCATGTGGCAGTTCTTTACCGAAGGGGCCGGTCAGGCACTCCTGCAAACTTATGTCAGAGAGGCCGGTGGGGAAGATCCCCTACCCTATGTAAAGCCGACTACTCAGGAGGAGCTCCTGCAGCAGTTAGACAAGGTACCGGCAAGTGTGCTTGTTTCCTTTGCCAACACGATTATGATGCGTTCCTTTGCAGGCTCCGTTCCCAGCAAGATGCTGAAGCTGCGCGATGATGCACTGGAACAGCTGTTCTATGCTGATGACCTGGACAAAATCCAGACCTGCCTGATGGCATGTAACGGAGCCGTATATATTATGGATAAGGTATATGGCCCCCAGAATTTAACCGGTGTCTGCGCCCCTGCTTACGCCAGCACGGATGCCAATATCATGAAGTGGGCCATCTACGATCAGAATAAAATGGGCCTCAACTATTACATCTGTCTGAACACTCCAAAGCAGGACATTACCTTCTTCCTGCCTACTGACGCAGCCATGGGTTACTACTATGATCCAGTTAGCATGAAGAGCCGCACACCGCGAGTAATCAGGCTAAGTTACAAGGGTGGATCCTTCGCCGTAAGTAGTAATTCTCCATTGAATTACTACTGCATATACAATCAGGACAAAGGAGAAATCGGAACCACTGGAAGTGCGATACCGGGAATGGGAAGCCAATTACAACAGACAGAGATTGTCAACCGCTTGAAGGATATATTGCTGAACCACACAATTGTCAGTGACGATTCACAGGACATCAACAGCCGCAACGAGTACTTCCGCACTTACGGAGGTGATGTAATAAAGGTGATTCGTGACGGAAGCGGCAAGATTACAGGCGCCAAGGGAACCTTCCAACTGGAGAACGAGCGTAACGGCATTACCGCTGCTACACCTGGCGTGACCGGCTGCAACGTTACGGCATCCTATGAATCCCTCAGCAACGGACAGACCTACACGCTGGATGCTCCGCTGGTTTCCACCTATCGCAGCCTGTGGAGTGTACTTACGGATGATCTATTGGAGGACGACAAATACAATCCCAAGGGCTATTCTGACGAGGCTTGGGCTGCCAATCCGTACAGTGCCTTCTATGACCTGTGTAACGTGGATGAATGGGCTGTCAGAGCTTGTGGACTGGTGGATGGAAGTCTGCCCAGCTCAGCACAAAAGGATGCCCTGAGGAAGTTCCTGATATTTATATCAGACTACGGCCTGGACTATAACTTTGCCCCGCTTATAGGCAACACATCCTATACTGCCTATATCCCCACCAACGAGGCAGTACAGCGTGCCATTGCCCAGGGGCTGCCTACCCCGGATGACATCATGGCTGATATAGAAAGCCACTCTGGCGAAGAGGGGCTGAGCACTCCCGAGGACAGCATCCGCATTCAGGGAAAGATTATGACCCTGCTGAATGTCATTAAGGCGCACTTCCACTACGGTATGGCAATTGCCGACCAGGAACCCTTCCGGGAGGAATACAAGTCATTGGTAATAGACCCGGAGACACTGGCATCACCCAACCTGACAGTACAAGGCCTGGGTAATGGCAGGATGACGGTTACTGACTGGAAGGGGAACACCTTCAACGTCACGGACAACAAGAACATCTTTGTACGGGACTACACTTGCAGCAAAAGTCCAAGGGGAGTACCGATGAGTGGCATTACCATCAATAGCCAACGCTCAGGTGTGGTACATCAGATAGACGGGGTCTTAGGTTTCAAATAATAGGAGGAAATAATTATGAAGAAGATATATATACTAATAATGTGCAGCCTCCTGGCAACCGCTCTTCATGCGCAGGACGGCTTCGGCACTTACCTGCGGGATGTGATTCAGAAGCAGGAGAAGGGCATTCTGGTAACCGCCAAGCTGATAGAGGCCTGCGGACTCTGTGACTCATTGGACGTGCTGATGGACTATGAGTATGAGAAACGGTATCAGACGGGGCAGATACTAGCTACTATAGTAACGTGGAATATTACACATTCTATGCGCCAGAACACCGCCGTTATGGTTACACCCTTTTTGCCGAGACGGATGAATTCTGGGAGAAGGTACTCGCTAAGGATTACAAGGCAATTACAGTAGCGGATGTGGCAGGATACATACAGCAGAATTGTCAGTTCCCAAAGAATTACCGCAACGACCAAGACTACAGTAACCCAGAGAATACGCTCTACCAGTTTGTAACCTACCATTTACTGAACCGTCTTCTGACACCAAGTACATTGGTAAATCATTACAACGAGTTAGGATATAATACAAGTACAAGAATGCCTACTATCCCCGTCTGTGAGTACTATACTACCATGGGCGACAGACGATTGTTACGTACCTATGAGTCAGCAGAGTCTAATGGCATCTATCTGAATCGCTTCCCCATTCTGGATAATAGTCGTAAAGGAAGCTATCATGAATTGTCTTGTGCCCCTGAAAAAACAGGTATTTGTGTATGGAATTCAACCGCATCTCCAATTAGTATAATAAATGCCGTTATATATCCTATTAATCAGCTGTTGGCATTTGATCAGAACACAGCTGACAACATGGGTAGCATACGCCTGCGTATGGATGTGGCCAGTATATTCCCGGAGATGGCAACAAACGATATCAGATTAAGTGAAATAACTGACGCTTCACATTTTAACGTATATCTTCCCTGTGACCAATATCCCTACCTTGATGACCTGACCGTCAACAATTTTGAAAGCAAATTTTGCTATTGGACAGGACGAGGCCGCGGATGGCAGAATATGCAGGGAGATGAGTTCTGCTGCCAGGGATGGCAAGACATAACATTACGCCTGCCACCCGTACCCAGAAGGGGAACTTATGAACTGCGTTTGGGAATACAACCTGGTAGCACTTTACGAGGCATCTTTCAGCTTTACTTGGGAACGGAGCCTGATAATCTCCTTCCATTAGGTTTTCCCGTTGATTTCCGTCAGGGAGCTTATTATATAAATACAAGTTCTGGTCAGATACCTAGTAGTATCGGTTACGAAGATGACACGAACGATGATTATTATGACCAGATGAGAGACAACGAACTGCACGAAAACGGCTATATGAAGGGATGCCAGCAGTACGCCGTTAGTAATGGAACAATGCGCGGTAGCAATATTTGCTTGCGCCGCATTCTTGGCCGTCTGACTATGGATTCGGATAAAACATATTATTTACGGATAAAGAACGTATTGGATGATAGAGGCAAGTATCTTTATCTGGATTACATCGAGTTCTGCCCCAAGGAAGTTTATGCCAATCCTTATGAGCCGGAGGACATTTGGTAAAAGTGAAGGCTGCGATTGAGCGAGAGCAATGGAAAGCGTGCTTTCCGATTGCCGAGCGTGAGCAGGCTCGACCGTAGGTCAAGAATGAAGAGTGAAGAATGAAGAATTGTATAAACAAGGAATAAATCAATCATTATGAAAACAATAAAGACAATAATCACAGTCCTGCTCCTTACCGCAGGCATGGCAGCACAAGCACAGCAGGTTATGACTGTCAGAACTGACAACAGCAATGATAAGTTCCAACTTACCAGCCGCCTGGTTCTGGACCTTACCAAGAACAAGCCCGTGGTACGTACCAACAGCCAGGTCATGGACTATGCCGCAGGTACTGGCATGTTATTGTATCTGATGCCTACAGCGGATGATACCTATCAGATTACAGACGGCACACCATCCTTCTATAACCCCGAGGATATGTTCTACAAGGCTATCACCTATACCCGTGACTATCAGAATACCGACTGGCAGATTCTGTACCTGCCCCTCAGACTGGAATACAGCCAGTGGAGCCAGGACTTTGACATTGCNNATGGATAATGACGGCAAGGTGGACGAGACGTACCTGGAGGTGGTGTTGGTAACTGGCGGTTATACCGAGCCTAACACGCCTTATGTGATCCGTGCCCACAAGGCCGGTACGCAGACCATCACGCAGAACGGTGCCACGCTGTATGCGTCGGAGCAGACCGAGGCTTCGGTATCCAACTGGAACACATGCTTTACCATACGCGGTAACTATAATGCCAAGAATGCCGGCGAGCTGGCCGAAAATACCTTCTATGCGGTTGAGGACAACAGCCTGCAGATGGGAAGCGGCGCTACGGGTACGGTGGATGCCTTCCGCTGGTTCATCACCGTTACGGACCGCAACGGCAAGCCCTCTACAATCAGGAAGATACGCATCTTTGAATCACAGGATGCTATTGACGGCATTGAGATCCTTGGTCCTACCACTACTGAAGGAGAGGCTGACGTTTATGACCTCTCCGGCCGTAAGGTTCAGAATCCCGGCAAGGGTATCTTCATCAGGAACGGCAAAAAGGTTGCGATTAAGTGAGAGATCTGAAAAAAGTACGGCTATTTCTCCAGATAGCCGTACTTTTTGCTTTATAATAATCCCTACACATTCTCAAGTCGCATCCGCTCTGTTCAGGGGTTAGTAGCCCCCGAGCCCCCTAAAGGGGAGCGTAGGGGTTATAAAGGTTTTTGTAAAAGAAGCCAAACACAGGAATATGCAGGCGAACCAATTTGAAAACAAAATTGTATTTTTGCCGGAAAAGTGCGAAAATACGCAAATCTTTTTGCCGGAAAAATACGAAAATACGCAAATCTTCATGGTCCGAAAGGGGCCGGGGAAGATTGGCTATTACCGCAACAGGTATTTCCTTACCAGTGTTGCCAGATACTTTTCTGAAAGGTTTATTGCGCCGACGGTTTCAATATAAGTGTATTCTTCCTTGTTTTTTGCGATGACATACTTCTTCTCTGTCCCGTCAACGTTTGCCACAAGGTGGAAATTACCTTTGTACGTCTGCTCAATGCGGATTCCGGTCAGTTCATGGCCGTTAACAGACAATGAGATACCCTTCTTGGGCTCATTCAGCCCCCAGGAGTCGAGATTGGATATGAGGGTTTGCTCCACAGCATTAGTCCAACGGATCTGAACGTTGTTTTTTACGGCATAGGAACGGAAGTTCCTGACGGCTTCAGCCACTTCGGATATGATGGTTTCCGCTTTACGGATACCGTTCTCTTTTGCCAGGGCCAACGCATCATCCTTTGTCCATCCGGAGAGTTTCCCCCTCATCATAAGACAATGCATCGTTTCCGGCAAGCGCCCCCCTGCATTGAATATATATGTCATATCATAGGCGGGAGACAGTCGCCAACATCCGTTCTCGTCCATAAGAAATGAGAAGTTCTTATTATGATCATCTGTGTTGTTGGCCAGATAATTGAAGACCATCCGGCGGAACACCTCCTCCTGAGCAGATTCCGGAAGGCGCATTTTACGGCAGACCATTAACAATTTCTCATAACTGTCCGCCTCCGGGTACAGTGCCGCCAAGGTTTGCATGTGAAGTTTTCGGTCTTTGTCACGGTCAAAACGCCGGGTGATGAAATGACACTTCCCTTCGGTTTCAATCAGCCTGCAGGGCATCATCTGTATGCCCGCAGCCAGAGCCATTTCGTAGTATGTCATTTCAAGTTCGGCGGAGGAACGCTCCTGATCTCCGAATTTCAGTATGCAATACTCAAATCCCTTCTGCCCGCTTATCTGACCGCTGCGTATCTCGCCGGTCTCGGGATGAATGGCGATGATGGCCTTGGGCTGTCTTCCTCCGGCAGATGTACCTACCGCAATCAATGACTGCATAGTAAGCGACTCCTCGGGCTGAATTCTGGCATTCTCTCTTTCCGCAAAGATCCGCTGAGCAAGGGTGGTCAACGATTCCAGATTGAGTTTTTCGGACTTCTTCATTCCTGAGGACTCGGGAAGGAATTCAATTGCGCCCATACCCCTTTTACCTATAAAGGACAGAATGTCCAGGGGAGTCAGCTCCTGGTTTCGGATGCCGCTCTCCAGCCTCCAGCACTCAAAGACCTGATTACCCCATGCATCCGGTAATGAATCGGCAAGGAATGGCGGAAGCCTGCGATAAAGTTTAGTGTCCTTGTCACCCATGATGGGAAGACGGCTGGCAGGAGACTTTACCGATGCTATCAGCGGGAATACGTCAAGCGTACCGTCAAGGAACTCCCTGTTATACTCAAAGTAGCTTATGCCACGTCTTCCGTCCCATGACAGGCGGCCGATTTCCCTGTCCCATAAAAGGACTTTAAGCGAGCTTGTAATCACAACTGTTTATGTCTTATGCGTTGAACTTTCTTTCCTTTGTTCTGCAGGTATGCCGACTCGGGGAGTTCCGGCATCATTTCATCCAGCCCCTCAATCCGTCCTACCGCCTTCATGAGCAAGAGAAATGTACCAAGGGACATGCTGCCGGTGGTGCCGTTCTCAAACTTGGTAATTGTATTAACTGAAACGCCTGACTGTTCCGCCACCTCCTTCTGCGTCATATTGCAACGCAGACGGTAGTCCTTGAACCTTGCACCCAATAGCCTGATCAGTTCTGGTATGGAATACTCGTAATAGTCTGTCATAATGGTATTGTTTATATACTCGAATACGATAAGTTAATGTACAGATTTAGTTCTATATTCTCGTCTGCGTTAATTTATAAACGCAAAATTATGGTATTATTATTAAATACGTGTATGTATAATCAGAAAAATGAAAATCTGGAACATTTTTTAACTAATGGCCCGGCTAAGGCCGGGCTCACCTTACCCCTCGCCCCTAAAAGGAAGCGCGGCTTCCGAAACTTAAATTAATCTAAAAAAAATACGGGGATTCAAGAAAAAGTGATACTTTTGCATTAGATACAAACCAACAAAAACAATTTGAAGATGAAAAAGAATATGCTGAGAGTGGCCTTTGTGGCCTTGGGAATGATGTTTTGCGGCAATGCGAACGCACAGTTGGGTGACTTGCTGAAGAATGTGGCAGGTGAAGCCATAAACAAGGCTACGGGTAATTCTACCGTAGGTAATGTGGCAGCCGACCTTGTAGGTAATCTGTTAGGTACGGCCGAGGTAACGGAGAAGACGCTGGTGGGCACATGGTCCTACAGCCAGCCCTGTGTAGCCTTTGAGAGCGAGAACGTGCTGGCTACCTTAGGCAGCAGCGTGGTAAGCACAAAGGTGGAGAAGACGATGCAGAACGGCCTTACCAAGGTGGGCTTTACCAGCGGCAAGGT
>CACYMI010000072.1 GCA_902775385.1 uncultured Bacteroidales bacterium
CGGACCTGATAGACACCACCTTGCATAAGTTTACCCAGAGCATCGACGGCGGTCATTCCAATATGATTGTGCTTAGCTTCTACTTCGAGTAGGAGGTAACGTCTTTATTATTATCATATTTGTGATTATCAAACATATGATTATCATACTTTTGATAATTATTTCTTTGATAATATGAAAAATAATATGTATCTATGCCACTAATTCCTTTGCCGATTTTGTAGATGCACTAGGCCAGGCAATTCTGGAAGAGTTGAAACCTTTTGGACGGAAGGTATGGGAAATCTTTTATAATAACATGCATTCGTGGGACTGATATGATTGACGATGCAGTTAACTATATTCTTGACCTAAGTTCTGAACATTATGAAATGCTATATAGTATGCTTTCAGAGAAACAACGTGCTGTTTTGCTTGCTATTGCTACGGAACGTAGGGCTACGGCTGTGACCAGTGGGCAGTTCGTACGTAAATATCACTTACAATCTGTCAGTAGCGTAAACTCAGCGGTGAAGGGTTTGTTGGAGAAGGATTTTATAACTAAGGACGCTGATGAATATTGTGTCTACGACCATTTCCTTCAATTATGGTTGCAGAAACAGAAGTATATTCGTTAGCTATACACTCTCCATTTATAACTCATATATATTAACATTGCAGATTTTGTACAAATTATCGTACTAAACTAGAATATCGCATAAACGATAAGCGTCTCCCTCCATGTGTATATGTTGTTTCGCTTCTCAAAGACAATCGTGTTGTGGAGAGTGAAAAGTATATAGTCCAATAAACAATAAAGGGGAGCGTTCGGCTCCCCTTTATTATATATAAGGTATATAGGATTTACTTCAGGCGTGCAAGGGTCTCCTTGATACGCTTCATGGCCTCTACGATGTTCTCGTCGCTGGTGGCGTAGCTCATGCGGAAGCACTCGGGGCTGCCGAAGGCGTCACCGCCTACGGTGGCTACATGGCCTACCTCCAGGAGGTACATGGCCAGGTCGGTGCTATTGTTGATAACACGGTCACCGTCCTTCTTGCCGAAGAAGCTGCTGCACTTGGGGAACAGGTAGAAGGCTCCCTGGGGATTATTTACCTCCAGACCGGGAATCTCCTTGGCCAACCTCACAATCAGGTTTTTACGACGCTCGAAAGCCTGACGCATGTCCTCTACGCACTGCTGATCACCGGCAAAGGCTGCCTCGGCTGCCTTCTGGCTAACGGAACAGGGACCGCTGGTGTACTGGCCCTGCAGTTTGTTACAGCCCTTCACAATCCATTCGGGTGCGGCGATGAAACCGATACGCCAACCGGTCATGGCATAAGCCTTGGAGACACCGTTGATGATAACAACGCGGTCTTTGATGTCAGGGAACTGTGCCATAGAGGCGTGCTCGCCAACGTAGTTGATGTGCTCGTAGATCTCATCTGCTACCACGATTACGTTGGGGTACTTCAGCAGTACGTTCTTCAGGGCCTCCAGTTCGGCCTTGCTATAGACAGAGCCTGTGGGGTTGCTGGGTGAGCAGAGAATAAGAGCACGGGTTTTAGGTGTGATGGCTGCCTCCAGCTGAGCAGGAGTAATCTTGAAGTCCTGCTCGATGGTTGCCTCTACAAAGACGGGCGTACCCTCGGCCAGCAATACCATCTGGGGATAGCTTACCCAGTAGGGAGCGGGGATGATAACCTCGTCGCCGGCGTTTACCAGTGCCATGATGGTGTTGCAGACGCTCTGCTTGGCACCGTTGCTACAGAGAATCTGGCTGGGAGCATAGTCCAGACCGTTCTCGTTCTTCAGTTTGTTCACGATGGCATTCTTCAGTTCGGGGTAACCGGGAACGGGAGAGTAACGGCTCCAGTTGTCCTCTACTGCCTTGATGGCAGCGGCCTTGATATGGTCGGGGGTATTGAAGTCGGGTTCGCCTACGCTCATGTTAATCACATCAACGCCCTGAGCCTTCAGCTCGCTACTGCGCTGACTCATTGCCAGAGTGGCACTGGGTGCCAATCGGTTCAGTCTGTCGGAAAGGATGACCCCTCTCCTGGCCTCCCCCGAGGGGGAGGAACAATTAATCTTTTGTTCCATATTGCTTGTTATAGTATTGTAATTTATTATTTCTTATCCTTATGCACTCCCCTCGGGGAGCGGGGAGGGGGTTACTACAACTTATGCCCCATCCTGATTTTCTTGGTTTCCAGGTAGCGGCGGTTGTACTTGTTGGGCTCGATGATGATGGGGATGTTCTCCACAATCTCCAGGCCGTAGCTTTCCAGTCCTACACGCTTAACGGGATTGTTGGTGATAAGGCGTATCTTGCTGACACCCATTTCCTGCAGGATCTGTGCGCCTACGCCGTATTCGCGCTCATCGGGCTGGAAGCCAAGGTGGATGTTGGCGTCAACGGTGTCGTCACCCTGTTCCTGCAACTTATAGGCTGCGATCTTGTTCATCAGACCGATGCCGCGGCCTTCCTGGTTCAGATAGACTACCATTCCCTTTCCTTCCTTCTCAATCATCTGCATGGCACGGTGAAGCTGTTCGCCGCAGTCGCAACGCTGGCTGCCGAAGATGTCGCCCGTTACACAGCTGCTGTGCATTCGTACCAGAACGGGTTCGCCGGGCTCCCATTTGCCCTTGTACAGTACTACATGTTCCAGACCGTTGCTCTTCTGGCGGAAGGGGATGATGTGGAAGTTGCCGTATGCTGTCGGCAGTGCAGCCTCTACCCCCTTCTCCACAAGTGATTCCTGCTGCAGGCGATAGGCTATCAGGTCGCGGATGGAGATAATCTTCAGTCCGTGTTCCCTGGCCACCTCCTGCAACTGAGGCATACGAGCCATGGTGCCGTCCTCGTTCAGAATCTCTATCAGCGCTGCTGCAGGCTGGAGCCCTGACAGGCGGGCCAGATCAACGGCAGCCTCGGTATGTCCGGCACGGCGCAGCACGCCTTTGTCCTGTGCGTAGAGGGGATTGATATGACCCGGGCGACCGAAATCAGCAGGCTTGCGGTTGGGGTCTGCCAAGGCGCGGATGGTGGCAGCGCGGTCATGTGTGCTGACGCCGGTGGTGCAGCCTTCCAGCAGATCCACGGTTACGGTAAAGGGGGTGCCCAACATGCTGGTATTGTCCTGTACCTGATGTTCCAGCTCCAGTTCCTTGGCGCGACTGATGGTGATGGGTGCGCAGAGCACGCCACGTCCGTTACGAAGCATGAAGTTGACCTTCTCAGGTGTAATCATCTCGGCGGCTGTGATGAAGTCGCCTTCGTTCTCACGGTCCTCGTCATCTACTACTATCACAAACTTGCCCTGACGGAAATCCTCCAAGGCTTCTTCTATTGTGCTTAGTTTAAAATCTTTGTTCATATATTATTTTTAATTCAAAATTCAAGTTATAAGCGGTTAGCGGTTAGTGGTTAGCGGTTAGCGGGTTTCGTTGAGGGCTCCTAACCTCTTTACGATTTCGCCTCCTGTTTCCTGCAGGTTGTCTAGGTCGATGCTCAGGCGGAGTTGGAAGCGCCATATTCTCAGCCAGAAGAACAGACCTACCGGAAGGATGATTCCTGCCCATTTGTTGTGTCTGGCATTCCGGAAGGGACGTGTATGCGCATCGGGGATGATGAAAGGCAGCATGTTCAGCAGACCTATGATTACGTTGCTCTTGCTATTGTGCAGTTCCTTTATCAGCGTCTCCAGCCTCTCACTGATTCCCCTTACGGCGGTATCCTCCTGGTAATGGAAAAAGATGTTCCAGTATGAGGGCATCATCAGCAGGTTGTGGCTCTCGGAATAGGCCTTGCTGTCGGCTATCAGCTGTTCCAGTTCCCGGCAGCATTTGGTATAGTCCGGATCATAAATGATAACTTCCTTGCGGCTCAGCTTTCTGGAGATGCGAAGGCCCAGCAGCTTCATGAAGAATCGCTTGTAGCCCTCCATATCGAATACCACGCTGTCCGAGTTGGCCTTGTAGGTGAGCCATCCGCCGATAGGCAGCAGCACCATGCTGCTGAGCCATTCGCCGAAGTGGGCATCCCAGGCTCCGATCTTGGCATTATTCTCACCGGCCACGTTGATGATGTAGTAGAAGATGAAGAACACAACGCTTACCACCACAGGGATGCCTATGCCTCCTTTGCGGATGATGGCTCCCAGCGGGGCTCCGATGAAAAAGAACAGCAGGCAGGAGAGGCTGAGCGTGTATTTCTTCTGTGCCTCCATCAGGTGGCGGCGCATCTGGGTGTTCAGCTCTGTGGTATAGCAGGTGGCGCGGAACTCGCACTCGGACTTCATGGCCTCTGTGCGGTTCAGGGCGTATTTCCATGCCGATGATTTCTGGTCATCCCGTAACTGGTTGAACAGGGTATCGAAGGGGACTGTGCCTGCGGCTTCTTTTACAATCCTGGCAGAGTCCTTCCTGCCGGCGGACAGGTTGCGCGAGAGGTATGACCTCATTGCATTGTCATATATACTGTGGCCGATGCTGTCGGTTCGTGAGCGTATGGAGTCAATGCCGCGATATATTTCCTGCAGGTTTTTGGCCTGTGCATTGCCGGCAAAGAGATTAGCGTCGAAGAGGTTGAACTGGTTGTCGAAGGCAATGTAGTCCGTTTCCTCAATGAAGGATTCCCGCATGTAGGGGATACTGGCTCGCAACATGGCTCCGGACTGATTGTCCATGTTCTTAAAGCGCTCTCCGTCATAGAGGGTCAGCTTCAGATGTGTCTTGTCAGCTGTGCTCTGCAGCCTGCCGCTGTCAGCGATGACAATCTGCGTGTCCTCGTAGTTGTCGGTATTGGTGTAGATCATCAGGCCGTACAGCATGCCAGTCTCGGCATCCTTGCGCTCCACAAACAGGTTGTATCCGGGGATGTCACTGTAGAAGATGCCTTCGGGGATATCCAGTTCGGGCGACTTCTGCCTCATACTCCATAACAATGTGTAAAGCTGTTTGTTAGCTTCCGGGCTGATATTGTTCTGGAAGAAAAAGCTGCCTGTGCATATCACCATGGCGGCTATCAGTACGGGCATCAGAATCCGTATCAGGGGGATACCCGAGGCCTTCATGGCCAGCAACTCAAAGCGTTCTCCGAAGTTTCCGAAGGTGATCAGACTGGCCAGAAGAACGGCCAGCGGCACGGACATGGGTATCAGCGTAAGGGAGCAATACCAAAAGAATTTGGCAAGGATGTCCCATGTGAGACCCTTGCCAACTAAGTCGTCCACATACTTCCAGACGAACTGCATTAGGAATATAAAAAGGCAGATGAAGAACGTACCCGCAAAGAGTTGCAGGTATCCTTTCAGTATAAAGATGTCCAGCTTCTTTATTATTCTCATCAGCCTTTTTTATCCGTCAGTTTTTCATTGGACATTGAGCATTGAACATTATTATATTCTTCACTCTTCACTTATTCCACGTAGCTCTCCAGCAGTTTGGCCTGCTCGTCCGGAACGATGGTCACCGACGGAGTGGAGGCGGGAACCACCAGGGATTCGCCGGCATGCAGGAAGATACCCTGGCCATCGGGAGAGAGGAAGGCGCATTCACCGCTCAGGCACATATATACCCGGAAAGAGTCAATGCCTGTATAGTCCCGGACATAGCTCTTGGTCAGCTTCAGCTCGTTGGTGGTGAAGAAGGGGCTTGTTACCAGAGGTATCACTGTGTCACGCTCTTCCTTGTAGCTTACCTTGGGATTCTCGGTAATATCGTTGAAGTTGATGGCATCCAGTGCCAGGTCAGTATGCAGCTCACGCAAATTGCCGTCACGGTCCCTGCGCATGTAGTCATAGATACGGTAGGTGACGTCACTGGTCTGCTGAATCTCGGCAATGACCATTCCGGCGCCGATACCGTGAACGCGGCCTGCGGGGATATAGAAGCAGTCGCCCTCCACCACATTCACCTTGTTCAGGTCGTTCTCGATGCTGCCGTCAGCCACTTTTTTGGCATAGTCGGCAACGTCTGTCCGCTTGGCGAAACCTGCAATCAGCTGGCTGCCGCGGTCAGCGTCCACCACGTACCACATCTCGTTCTTTCCCATCTTGTTGTGACGCTTCTTGCTCAGCTCGTCATCAGGATGTACCTGAATGGAGAGGTCCTGACGGGCATCAATGAACTTAATCAGCAGGGGGAAGTCTTTCCCGAACTTGTCAGTGTTCTTCTTTCCCAGGAACTCGGCGCCGTAGCGTGCTACCACCTCAGGCAGTGTGAGGCCCTTGTTCTCACCGTTCAGAACTATGGATTCAGATCCTTTTACTGCTGAGACTACCCATGTCTCAGAACCCCATAATGTGGGTTTGAAGATAGGATTAAACTTTAGGATTTCCATACGTATATATGTATTTATTTGTTGTTATTCGATTGTTGTATCAGATAAACGATGTAGGCCAGTCGGATTTCCTCCTCCTTATATACATCACCGTATTCCTCCAGTGCCTTCTCCATGCTGAACTTCTTCTGGCTTGAGATATAGTCCACCAGTTCCTCCACGCATTCCTCGCCCAGTACCTCGTTGGTGAAGTAGGTGATATCCACGTTCAGTCCCTGTCGGATCAGTTTCTCCAGTTCTTCCAGTACCTCGTCGAACGATATGCTCTCGCTCTCGGCAAAATCATCCAGGGCAATCTTCCTGTCTATGGCATGAATCAGTTTTATTTGCTGCTTGGTCTTGGCTGACGCCTTCTGCTCCGGGCTGTTGGGGTCGGCATTGGGAAGGTCTGCCATCAGATCCTCCAGGTCATTCAGCCCGCTCAGGTTCTCGTCTGTTGCCTCCTCTTCCTCATCTATCATGAAGGCTGTGGGCTTCTTGGCAAATTTCTTTCCTTCCTTTGATACGGTCAGATTGTCGCTCTTGGCAGATTTGGCCTTCAGGTATCCCGACTCGAATGCCTTGTCAATGACAATTGTCCAGTAGTCCTCGTCATGGGCATCACCGATACCGTATGTCTCGTTATCGTCCAACCCCAGTTCCGCTATCTCGCGACTCTCCTTGCCCATAAGGTAGTCGGTCAGTATCTGGCGTGTAACGGGTTGTCCGATTTCCAATAATGCTTTTATTATCTTTATGAGTGATTCTTTAGCGTCCATATTATGCTATCCTTTGTTTTCGGGGTGCAAATATAAGGCAATTATCATTTGTGGGCAAAGTTTTTAAGCATTTTTTTCAAAGATTTATTTCAGGTAATCCTGCACGATTTTCTCTGTTTCATCCCATAACGTCTGCATGTGTTTGTGATGCACGTATTTATCGCCCAGTTCTACTATCTTGTTCGACCTGCAGAAGGTTCCCGTCAGACCTTCCTTGTCTGCATCGAACATCAGATGGATGGCAGTATCCGCCCCTTGTCTGGGGGTGCGGATCAGGGGACGGAAGAAAAGGTCTGCCAGGGGATCCAGCAGCCTGTTCTGCAGGTGTATGATCTTCGTATTCACAACGCCCGGGTCTGCCGCATTGACGGTTATGCCTTTGTTCTTAATGCGTCTGGCCAGCTCCAGCGTGAAGAGGGTCAGGGCCAGTTTGCTGTTGCCATACACAAGTATGCGCTGCCAGAATCCCTTGCGTCCTTTCTCGAAGAACTCAGGGAATTGCAGATTTCCCAGGACGTAAGAGCAGGAGACCATGTTGACGATTCTGCTGCCCTTGCCCATCAGCGGAATGAGCAGGCGGGTCAGCAGGTAGGGCCCTACATAATTAACGCCCACGGTGCGCTCCAGCCCGTCAACGGTGCGGTGGAATCCGGTTTCCAGTGTGCCGGCATTGTTCATCAGCAAGTCAACGTGACTGAACCGGGTCTTTACATTCTCAACGAACTCACGTACAGCTTGCAGGTTGGACAGGTCCAGTCCCATGATCTCGACATCCGACTCAGGACATCCCGTCTCTTCTATCATCTGCTGACGTCTGGCTTCTGACCTGGCCGGGCAGTAACAGGCCATTATGGTATGGTAGCCCTGTAACAGGGCTTCCTTAGCCTCCTCATAGCCCATGCCACCGTTGGCACCGGTAACTATTGCAACCTTCTTCATACGTTCTGTTCCTTTTCGATTCTGGCTATTTCCTTAACGATGTTCCCGGGCAGCTCCTCTTGCAGGCGCTGGTGACAGGCCATCTCCAGCGTGTACATACGTCCTATGCAGTAGTTGCTGTGCTTGCATCCGCAGCGGTGGTGGGGATCCTCCTTCAGTCTGTTCACAAAGTCAGGCTCGTTAATCAGGCTGCGTGCCATCTGTACGGCCTCGAATCCGTGACCCAGTACCTCGTTGATTTTATCGCCTGCCACCAGTCCGCCCACATAGATGAACTTCATGTCGGGCATTGCCTGGCGGAACTTCAGCGCATCCTCCAGGAAGAAGGCCTCCTGGTAGTTGACCGTGGGAATCATCATCTTGCCGCAGGCACGTACGCTGTATTTCAGCCAGGCCTTGTCCATGTAGTGCGTCAGCGTCTGGATGGGCATCTCGCCTCGCATCACATACATAGGGGTACAGCTTACCAGTCCGCCGCTCAGCACAATGGCATGAACGCCCAGTTCCTGCAGGCGCCGGGCAATGGGGATGCTGTGCTCCTCCAGCGAGATGCCGTTCTTGCGTCCGTCGCGCATGTTCATCTTGCATATAACGGCCATGTCATTCCCGGCAGCCTTCATCACCTCCTCTATACACATGGTCATGAAACGCATACGGTTCTCCAAGGATCCGCCGTATTGGTCATGGCGGTGGTTGAAATAAGGATTCAGGAACTGGTCAATCAGATAGCCGTGTCCGCAGTGAATCTCCACGCTGTCGAATCCGGCCTCGCGTGCCAGATTCACGGCAGCACCGAACTTGCGGGCCATGGGAGCCATCTCCTCTACACGCAGACCACGTACCAGGGTAGGGCTGTACAGGTTGAATCCGGTGCATGCCCCGACTGGGATGCAGCCGCATATTTCCTTATGGCTCATGTTACCGCAGTGTCCTAACTGAATGCCGGCAGCCGCACCGGCAGCATGGATGCCGTCGGTCAGGTGACGCAGGTCGGGTACTATCTCGGGGCGCATATACAGCTGGCGGTCAAAACTCAGGCCGCTCTCCGTAACGGCCGCATAGGCCACAGTGGTCATTCCCACACCGCCCTTGGCAACACCGGTATGGTAGTCATATAGCATCTGGCTGGGTTTGTGTCCGGGACACATACTCTCAAAAGCAGCGCTTCTGATGGTTCTGTTTCTTAAGGTCAGGGGACCGATGTGGGCCTCCTCGAATATTTTATTCATAATATTTTATCTTTTGGCCCCTTCTAAATCTCCCCGAGGGGAGACTTCTTTTTCTCCCCCTCGGGGGAGGTAGAGGGGGGTTAATAAATAAACGGTATGATTCTTTTCCTGTTTCCGACTGCCTCGTTTCCGAACTCACTGCGGTACTTCTTGTGAATAGCGTGGGCACGGGGCACCAGGTTGGCTGCTGTCCACCAGACGAATACCCATGCGGCAGGAGAGCCTGCCGCGATGGCAAAGCCCGTCCATTCCAACAGCTCGCCAAAGTAGTTGGCGCTGGTGACAAGGTCGTACATACCGCCCCGGGGCAGATAGTGACGGGTATCACCGGGTTTGCGCAGATTACGTATCACATGGTCGGAATGCAGGTTGATGGCCATTCCCACAAAGAAGACCACCAGACCGGCAACGGTTACTCCGCCGCCGAAGTATTCCCAGCCCTGCCGGTATGCTTCCTGCGGAAACCAGAACAGGCCGCCGCCCTGCATGATACCATTGATCACATTGAATGTAACACCTGACAGCATGATGGTGACGGGCATCTTACTCTTACCGGACATCAGGAAAGGGAAGATGAAGCTGCGCTGGAAGTAGTGCAGCAGGAACAGCCCCAGCAGCAAAATCTGGGGAGCCGCTGTCTGGCAGCCGGAAGCTATCCATATACCCAGCATGGTCAGAAAGGCGGGTGCCTCCATCAGCACCCAGCCCACCTTGTTGTTGATACTCCATCCCCACTGTCTGGTACGGAACTGTCCGTATCCGGCAGTAACAAAGTACAGGCTGACAAAGACCAGCAGCCCCGTTATCACCATACCTGCCAGCAGGTAGTTGAATATTACTTCTGTCACGTTATACAGGATGATTATGTGATTATTACATCTTATCCATAGCCTGCTGCAGGTCGGCTATGATATCCTCTACATTCTCGATACCCACTGAAAGGCGTACCAGGTCAGGAGCTACACCGGCCTCGCGTAACTGCTCGTCGCTGAGCTGGCGGTGTGTATGACTGGCGGGATGCAGCACACAGGTGCGTGCGTCAGCCACGTGGGTGACAATGCTGATAAAGTCCAGGTTGTCCATAAAGCGGATGGCATCCTCGCGTGTGCCCTTCAGACCGAAGGCAATCACGCCGCAGGAACCGTTGGGCAGGTATTTCTGTCCCAACTCGTAGTATTTGTTGCCGGGCAGACCGCAGTAGTTCACCCATCCTACCTTGGGGTTCTTCTCCAACCACTCAGCTACCTTCTGGGCATTGGCACAGTGTTGACGTACACGCAGGTGCAGGGTCTCCAGACCCAGGTTCAGCAGGAACGAATTCTGGGGAGCGGGGATGCTGCCCAGGTCGCGCATCAACTGAGCCACCAGTTTGGTCATGTAGGCCATCTTGCCGAATGCCTTGGTGTAGGTCAGTCCGTGATAGCTCTCATCGGGCGTAGTCAGACCGGGGAACTTGTCGGCATGGGCATCCCAGTCGAA
>CACYMI010000073.1 GCA_902775385.1 uncultured Bacteroidales bacterium
TATCGCATACTAAAAGTTATCTGACAAAAATCTTTTTTCCATTCCTGATATAGATGCCAGGCTTATGCGGAGCAGTTACCCTACGGCCAGAGAGGTCATATACCTCCCCTCCATTACGGGAGGGGTTGGGGGTGGGTCCGGAGAAGCCGGTCTCCTCATCATAATTGCTCATCTGTATATCATCTATGTTCAGACGTTTGCCGGATGCCCCGCCGCCCCTGAACTGAAGACGTATATTGCCGGGCTGCTGAATGGCGAATCCATAACGCTTCCAGCCTTCAAACGTCTGTAGGGTGGTCAGTTCAGTCCATGTCTGGCCGCTGTCCAGCGAGTAGCTTACCGTCAGCGTAGCACCTGAATCATTATTATAGTTGCCGGCGTAGAACCACAGGGAGTCACAGCCGCCGGTCTTGTCATTCCGCATTTCTACCACACCAGTGGATTTTATACGCAATGACGTGGCTATATTATTATTGGCATCCTTACCCAGAAGGGCATCGCTCATCCACCACGTTGCTGCGGCGCATTTCACTTCAGCTGCGGCATAACTGCCCTTGCTACCGGTCTCGAAGTCCTCAAAGAAAGGCTTCTGCTCATCCACACTACCCAGAAGGGCTACCACACAATCATCTACACCCTTTGTACTCAGCGTCATGACCCCGGTGTACTCACCTTCGTCCTGAGCAGAAAGACGGACATAGAATGATGTGCCTGTTGATGACCCTATCAGGGTTATCATCTTAGACCAGTCCTCATCATCTGCATCCGGGTCATCTGATACCTCATAAGGATCCTGAACAACTGCAGTAAACTTCTTCTCTGCTGTAGCGTACATGTTAACGGTAACTGCCACGGCTTCGCTGGCTACACCGGGAGTGGTTGCAAAGGTAATCCTGCCGGGCGAAACACTGAATACAGGAGTCAGGGCGGGGAAGTCAACCCGGACCTCGTTACTCTGAGCCACTACCTGTGTGCCGTTATATACATATACCTTATAATAATAGGTGGTCTCGGTATTCACACCGGTTACCCTGTAGGTATTACCGGATGTGGTAACGGGATAGCCGTTCAGTGATGTCTTCCGGCCATTAGAATCCTTCTCATATACATCCAGTGTGTATTCGCAGCCGTCCTGATACTTACTCCAGCTGGCGTCAAAGCGCTTGGAGTAGATGGAACTGACAATCTCAGCGGCCGGATAAGCGGTAAAGTCATACTCGTCGTCAGGAATATCCGTGGAAGCAGTTGAGAGGTTAAATGCCACATCGGTACTGTCACCCCAGATATATTCGGCAAGATTAGGGAAGTCTATAAACGGATTACGGTTACCCTGAATGCCATATACGGCTTCATTGCGTTCCTTCTCAATGGCATCTACCGGGTCCTGACGGTTCCACTTCAGGAACAACTGGTATGCCCAGGGCTGCAGCGTGGGCCATTCGTCATTCTGCAGCATATTCAGTCCCTCACCTTTCCATGTAAGGTTACTGTATGTAGTCACCATGTAAAAGTAGTTGCGGGCAAAGTCACCTTTCCACTCGTCAGCAGGTTCCCACAGATTGCAGGACTTGCTCCCGGCGCTGCCTGTCCCCACCTTAGTGCAGCCATTATTGGTTCTGACGTTAGACACAACACCCATGGCATAATTACTCTTAGCGGAATTTATGTTTTTCTCACAAGGCATCAGATTAAAAAGATCCTTATATGCCTGATTCTCTGTGCCGCCCCACCAGCTTTTGGGAAAGGAATGTTCTATATTCATACCGTTAGCCGCACTGGTATTCTGCGCCGAGGACCCTGAGGGGAAATAAAACACTTCATAACTGTATCTGTCACGCACCTGATTTCCGTTGTAACGGTCCGTTACATAAAAACCGGACCAGGTCTTTCCTGCTCCGCCTCCGTAATCAAGTACCGTAGCGGTCTTTATGACATTGCGGAAGGCGCTCTTCAGTTCGGCCTTCTTCTTTCCGTTCACATTCTTATAATAATCCTGCGGAATGTCTGCCCATGAACTGCAGATGCAGCAGAACATAGTCACAAGGAGAATCAGATGTCTGTAGATTTTCATGTTATTCGTTTCTTTGTCACAAAGGTACGATTAAGTGAGAGATTTTCCAAATTTATTTGAGGAAATCCGAACGGGAGGACTTTAGAGACAACAGTCTCAAAGGTACGATTAAGTGAGATTGTACAAATTAATAGAAGAAAGAACCTGATTAAACGCATCCATAGAGACCATATTAATAATTATTAAGGTAGAAATTGATAAATGAAAAGAAATTTATTACATAGAAAGCGCATTTTCCCGTAAAAATGTTTGCAACATAAGTAAAAAAATGTAATTTTGCAGTGTTAACTTCTCGTTGTGCCCATCATGCCAATGTATCAGAGAAAAAGCATACAAGGACAAAGATGGAGAATTTCTGGCAGTGGTCAGACAGGGAACGGGGAGCGACACTACATTATGTAAAAGGCGTCACAGATGCTCTGTTCCTGTTAATTGGGGCACCCGCGTTTTTCAACGTAGGATTTCTAAGACCGCAAACAACGGAGAGACAAAAGTGGATACCCACGTTTTTGCATAATGAAGTAAATCTAAAACCAAACGAAAACTTTCCTATTAACCAGCCTTACCGGGTATCTGCGGGCACAAAAGAACAAAACACCATGAAGAAGTATTATTTCATTCTGGCCGCTGCTCTGTTGGCAGCATCATGTACGACAACTACTAAGACGGCTCGTACCGAGGCTATCCCCTACTCTATGTACAATGCCAATGTCGCTGACCTGCAAGTAGGTGACCGTATCTCTTACACGTACAGTCCATCCAAGGAAATCAGACGAGCCGGCCTCCCCAACTGCAAGAAAGCTGCAATCAGCGAAGCACTGGCACAGAACGGCAACGCGGATCTGCTGGTTGAACCTCAGTTCGTGGTATCTGTACGTCGCGGTTTCTTCGGCAGCAAGGTGACAAGTGTTACCGTTACCGGCCGTCCCGCCAAGTATGTCAACATCCACTCTTTGGGTGACAAGGTTTGGACAGATCCCGTATTCCGTGGTGTTAAGAATGCTACGTTCTACATCGGCGACCGTCCTGAATGTCCTATGAAGAAGTAAAAAAGGAGATTACCATGAAGAAGTATATGATTATGCTCGGAGTAGCATTATTTACTGCTTCGTGCACCACTACTACCAAGACTGCCCGTACCGAAAGCGTGCCTTACTCGATGTACAACGCTACGGTGGCAGACCTGGATGTGGCTCCCCAACGTATCACCTACACGATGACACCGTCTAAGGAAATCCGCAGGGGTGGCATAGTCAACTGCAAGAAGGCTGCTATCCAGGAGGCACTGACCGCTAACGGAAATGCCGACCTGATGCTGGAACCTCAGTTTGTCATCCATCACAAGAAGAGTCCGTTAGGCTTCATCATCAACAAGGTTGCAGGTATTACCGTTACCGGCCGTCCTGCCACATACAAGAACTTCCGTTCGATGGATGATAAGGTCTGGACGGATCCCGTATTCCGTGGGAATAAGGGCGGGCTTCAGATTTTTCAGGTAAACGACAAACAATAACCACAAAAACGCATTTCTTATGAAGAAGATTATATTTGTACTGTTTGCCTGCATTGCATGCCTGCAGAGTGCTTCGGCACAGGATTATTATGAATCCAGTTCGGACATCTACGGCTTGGGTGAGACTAACTATCAGAAAGCATGGACCAGGGCTGTCAATCTTTCAATCGGAGACCAAGTGAACGTAGGTTTTACCTTCCGCCGCAACTTCGGCAAATATTTTGCCTGGGACGTTTGGCACTTTGGTTATGCCTATGACTATTCAGAGCGGAAAATCTGGCATGACGGTTATAAGAGTGATGTAACACATGAAATCACTATATTCCGTACTGGCATTCGTCTTTTCACTCCCAACCTGGGTAAGGTTAAGTTCTTTGCAGCAACAGGTTGGGGATTTGATTATTCCGAATGCGACTACCCCGACAATTACTACAAGGATTCAAGTTGGAAACCCGGAATGGGAATAAGCTTGGAGGCTGGTCTGTACATTGGAAAGAGATTCAACATTGCCTACCAGGCAACCTTCCACAGATGTCAGCCGAGGATAAATCATACGGACAACATGATTCGTTTCGGAATTGATTTCTGATAAAAATGTTTCCCGTACATCCCGTTTAATAATAACAACGGGGTAAATACTAAACAAGAGCCTGGGTATTTCGCCCAGGCTCTTGTTTTATACGATATGTTCACTCTGTTTTACTTCAGAATCACTACCTTCTTGCCACTGACAATGTTGAGGCCCTTCTGCAGGCGGCTTATACGCTGACCTGCCAGGTTGAAGATAGCATCACCATTTTGAATCTTGAATTTTGAATCTTGAATTTCATCAATACCATCTTCCTCGTCCTTAGACGGGTTGTGATAACCATTGTAGGCATCGTACAGAACAACCTTGTGTGTATTGTCCAGGACGGGATAAGCATCCTCGCCTAATGTCTGGAACCAGATGGAGTTTGCGTCCTGGTTATCATCATTGAGGAGGTAGCAGATTTCGCCGCTTGCCAACTGCTCGGCAGTTGCCAGGATGGCAGGAATCTCTACGGTACTGGCGGAACCATTAACGCTCTCGCCGGTATAGTAGCTGTTGATGATGGCTGACTGGGCCTGCTTAACGGCACCGAAGTACTGGCCTGCTACTGAGGACTGTACCTTACCGATGGACAGAGAATTCTTGATGGTAACGATACCGGAATTGCTGTAGCCGATGAAACCGCCGAATGTACAGCCGCCAGGATTGTCTGAGGTATTGATTACCTCTCCGTCGAACAGACAGTTGTTCATATTGACAATGGCCAAGGTGTTGTTGTTGACATAACCGAGGATACCGCCATAGTTACCGCCTGTATCAGAGACGTCGCTGAATGTGGTCAGTGTACCGGAGTAGGTACAGTTCTCGATATTGGTGGTTCCGTTGACCGCACTACCCAAAATTCCTCCAGGCCTGTTGCCATTGGCGCCATTCTGAATATTCAGATAACTGTGTATATTACGGATGGTGGTTTCCGTGTCACGGGTGTAACCTACAACACCACCGGTCTTGTGCTTCAGGACAATGGTTCCGTAGATGGTGAAGTTCTCGATAAGTACGTCCGTAGAGCAGACACCGAAGATGCCGAAGTAGTTCATCGAGGAAGTGGCATTGAAACCTGTAATAGTATGGCCCTGTCCGTCAAAGTGGCCCTTGTATGCCAGACTGCCAATACCGCTCTTCTGTCCCCAGTCACCGGCAGGAATCCAGGGGTTCTCTTCGGTGATGACATTTGACAGGTCAATATCTGCTACGAGTTTGCCGTTCAGGGACATTTCTCCGGCATTTACCTTATCGGCAAAGAGTCTCAGATCCTCTCCGGTCTTGATTCCGAAATATCCGTCAGGTGTCATATGACAGACGTCACAGACGCCGTCGTTGAACTGATGCGGGTCAACCCGGTAATCGTTGGGGTTATTAGAATAGCTGACTTCGCCCTTGGCATGACCGTCACAGGTGAACTCACCTGCTGAATATACTATGGCGTGTGTATTGTCCAAAACAGGATATGTATCTGTTCCTAAGGTCTGATAGAAGTATATTGTGCCTTCAGGATTCAGTTTGAAGGCTACTTCGCCGCTTGCGAGTGTCTCTGCGGAAACCTCGATGGTGTTCTCTGTTACCTTAGGCAGACTGGTATCTGAATTGAAGCCTCTTGTGGCAGACTCTGACAACCAGAAGTTATTGACATAAATGTCCGGAGTTCTGGAACGGAATGTTCCTGAAATGGCACCGGCATTGGCAAGGAGTACCTTACCGGCGCACAGGTTATTCTCCAGTACTGCGGAAGTTGAGTTGGCATAGCCTTGCAAACCGCCTACATAACTGGCCTCATTACCTTCATCACCCATTACTACACCATTAAACAGACACTCTTTCATTATAGCACCTGCATAGCCTATGATACCGCCAAAGCTGTCGCCGTTGCTTCCGATGTTAAGGGTACCGCTGTAGCTGCAACCGATTACCTGTGCAGAGTTGATAGCTCCGCCGACAACACCGCCGGTATGCTTGGTCAGTCCGTTGGTTGTAATATTCAGGGCGCTATGCACATTCTGGATCTTACCGCCGTCAACCTCTCCGACTACGCCTACATAGTCTGCCTCATAGGTGTTGATCTCACCTGAGATACTGAAGTTCTTGACAGTTCCGCTTACATAGGAGAAAAGTCCGTGATAGGAGCCGCTGAACTCGCTGACTGTAAAGTTGGTGATTTTGTGGCCTTGTCCGTCGAAGGTTCCCTTGTAGGGATTCTTATTGCTATGCTCACCGATTGACTGCCATTCTGTGCCTTCCAAGTCAATGTCGGCAATAAGCTTGGCATTCGCATTTACCTCACCGGCAGTTACCTTAGCGGCGAATACAGCCAGATGGAGGGGTGAGCCCAGCAGATAGGTACCCGCTTCGTCTGTCGGGGGGAACAGGTTACCGTACTCACGCATTTCCTTAATGGCATTAAGGGCTTGCTTCAGGGTGTATTTTCCATTCAGGAATGCTTCCTGAGCTGCATCTGCCATATCATACATGTGCATGTTCATCTCATCAGATATAGCACCGGAGTTGATCAGGTTATCAGCCAAAGGCATCAGTTCGTCAGCCAGCTTCGCCATTTCGCTATAAGCCTTCCTGCATTCATAAACCTCCTGCATCAGGGCAGAGAACCTGTCTATCAGGGCTATCTTCTTTTCACCCGTGGTTGCCTCGTCGATTGCATCTGAGCATGCCTGCAGGGCACTCTTCAACTCTGAAGAGATGTTGGGACGCTGAACATAGTCAGTTCCGTCAGATGACTCAAAGTCGATGATAACCTGAGCCCTCTTGCGATAGCTCTCCAGAACGATATCCAGACCCTGGCATTCAGAATCGCCCTTACCTAAGTAAACAAGGCGCAGACCACCCATCAGGACCTGATCGGTTCCGATACCAGTACCCGGGTTGGTGATGCCGACGGTCAGTTTACCATCAGTAACACGTACCGCAGTGTAGTTCCGGTATCTTTCACCTGCCATGGCATAGGTAAAACCGTTGGCGGAAACGGGAACGTAGCCAAGGACTTCGCCGTTAAGGTTGTATTCCTTATCATCAACAGCCAACTTCTCCTCGGAACAGTCCTCGCCGGGAACCTGTATATAGTTCATATTGCCATTGGCCATAAGCTGGGCAGCGTAATACTGGCTGGCAAGGTCACCTCCGGCACACTGGACGGCATTGGCACTGAACAGATAGATACCGTTCTTCAAGCCGGTAACGGTCTGGGTAATGGAGAATGTATTTGTTGCCTCAGCTGCAGTATAGGAACCTGCGGTTGCCACATTGAGCTTAGTCTGTGTGTCCCATCCCGCGGTTTCCTCAGCAAAGGTGGGGTTCACCAGCATACTTGTGATATCCGTATTCTCACCATAGTTATTAGCAATGGCTGCCTGCAGACGTGCATCTACATTCTTTGCCTCTGCCTCAACCTGCTCATTTGTCAGCTGACGCATTCTCAATATATAATGGTATGTACCATTCGGGAAGTCTGCGTCAGGTTCTGCATCAGTTGTCAGATAGGTGGTCAGTTGTTCAAATTCCTTCCCACCCACATCATTCTTATCCATGTAATCTGCCGTTGCCGCACAGATGTCAATATAAGCCTCATAGCATTTTACTGATTCCTGAACAGCATCCCTCTGGGGCTTGGTTCCGGCATAGCCCTCGACAAAAGCTTCGTAAGTTTCAACGTTGGAAAGCGGCTCGATGGCAGCCATGTAGTCGTCAATTACCTGCTTATAGGCAATGGTTTTCCCGGCCTTTTCCTGCTGCAACTCGGTAAATGAATACAGAAAGTCATCCATTGGGTCATCTGTCTGCATAGAGGCGAATCCGTCTGTAGTGGGATAGACCATGTTATGAGAATCATCCATAAGGGGAACCATATCCGACCCTAACGACTGATAGAAGACGGGGATGATGTAAGTCTTTCCGTTCAGTCCCCATGTGACTTCACCGCTTGCCAGCTGCTCATCGGTAACAAAGGTGGTGTTTCCGGATACGAGTTCATCCTGCGAGGCCTCGCCACCGCCAATACCTTTAAGTTCGCCTGTATAGTAGTTATTGGCGTAGCCTGTGCCGATACTGCGGACTCTTCCTAACACCCCGGCAACATAAGAAGACACCTCATTCTCAACCGTGCCGATTGACAGGCAGTTCTGTACCGAAGCCGAAAGGTTATTGACATAGCCCAGGATACCTGCATAATAGCCTGTGCCGTCACCCTCTATCTTACCATTGAAGATACAGTTGGTAATGGTTCCCTTATTGGTATAGCCGGCTATACCTGCCACGCCATTCTTGGAACTGTAACCGTTCAGGCGGCCGCTATAGATACAGCGGTCAATTGTGGCTGTACGCAATGAGCCTACCATACCTCCTACATGAGTGGAAATATTGGCATAGATATCTATACTGTTGTTGATATTCTGAATCAGGGTTCCGCCGTCAGGCCAGCCAATCAGACCACAGCCTAAGTCAGCTGATGGAGCGGCACCGCCGTTCTCAAATGACATTTCACCATTGATAGTGAAATTCTTGATAGTGGCTCCGTTGGTATTTCCGAACAGGCCATAACCGTAACCGGCGGTAAATTCGGTAATTGTCAGGAAATAACCACTGAGTTCATATCCCTGACCGTCGAACGTTCCTGTATAAGCAGCAGAAGGGCTGTTTCCGATTACTGCGAACACATCCTCATAAGCAAGGTTGATGTCATCAACAACCTTGGCATTGGCTGAAGGATTACCTGCATTGACAAAATCGGCAAACCAGCGTAAATGTCTGGCTGTACTTATTTCGTACCATCCGTCAACGGGTACCATATAGTTCATATCCATAGCACCGCAAACACTACAGTAACCTTCATCGAAATCATGATCGGGAATAGTTCCCTCCCCACTGCTGTCATTAGTATATTCCACATCGCCGGAGAAAGAACCATCGCATAGTCTTTCACCTATAGCATAAACACGCTTGTGGGTAGAATCCAATGTAGGAACTTCATCCTCACCGATATTCTGATAGAAAGCAGGCTCATCGGGGTTCTCGGCATTCAGATTATAACACACCTCACCACTTCTCAGCTGGTCTTCTGATACTGACGTGGCAACATTATCGGCTCCAGTAGTCTCAGTCTTTCCGCTGGTTTTGGTTCCGAGATAGTAGCAGTTACCAAAGCCGCCGCCGGCATTTCTTACATAACCGAAGATGGAGCCGGCAACAGGAGCGGTAATAGTTCCTAAGGACAGACAATTATTAACGGTATATCTGTTACTGTTTGCTCCTATATAACCTACTATACCGCCACAATAGGTGGTGCTGATAGTGCTTTCAAGATTTCCGTCGAACAAACAGTTAGAGATATAAACATAAGCGTTGGAATTGTTCTGGATATAGGCTACTATACCTCCACAGTTTGTCTTATCGGTTGATGAGATAGAACCTGAGAAGATACAACGGTCAACATATGTCTTACCGTTATTACCATTTCCCAAGATGCCACCGACTTTCTTGTCATTACCGGAAGTGGTAAGGTTTAAGTAACTGTGAATGTTGCGAATGTTGACAGGTGTGACGTCATTTTTTGAATAAGCAATGGCAGCAATAGCGTCATAGCTTTCATTGGTTATGGTTCCGTAGATGGAGAAGTTCTCTACAACAGCACCGTCAATAAGGACACCGAACAAGCCATGATAGTTCATGGCAGTGGTATATACAAGGTTCTCGATTTTATGCCCCTGACCGTCAAAATGTCCTTTATAACCGACACTATTAATCCAATTACCGATAGGATTATCCCAAGGCTGATCCGTCATGTCAATATCAGCTGTCAAAACAGCATTGGCAGACATGTTGGCACCGCCTTGATTCACTAAAGCTGCAAAATCAATCAGATCCTGAGCTGTTTCAATCTGATAAACGCCACCAGCATCCTGCTCCAGCGCCCACGTTCTCGTACTGCCTGCCATAAACGCAAACAATACAAGAATACCATAAAGTAATCTTTGCTTCATAATAAATTGGTTTTTCGTTATAGATTTAACAGTTATTTGGCTACAAATATAGCAACCTTTTTGAATACCACGATAAAAACAAAGAAAAAAATTAAAGATAATATAAAAAAAGT
>CACYMI010000074.1 GCA_902775385.1 uncultured Bacteroidales bacterium
GGCGGTGACGAAGCCATGTATAAGTGGATTGCCGACCATCTGAACTATCCCTCCATTGCCCGTGAGCAGGAGATCCAGGGCCGTGTAACCGTACAATTCGTTGTTAACAAGGACGGTAGTATCGTGGACATCAAAATTCTGAAGTCTCCCGATGCCAGCCTGTCCAAGGAGGCCGAGCGCGTAATCAAGATGATGCCCAAGTGGACTGCTGCACGCCAGGGTAACAAGCCCGTGCGCAGTAACTTCCGCTTGCCTATCAACTTCCGTCTGAACTGATTTTATTACCGGATAAGCATAGGGCTGCTCTCCTTTCAGGTGGGCAGCCTTGTTTTTCCTTGTTTATTATATAGATAATGTATAGTAGTAGCGAACTCCTGAAGATGGTCAACGACACCATCGAATCACTGCCCTATGAACGCCGTCCCGCCGCCCTGTACGAGCCCATCCGGTACGTACTCTCCCTGGGCGGAAAACGCCTGCGCCCCGTACTGATGCTCATGGCCTATAACATGTACAGGCAGGATGTACAGCATGTTCTCATGCCTGCCATTGCCATCGAGACCTATCATAACTTCACCCTTCTGCATGACGACCTTATGGACCGGGCGGAAGTCCGTCGCGGCAAGCCCTGTGTGCACAAGAAATGGAATGACAATGCGGCCATCCTCAGCGGGGACAATATGCTCGTACTCGCCTTCCATCGCATGCTGCAGTGCGAGGACCGGTATATGCCCGCCGTCATGCGTCTCTTCACCGAGACCGCCCTCGAGATAGACGAGGGGCAGCAGTATGATATCGACTTTGAGAACCGCTCAGACGTCACCGAGGCCGAGTATATCGAGATGATACGTCTCAAGACCTCTGTCCTCCTGGCCTGTGCCCTCAAGATCGGGGCCATTCTGGGCGGAGCCTCCCCGCAGGATGCCGATGCGCTGTACGAGTTCGGCGAGAAACTGGGTCTTGCCTTCCAGCTCCAGGATGACTATCTGGATGTCTATGGGGACTTTCGCACCTTCGGCAAGCAGATAGGCGGTGACATCATGTGCAACAAGAAAACCTATATGCTCATCAACGCCCAGTTGCGGGCCAATGAACAGCAGATAAAGGAACTCAACCGCTGGCTCAATGCCGAAAACCCCTCCCGTGACGAAAAGGTAGCCGCCGTAACCCGCCTGTATGACGAGATAGGCGTACCCCGGCTCGTCCGTGACAAAATCAACTGTTATTACCAGGAGGCAGCCCAAGCCATCTCACGCCTCTCATTACCCCGGGAACATACCGCCATCCTGTGGGACTATGCCCAGTCCATGCTTAACCGCAAGTCATGACAGATACCCATAGCCATATCTACGGAACGGAATTCGACGAAGACAGGATGCTTGTCATAGAAAGGGCACAGCGGGCTGGTGTAGAGCGTATTCTGCTTCCCAATATCAACGCCCGGACCATAGCCCCCATGCTAGCCCTCTGCCAGGCCTGTCCCGGCTATTGCTATCCCATGTTGGGGCTGCACCCCGAGGATGTGGCTGATGATTACAGGCAAGTACTTGACCGCATGGAAGAGCTGTTGACAGATGCCGGTCATCCTTATATCGCCGTCGGTGAAGTGGGGCTGGATTTCTATTGGGATGCCAGTCGAGCCGGACAGCAGCTGGACGCCTTTGTCCGTCAGGTAGAATGGGCCGTCCGCTATAAACTTCCCCTCGTTATACACTCCCGCTCCGCACACGCTCAGCTCGTGCAGACCCTCCGTCAGTATGCTGCCGAAGGGCTTACCGGCATATTCCACTGTTTTGGAGGAACTCTTGAGGAGGCACGGGAACTGCTCGCCTTTGACGGCTTCGTATTAGGAATCGGCGGAATCTCCACCTTCAGGAAGTCACCCCTTCCCGAAGTACTGCGACATATTCCTCTGCAGCGCATCGTCCTCGAAACCGACTCCCCATACCTCGCCCCTGTTCCTTACAGAGGAAAGCGAAACGAGTCCGCCTACGTAGTTGAGGTTGCCCGCAAACTAGCAGATATATATAATGTATCCGTTCAGGAGGTGGAAAATGTCACCAATGACAATGTAAAGCGCATTTTTTCGCGAATAAAGTGCTGACACAATGTGCAAATAGTCGAAAAATTCCACTTTACTCAAAACTTTTTGCAATATCGTGTGGTAATGTTCAAAAAAAAAGATATTTTTGTATCCGAAAATGTGTATTGTGACGTGTAAACAGCGTTCAATACCTATGGAGAGATGCTCGAGTGGCTGAAGAGGCACGCCTGGAAAGCGTGTATACGTCAAAAGCGTATCCGGGGTTCGAATCCCCGTCTCTCCGCTTGGTATAGTTGAAGGCTGCGTGAGCAGGCTAGACCGGAGGTCACAGTTGATGGTTCGCTAATCTCTAACCTCTAACCTCTAACCGCTAACCGCTATAGAGAATAAAGAAACGAAATAATAACATTAATCAATTTAAAACAACACAAAATGAAAAAGTTATTTGCAATTGTTGCGATGGTAGCAGCATGTACTTTCGGAGCAACATCATCTGTAATGGCTCAGGAAGATGAGGTAGCTGCTACAGAACAGGTAGACACCGCTGCTGTAGATTCTGCTGTTGTAGAGGCTACAGACGAAGCTGAGGCAGAGACCGAGGCTGCTCCCGTTGTAGAGGAAGAGAGTGAAAGCATCTTCAAGACACTGAAGACCAAGTACATCGAGGGTGGCGCAGGCTTCATGTCACTGGTTGCTATCGCATTGGTACTGGGTCTCGCATTCTGTATCGAGCGTGTAATCTATCTTTCTCTTGCTCAGATCAATACCCGCAAGTTCACACAGGACCTGGCCGCCAAGGTAGCTGCCGGTGACCTGAACGGCGCAATCGCATTCTGTAAGGGTACACGCGGTCCTGTAGCTCAGGTAAGCCGCAAGGCTATGGAGTGCCTCGCCAGCGCAGACCGTAACGACATCGGTACCATCGAGAGTACCATCAACATGGAGGCCGAGGTTCAGGGCTCATACCTGGAGCAGAACTGCTCATGGATTACCCTCTTCATCGCCATGGCTCCCTCACTCGGATTCTTGGGTACTGTGATCGGTATGGTAATGGCATTCGATGACATCCAGCGTGCCGGTGATATCAGTCCTACCGTTGTTGCCGGTGGTATGAAAGTGGCCTTGATCACCACCATCTTCGGTATTATCGTAGCCCTGATTCTGCAGGTATTCTATAACTACATTCTGGCTAAGGTAGAATCACTGACCAGTAATATGGAAGAGGCAGCTCAGGAGCTCCTGACCATGTGTGTACAGTCAGACAAGTGTAAGAAGTAATAACCCCGATTTCAGAGAAAGTATTATGAAGATAGAGAAAATTTCCAAGATGGCTTTGTACATCTGCATTGGAATTATCTTGGTATCCTTCGCAGCATTCTTGACGATCGGCTATGATAATCCTGTAGGTGACAACAATGAGCCAATTCTCACGGATATCATCATGTGGCTGATGTATCTGTTGGTACTTACAACAGCAGGACTTACCGTATGGTCAGGTGTAAAGGGTATTGCCAGCAGCAAGGGCACTGACCCCGCTGCCACCACCGGCGTTCCCGGCGGTAAGGTATCACTCTTTACCTGGGGTCTGTTCATTGTTTCAATAGTAATCGGTCTCGTACTCGGTCTGGGCGAGGAAGCCTTCACCGCAGCTGACGGCACCGTCACTTCAGGCGGATGGGTAACCGTAGTAGATGCATTCTGTGTATCCATCGGCATCCTCATCCTCGCTGCCGCTGCATCTGTACTCGTAAGCATGAGTGGTGTTCTCACCAAGAGTGCTATCAAGAAGTAACATCCTTTTAAAACAGTTAAGTAGATATGGCAAAAAAGAAGAAGAAAATGCCGGGCCTGAACACCAGTTCAACGGCAGACATCTCTTTCATGCTGCTTATCTTCTTCCTGGTGACAACATCAATGGATACGGACATGGGTCTGTCACGCCGACTCCCCAATCCTCCCGATCCCGATCAGGAAGATGCACAGGTGGACATCAAGTCCAGGAACATCATGTATGTTCGTCTGAACCCTGAAGGTCAGCTGTGGATTAAGGATGAAGTCTCAAGCGACTACGTTGACATCGCTATATTGCGTCAGCGTGCCAAGGACTTTATTAAGAACGAGCAGAACTTCAGCAAGTGGCCTGAGAAGCATGTTAAGATAATTGACCATCTGGGTCGTTGCTTTGTAACGGATAAGCACGTTATCTCCGTTCAGACAGCCCGTGATACGCCATACTTCGCGTATTTCCA
Organism: uncultured Bacteroidales bacterium; assembly: GCA_902775385.1. Lineage (GTDB taxonomy): Bacteria > Bacteroidota > Bacteroidia > Bacteroidales > Bacteroidaceae > Physcousia. Next base: position 4,294 of record CACYMI010000074.1, read on the forward strand.
GGTACAGAACGAGCTGGTAGCCGCTTACAACGAGTTGCGTGACGAGATTTCCAAGGAGAAGTTCGGACGCCCCTACGAGGCATTGGATGAAGACCTCAAGGCCGCCATCCGTCAGTACTATCCTCAGAACATCTCCGAGGCTGAACCTAAACAATATAAGCAGTAGAATAATGGCAGGATTTAAGAGAAAAGAAGGTCGTGAAATGGTCGAGATGAACACCTCATCTCTGCCCGACTTGATTTTTACCATCTTGTTCTTCTTTATGATGGTAAGGGAACCGAGCTGACCAAGCTGGAGAAGAAGTCTGCCGTTTCATTCATCTATGTTGGTCCTCCAACAGATCAGCTTCGTGCACAGATGGGTAGCGGTACTCGTATCCAGTTGAACGACCGTTATGCAGAACCCCGTGAGGTAATGGATTTCGTAGCCGCCGAGCGTAAAGGTATGGTTAATGAGGGTGACCAGGTCATCTCCATCAAGGCCGACCAGCACACTCACATGGGTTACATCACTGATATCAAGGAGGTACTGCGTAAGTCATGGGCGCTGAAGATTAATTATTCAGCTTCACGCCGTAACTGATAAAACACAGATTCCCTAATAAAAAAAGAGGTGACTTCTTTCTGAAAGTCACCTTTTTTTTGTACTTTTGTGACCATATTAACTACACAGATTTTTATGATCAGTATCATTGCCGCCGTGGCTCGGAACTTGGCCATAGGATATCAGAATAAGCTGCTTTACTGGTTACCCAATGACCTGAAGCGCTTCAAGGCACTTACCACAGGGCACACCATTATCATGGGGCGTCGTACTTTCGAGTCTCTGCCCAAGGGAGCCCTCCCTAATCGCCGTAATGTGGTGCTCACACGTTCACAAGCTACTTTCCCCGGCGCAGAGACTTTTCCGTCCCTGCAAACCGCTTTGGCTTCCTGCACTCCAGACGAGGATGTATATATAATAGGTGGAGCCAGTGTTTACAGCGAGGCGTTGCCATTGGCAGACCGCCTTTGTCTGACAGAGATAGAGGATACCCCAGCACAGGCTGATGCCTTCTTCCCTCAGTTCTCAACTGATGAGTGGGTGGTTGCCGATAGGGAAGAGCATGATATTGATGACAGACATCAGTTCCGATATTCATTTACAGATTACGTACGCAAATGAAACAGTATTTAGACTTACTGCAGCGCATCCTTGATGAGGGGCATAAGAAGGAGGACCGTACCGGCACCGGTACTATCAGCATCTTCGGCCATCAGATGCGTTTTAACCTGGAGGAGGGCTTCCCTCTCCTCACCACCAAGAAGGTGCATCTCAAGAGTATCATTTATGAACTCCTGTGGTTCCTGCAGGGCAATACCAATGCCCGCTGGTTGCAGGAACGGGGTGTGCGTATCTGGAATGAGTGGGCCGACCCTGAGACGGGCGACTTGGGTCATATCTATGGCTATCAGTGGCGTTCGTGGCCCGATTATAACGGAGGTTTCATCGACCAGATTCAACAGGCAGTGGATACCATTAAGAACGATCCCAACTGCCGTCGCATCATCGTCAGCGCCTGGAATGTAGCCGACCTCAAGAATATGAACCTGCCGCCCTGCCACGCCTTCTTCCAGTTCTATGTAGCAGACGGCAAGCTCAGCCTGCAGCTTTATCAGCGTAGTGCCGACTGCTTCCTCGGAGTGCCCTTCAACATCGCCTCATACGCCCTCCTCTGCATGATGATGGCCCAGGTATGCGGCCTTAAGCCTGGCGAGTTCATCCATACCACGGGTGATACGCATATCTATCTCAACCACATGGATCAGGTTAAGCTACAACTTAGCCGCGAGCCTCGTAAGTTGCCTAAGATGATTATTAACCCCGAGGTCAAGGACATCTTCCACTTCCAGTACGAGGATTTCCAACTTCAGGATTACGACCCCTGGCCAGCCATTAAGGGGGAGGTAAGCGTATAAGACCCGTCATGCAGTTGCCCCAGGATTTTGTCCGTCTGATGCACGAGCAGTATGGAACAGATACTGCGGAAGCCCTGTGTCATGCCCTCCTGGAGACCGAACCCGAAGTCTCCGTCCGGCTGAATCCCCGCAAGGGCAGAACCCTCACCATCGACCCCTCCATCCACACCGAGCCCGTGCCCTGGTGTCCTGATGCCTATTATCTGTCAGAGCGTCCCCCCTTCACCTTTGACCCCCTTCTGCATGCCGGCGCCTACTATGTCCAGGAAGCCTCCTCCATGTATATAGCCGAAGTGCTACAGAAGCACTTGGGCTTAAATTCAAAATTCAAAATTCAAGATTCAAAATTAAACTCTCAACCCTCATCTCTTAACTGTCAACTGTCAACTGTCAACTGTCAATTATCAACTATCCAAGCTTTGGACCTCTGCGCAGCCCCAGGCGGCAAGAGTACCCTGTTGGCCGGACTATTGCCCGAAGGGTCTGTTCTTGTCAGTAACGAACCCATTGCCAAGCGTGCCCAGATACTCTCCGAGAATATGCAGAAGTGGACCCGTATGGCAGAAGGTGAATATCCCGTCCGCTGTTACGTCACGCAGCGTTATCCCGCTGATTTTGCAGCCTTTACCGATGCCTTTGACCTCCTGGTAGCCGATGTTCCCTGTTCCGGCGAAGGCATGTTCCGTAAGGACGAAGTAGCCGTCAGGGAGTGGAGCCTGCAGAACGTAGAGAAATGCTGGCAGCGTCAGCGCCAGATTATGCAGGACATCTGGCACGTACTCAAGCCCGGCGGCCTGCTTATCTACAGCACCTGCACCTTTAATCATTTCGAGGATGAGGATAATGCCCGCTGGATCTGTGACACCCTTGGAGCCGAACTCCTCGAGGAACGTCATTTCCTTCCTGGCAGGGACAGAGGCGAAGGCTTCTATTGTGCGGCAATTAGGAAAAACAGCCTCCCCCAGCCCCTCCCAAGGAGGGGTGACGAGTTGGCGTGTCTGGAAAATCTTCTCCCCTCTCTGGGAGGGGTCGGGGGAGGCTGTTTGTATCCCGCCTTCGAGGTAGAGCCCGATATGCCTCATGTGGAGCTTAACTACGCCGAAGCCCTGCAGTATCTTCGCCGCGAGGCCATCCGTGTACCCGCACCCCGGGGGATGGTTCTGTTATGCTATAAAGGCTATGTGTTGGGTCCAGGCAAATGTGTGGGCAACCGCATCAACAACCTCTACCCCGACCCCTGGCGCATCCGCACCACCTATACCACACCTTTCAGCTTGGCAGCTGATGTATGATGGTCCCTCCTTTGGCGTTCCGCCAAGAGATCTTGTGAATAATCTTAATTTAATTTTTAACCAAAACCCTGAAAACCCTTCCGTTCAGGCTGAGACTTCGTCTCTGATGCCGTATCTGTGTTCTTTCCCTTGTGTGCAAGCACCCAGATGAAAGGACCCAGACACACCATCAATCTCTGAGAGATTTCAGCCCGGACAGAAGAAAAACCTTTGTTAGATGATAGTTGAAGGCTGCGATTAAGTGAGAGCAATAACAAGCTCGCTTGATTATTGCCGAACCGAGTAAGCAGTGAGAGCCATGAGTGCTTGCACTCGGAACTCGACAAAGTCAACCGCGTTCGAGGTCGATGAAATCATCGTGAGCAGGCTCGACCGCAGGTCAAAAGTTAATTAGCAAGATAAAAGTTGGCTAAAGTCTAAGGTCTAAAGTCTAGAGTCTAATTTTTCGTGTCTTTCGATGTTAAATAAAATATTATAATTTAATACCGTACTTTACTATCCGCTCCTCCATCATCCCCTCGGGCATGAATCGAAGGAGTGTTTTTGTAATTGTATTCAACATGGCCTGACGGATATAGTCCTCGCGAATGTAGAGCGACACACGGCGCTGGGAGAGGTAATCGCCCTCTATACGGCGCACATTCTCACGCTGACGATCGGTGAGGAACGGAAGATGCATTTCAGGGATTATAGTAAAACCACCATTCTCATCTACGATACGAATAAGCGTCTCGATGCTGCCTGCCTCGTAAACACGACGGCCCTTAGTACGTGCTTTACAGAAACTAAAGGCACTATCGCGCAGGCATTGAGCATCTTTCATAATCCACATCTTCTCGTGCTCCAGATTCTCGGGATGAAACACGGGTAGTTTGCGCCAGCAGTTTTCTGATAGATATACCATAAACTTCTCTGTATAGAGCGGTATTTCCAAGATGCCCTGATGCGTGTTGCCACTGATGGCGATACCTGCGTCTAGGTGACCAAGGGCCAGTTCGCTGAGTATCATATCGGCCTTCATCTCACGGATGGACAGCTTTACCTGCGGATAATTCTCCATATAATGGTATATAAACTTAGGCAGGATATAAGGCGCAACCGTAGGGGCCACGCCTAGATTGAGCTCGCCAACCACGTCGCCCCTGTCCTCACTCACCAGATCTTTAATGCGCTCGGCTTCAGCGATGGCTCGCTCAGCCTGGCGGATAATCTTCTCGCCCGCAATCGTGGGGCTAACATTCTTGTTGCTACGCTCGAAGATGCGTACGTCGAGTTCTTCTTCCAACTTTACCAGCATGGCGCTGAGGGTGGGTTGCGAGATGCCACAGGCGTCGGCAGCCTTGGCAAAGTTGCGGTAGCGATCTATGGCTACGATGTATTTCAGTTGCTGTAATGTCATTTTGAAACTTGAAACTTGAATCTTGAAACTTGAATCTTGAAACTTGAATCTTGAAACTCTTATAATAGATAATTTCGATGCAAAGATAGAAATAATAATTCATCTATCTATCAAACATGTCGTAATTTTGCAGCGTCAAAACAAAAAAAAGTAAACATTATAAAGAAAAAAGATAAAGAATTATGGCACAAGAAGAAAACAAAAGTAAAAAGCAGTTCCATCGCCACTTTGCAACGCCAGGGCAACCACTCTATTGGATTATCATCGCATACATCCTTCTTGGTTGGTTCTTCCCTGTAGTTGGTCTGGCAGCCATCATCTGTATGATTGGACCAGTGCTATTTAGCATCTGGCGAGGACGCTGGTGGTGCGGCAACGTTTGTCCGCGAGGCAATCTCTACAGCCAAGTGCTGTCCAAGTATTCACCCCACCGCCCGATTCCTAAGTTTGTGCGCACCTTCGGGTTCCGCCTGTTTATGGTGTTCTTCATCTTCACGATGTTCGGCATCCAACTGAGTTTCGTGCCTTGGAGCCAGGGCGGACTGGCTATGTGGGCAGGCATCGGCAAAGTATTCTGGACAATCATCGTGGTAACCACCATCGTAGGCATAGTACTGGCATTCATCTATGCACCACGCACCTGGTGCTCGTTCTGTCCCATGGGAACCATCTCCAGCTGGGTAGCACCTAAGCATGCGCCTCTGCCTAAGGCATTCTCCAACATCCACGTGTCGAGTGCCTGCCAGTTAAAGTGCAAGAACTGTGCCCGTGTCTGTCCCATGCAGCTTACGCCCTACGACTCCCGTGGCGAAGCAACCGGCTACCTACACCCCGACTGCATTAAATGCAGCAAGTGCACACTCGCATGCCCAATAAAGATAGTAGAGCTAACACATTAAACATTTATATAAATACAATTAATTATGGAAAATATCAAGAACTATCAGCAGTATCTCAAGGGATACAACTTCACGGGTAATACTCCCGTTGTCATCGATTTCTATGCCACATGGTGCGGACCCTGTCAGGCTATGGCTCCTATGCTTCAGCGTCTGGCCCAAGAGTACGAAGGTCGCATTAAAGTATTGAAGGTAGACGTCGATAAGAACCTGGCACTCGCTACCGCTGCCAAAATCATGTCCATCCCCACCCTGTTCTTTATCAACAAGGATGGCGACATCCATCGCCACATTGGTAGCATGCCCTATCAGCAACTAAGCACATTAGCCAAACAAATCATAGATTAATGAAGTTATGAAGAAACAATTAACCATTATTGCCTTTGCGGCTTTTGCTCTGTCCGCATGGGCACAGGAAGAGAACCAGTTTACAGTTGATGCCCAGTTGCGTACAAGGGTCGAGTACAACAACGGTGCCAGCACACCACGTGCTGAGGGTGAGAGCCCTGCCACCTATATTAACGAGCGTGCCCGCCTAAGTATGGGTTACCTGCGCAATAATTTTGAGATGAAGGCCTCGATACAGCATACAGGTTTGTGGGGCGACGAGGATGTAAAGACGCCTAATGGTAAGGTGGCGCTGAACGAAGCTTGGGCAAAGCTGAAGTTTGGCAAAGGCTATTTCGCTCAGATAGGTCGTCAGCAGCTAAGCTACGATGACGAGCGGATACTCGGTACGCTGGAATGGCACGTGGCTGGCAACTGGCACGACGCCTTGAAACTAGGTTACGAGAACGGCACAAACAAGTTGCATTTGATTATGGCATGGAACCAAAACGCGAACAATGTCAAGGACGCATACTATACAGGTCCGATGGACTATCGCGATATGCAAACGCTATGGTATCATTACCAGGCTCCCAAAACACCTTTGGGCGTATCATTTATATTTATGAATTTAGGGCGAAAGGATGACGTCAATGGCAACGGGAAAGCCAACTATATGCAAACCCTTGGAACAGATCTAACGTTTAAACCTGCTGAGTTCGACATTCATGGTGCCCTATATTACCAAATGGGTAAGGATGCCACCGGCATCAAGCACTCGGCATGGATGGCCAGTGCCAAGGTGGGCTACAAACTCAACCCGATATGGGGCGTGAAAGCAGGCTATGACTACCGTAGTGGCAATGATGGCAGCGATAAAATCAAGGCTTTCGACCAACTGTACGGTTCACACCACTTGTTTAATGGCGCAATGGACTACTTTTTGCAGAAAGTACCCCTCGGGTTACACGACATCCAGGCTGGCATCACCTGCAAGGCATCGTCGAAAACCAATATGCAGCTGAACTACCACTACTTCTCAGCCGCCCAAAAAGCCATCAACGGCAAGAAAAGTCTGGGTCATGAGATTGACCTCCAACTCACCTCAAAACTGATGAAGGATGTCACTCTGATGGCAGGTTACTCTACGATGTTTGGCACAGAAACGATGGACATCGTAAAGGGAGGCAACCATACGTCGTGGCAGGACTGGGCGTGGGTGCAGCTAAACATCAATCCACGCCTCTTCACTAAAAAATGGTAAGATTGTGGCAAGGGACCACAATTTAAATCGCAGCCTTCAGGTTTCAAGTTTGACCTGCGGTCGAGCCTGCTCACGCTCGGGATAGCCTAAGCAAGCTTAGTTCTCCTCTCGCTCAATCGCAGCCTTCAGGTTTCAAGTTTCAGGTTTCAAGTTTCAAGTTTCAAGATTCAAGTTTCAGGTTTCAAGTTTCAAGTTTCAGAGGTCTTCGACCCAGTTTCAGGTTTCAGGTTTCAGGTTTCAGGTTTCAAGTTTCAGAGGTCTTCGACCCAGTTTCAGGTTTCAAGTTTCAAGTTTCAGGTTTCAAGTCGCTAACCGTAAACCGTAAACAGTAAACTCTAAACTAATGAACTGGCTCTAAACTCTAAACACTAAACTCTAAACTAAAAATTGCCGCTAACCACTAACCGCAAACCAATTAAGCCATAAAACGGAAAAAACGCCCTCTCTTCGGAAGGGAAGAAAGAGCGCTTTTATTTGAGAGGAACTCAAGGGAACTACTTTATCACTATTTTCTTTCCCCGAGTAATGTTTATACCCCTGACAGGTTGGGTCAGTGCCTGGCCTGCCATGTTATACAGAGGCTCTGCATCCGTAAGGCCCTCAGCGTCAAGTCCGTTCAGACCGGTAGATTCATCGTCATCGAAGAGGAAGCCCCTGACGTTCGAGCCGCTTCTGACAAAGTAAGCCTTACCCTGGGGAACGTAGGTGCCAGCCTCCACCTGGAAAAAGCCTACGTTACCGTTATTTTTAGCCAGGACATAGACACTGCCGTTGCCCGTTACCGAGCCATCGCTGCCCAGCAAGTCGTTAGTCATGGTAAGAGCGGCATCTGCCGTCCTGGTAAGATAATAGGTGCCGGGAGTTGCCGAAGCCACTACCAGAGCCGTTCCCGCAGGAACAACGGTAAGAGGCTCCAGATGAAGAACGCTAGGCATGAGCTGTCCCGCGTAAGCGGAAACCTCTGAGGCGGTAAAGTCAATATCAGCAGTTGCAACATAAGTGCCGTAGTACATGCCTTCCTTCTCAGCCTGATCCGTAATTGTGACACGCGGGCGTGCCACGGGGTCCACCTCCACCAGCGCGTCGGAGAAAGTAGGACGGAACTCGGAAACCTGAACCACATTGTTGCCCCCGCCCTTACGTTCTGTGATGACCCACTTGAAGCTCTGATAAGCCTTGGCAGTCTCGGCAGGGAGAGTGAAGGTGTAAGTGGTCAGGTCCTGATCCTGGAGTTTAGTGTCGTTGGTGACCGATGCGATCTCCTCCCAGGAAGGATCATCCTTGCCCGGATTGCTGTCGGCGGTAGAGCCATAGAGTTTCCATGACTTGGGATTACGTCCGTTATACTTGGAATTGTCATTGGCGGTAGTGATCTTGTAACCCGTAACGAAGACAGGTGCCGAAGCATGGAAGATGTTATAGATGGCATTGCCCTCACCGCCATTCAGACACCACTTGGTAGCGGTATTGCCATCGAGGATCTTATCATAGTTCTCGGCTGTGGAGAAGCCTGCCGAACCCTCGTCGGGTGTGAAGAAGACATCGGCAGTTGCCCGTTCGTACTCCTTGTACTGCGTCTTGCCGTAAGACAACTCATTGGTGCTCTGGGCCAGGTTCCGCATATTGTCCTTGCCTGCAAGCGGCGCATAGATTTCCAGGCTGGACTTAAGCATACGGCCGTCACATACTGCACTGATCTCCTCGGGTGTCATGCCAGAGCGCCAGAATGACAACTCGCTCACCTGACGCGAGTGCGTCTCATCGCCCAGGCTGACCGACTCAATGCGGGCGAGACGCTCGGCCACCTCGCCTTCCTTGGCCTTGTCCACATACAGGATGGTGCGGCGCTGCGCATAATAGCTGGTAAGCGTAACATAGTGCCACTGATCATCATTGATAGCAGCGACAGAGGTAACGGAAGCGCCTGTGGGAGAGGTGTAAGTAACCGTACCGTTGGCATTCACACGCACGGAAGCCTGCTGCGAACCGGAGCTCTGCGACAACAGCACTGCCTGTCCCTCGGTACCCTTCAGACGTACAGTTACGGTGAAGGGATGTACGGTCTCCTCCGGCTGGAAGCGGATATAGCGGCCGGCCTCTACCGTCATACTCCGGGCCAGGTCGCGAACGGGCTGAGGCTTACCGGCCTTGATAGCGTCAAAGAGCGAGGGAACCATGGCATACATAAACTCGGCATGGCCGGCTGTATTCTGATGGTAAGTGTCAGAGACATAACCGTCAGCCCATTGGCCGTTGCCCTTGTCGATGGCACCCAGCACATTGGTTGAAGGCACGTCCCACTCATGGATAAGCAGGTTAAGCTGCTTGACATAGTAATAGTCATCAGCATTATAGTCACCGCGAGTGTAGTTGTTCATCACCATGGGAATCTTTCCGTCCGCACGAACCTTACTGATAAGTGTAAGCATGTTATCACGCCACTGATTGAAGACCGCCTGCTGATTGGCCGCACCGTGAATGCCCTCGTTGCCCAGTGAAAGTCCGAAGATAACGTAGCGGCCGAAGTCACGGATAAGGTCATCATAACGGTTCAGCAGATTAACGGTAGTGTTGCCGCCGATAGAAACGTTGGTAGTATAGAAGGGTGTCTGGCTCCTGCCCTCGTTATAACGGGCAATGAGCTGCTGGCCGTACAGGTAGCGGTAGCCCTTGTAATCAATTGCCCCCTGACCGTTAGCCACAGACGAGCCGAAGACCGATATGCGGTTTTCGTCAATGGGAGCGGAGATGCTGTAAACCATCTGCCTCATATCCACTGTGATGGTATAAGTACCCGCATTCTGGCAGATGTTCTCCACGCTCTGTCCCTTCTCCACCTCGCCCAGGGCATAACGTGTGGCAGCTCCCTGCAGACGCTTGATGGCAAAGGCATCATTATTGTTGAGGGCAAAGTACATAGTCTTGTCCACCCACTGCTGCGAGGCAGTCTCGGGCAGTGTCACCTCACCCTGGAACACACCGTTACCCTTGTAGGGGATAGCAGGATTACCGCCGCCGATATTGCCGCGTACATTCATCGTAACAGGCAGAACGGTAACCGTATTGTCGGCAGCATTCACCGTGACGCGTGCCACACAGTCCGACGCAACGGTAAAGGCCGCATCGCCCGTAAGGCTGAAAGTGCCGTCGCCATTGTCATAAAGTGTTACCGCATCACCGTCAACAGTACCCGTGAGGGTAAATGTGCCGGCGTTAAGGCGCGCAAAGGCCTCGTAGAGATTATTACCCACCGACTTGAAGCTGGCCTCCTCGGCATTGCCGCTAAGGGTAAGGGCGGAGAAATCAAGGGGCTCCTCGGGACGTACGCCGCCCTGATACTCCTCGATTCTCATGGTACTGATATGAGCCATGCCCGCTACGCGCTGCATGGTGATAAGGATGTTGCCCGAGCGGTCAGGATAGATATAGTCCGTCATCAGGATATTGCGCAGGTTGCCGGGATAGCCATAGCCGCCCACATCGTAGCCTGAGGTGCTCTGCCCGCCGACCCATGTATGCTGGCCCTGGAAGGTGTATTGCGTGCACCGGTTATCGGTATGGTTGCGTGTACCGTAGATATAGAAACGGTAGCAACTGGCCGTATTGAGCCCCGAAAGGCGGAAGGAACGGGCATCGCCGTTGTCAATGAAGACATAGTCCTCGGTGGCAGTCTTTACTGCAAGGTCGCCCAGGTCGTTAGCCGAGGGGCTGTTATTACCGCCGGCATTGATACCGTTGGTGTACGTCTGGTTGACAACAACAAAGCTGGCAGCCGTGGATTCATTCCGGCTGTTTATGACAGCAAAGGCCTTATTGGCAGGAATCGAGTTGCTGCCGCTCGTGCCCGAAGTGATATTATTCCAGTAGTTGCCGTTGGCATCCGCACCCGTAGTCTGATGTCCCCGACTGTTATTGTCCGTCTCGCCGAAGTCGAAGTACATCCTCTGTTTCAGCGTCAGCTCCTGGTTGGGACGCGTCTGGCCCGAAACCTCCTCAATCTTCATACAGTTAAGGTAAACCATGCCGCCGCTGTACTTCTTGCTCAACGTAAGGTCGATATTGCCGTTGCGGTCAGGGAAGATAACGTCAGAGGTCAGAATCTTATTGTTATTGCCATTGTATCCCTGGCCTATAGCGTTGCCGGACATAGCCATCTCTCCCTTCCAGCTGTTCTCGCCGGTCAGCTCAAAGTAACCCGCGCGGTCGTCAGTAGCCTGGCGTGAGCCGAAGAGACAGAAACGGTAACCCTTCTCAGGGTCCAGTCCTCCGAAGTGGATGACACTATAGTCCTGAGCCCCCTCCATATGGATATAGTCCTCGGTAGCCGTCGCAACGGCCAGGTCGCCCAGCAGCGATGCCGAGGGAGACTCCAGTCCGCCGCCGCCGCTCATACCGTTGGTGTGGAAGTAGTTGCCGATGGTCATGGTGCGCGCCGTCAGCACTCCCTGCGCGTTGGTCAGGTTGAAACTTCTGGGATACATACGTTCGGTGGGCAAGGCATAGGCATTCGTCCAGTAATGGCCGTTGGCGTCAGCACCCAGTGTCTGGTGTCCGCGACTGCCATTGTCCGTCTCGCCGAAGTCGATGTAATAAGTCTGGTCACCGCTGACGGCAGGAATATCCTCACCCTGCCCGTTCGTGTCAAACTCCTCAAGCTCAATGGTGCTCAGGTGTCCGAAGGAGCAGGAAGGCGCCGTATTCTGCCTGAAGGTAAAGAAGATGGTACCCGAAGCGTCAGGCGAGATGTAATCGCTGACCGTAACGTTACGTACGTTCTGGTTGATACCGTCACCGCCCAGTCCGGGGCCGCTGGTGAACTGCACCCACTCCCAGTCCGTCTTACCTTTCAGGTGCAGGACGGTAGAACGGTAATTGCTGGCGTCCGTGCGTGTGCCGAAGATATGGAAGCGGTACTTCTTAGTACGGTCCAGGCGCTGGAACACCAGCGTGGCAACGCCGTTATTCTCGGTGTACATATAGTCCTGCGTCGCACTTGCCACGGCCATCAGACCAAGATTCTCGGCATAGGCCGAAGGATCATTCAGTCCGCCGTTATTGTAACCGTTGGCATTGAAGGCAACCAGATTGTGCAGGGTAATATCCGTAGCCTGGTTAGCGGTGGTAACAACCGCACACGATGTGCCCACAGCTACGCTGCTGGTGCCGGAGGTCTGCGGCGCTATATTGTTCCAGTAGTTACCCTTGGCATCGGATCCGCTGGTGATATCGCCTCTGGAGCCCGACTTGCCGCGTTCGCCAAAGTCGAAGAGCATCCTGCGTGTCAGGGTATAGCCCAGTTCAGGCCGGGTTACGCCGCTGTACTCCACCACCTTCTGCGCATTCAGGTGTACCATGCCGCCCTTTGTCTTCTTGATGATAGTCATCTCAATGCAGCCATTCTCATCAGGGAAGATGATGTCAGACTCCAGCACCTTGTTATTATTTCCGTTGTATCCGTTGGCACCAATGCCCGCACCGCCCATCTTGTGGTCGCCCTGCCACTGGTTCAGGCCCCTGAAGTGGAACGTAGCCTCACGTCCGGGCGTACCGGAATCCGTGCGGCTGCCAAAGCTGAAGAACTTATAGCCCTTGTTCAGGTCAAGTCCCATGAAGCGGATGATGGCATAGTCCTGGTTAGCCTCCATGAAGATGTAGTCCTGCGTGGCACTCTCTATGGCCAGGTCGCCCAGCAAATCTGCAGAGGGATTCTGCAAGCCGCCGTTGCTGTAACCGTTGGTCGAGAAGCGGGCAGACAGCTGCAGGCGGCATGAGGTAGCCGTATTGTCAGCCGTCACCATATTGATGGTCTGCGGATAGGCTTTGTCCGGTGCTCCCGTACCCTTGCCGTGGATGTTGTTCCAATAGTGTCCGTTCGCATCAGCCCCCTCAGTCTTATAGCCCTGATTGGCCACGTTGTTCTGACCGTAGTCAATGTAGAAAGAGCGTTCCGGGGTCTGGGCTCCGATGTTCATCGCACCTGCCAGAAGGGCAAGAGCAAATAGTGTCTCTTTAGTTCTCATAAAAGTTAATTTGTTAAATTAAACGGAAAATCCGGTGCAAAAATATGTTTTTTTTCTAATATCACAAGCAAAATGAACGGAAAAAAAAGTCTGTTCCTCCTTAAGGAGGGTAGGGGGCTTGATTAAATTTGCAATCTCAGACAAGAAAGACGACAAATCGAAGGTATTCCTGTAAAACAGTGATTAAAAGATGCATCATTTCAAGATAATTCATTATCTTTGCCGAGATTTCGGAGCAGTCAGAATAATCCGAGTACTCTGAGTATTCCGAGTACTCCGACAAATCGAACGCTCCGATTTCTTCCAACAACCAACCTCTCAAACGATAATAAAATGAAGACGTACAAGCAAGCG
>CACYMI010000075.1 GCA_902775385.1 uncultured Bacteroidales bacterium
TCGCCGTAGTTGGTCAGCAGTTCCGTCAGCTGGGCCTTGATCATGTCCGTCTGCTTGCGGGTATCGATGCGTCCCGGACGGATGCGGTGGTGTGTATCCAGGATGCTGTAGTAGAGCATTACCTTCAGTCCCTCAGCGCGGAAGGCGTCGGCATATTCGCGTACCACATCCTTGTGTACGGGCGAGTTCATACTATTGTAATCGGTTGTCTTGGTATCCCAGATACAGAAGCCGCTATGGTGCTTGGTGGTGAGGCAGCCGTAAGACATATTAGCGCTCTTGGCGGCCTGGGCCCATTGGCGGCAGTCCAACTTGGTTGGGTTGAAGGTATAGGCTGGCTGGTCCGGGTCGGGCCAGTCCTCGGGCGAGAAGGTGGGGATGTTGAAGTGGATGAACATGCCGAACCTGAGGTCCACAAACTCTTGCTGCAGCTGGTGCAGACTCTTCTCAGCAGCCTGCATGATATTGCCGCAGGTCAGCAGGGCTAAAGCCAGGAATATTGTTCTCATAAAGTATAAAATTGTTGTTACCCGTTCGGGGGGTGTTGTTTACCATGGCAAAGATAAGGTTTTTCTTCTGATTATGGTGGTTCCGGGGCGGTTTTTCGTTCTGAAAAGGAATATTTTCCCCTTTCCGGCAGAATAAATAATTTTTTTATGTGTTCTGTTTATGGGATTTTTCGTACTTTTGTGCCGTTCAAATTTCAGAAACCATCCGATATGATTAGAAGGACTACTTTACTGACGTTTATGCTGGTTCTGCTGGGCTTTGTCTCCTGCCAGGAGAAGAAGCAGGAGAAGACGGCTCCCGTATATAAGACAATGCAGGTAGAACGCACCAGCCAAACCGTTAAGGCAGGCTATAGCGCCACTATGAAGGGTAGGGAGATAGTGGAAATCCGCCCTCAGGTGAGCGGTCTTATCACCAAGATTCTGACCCGTGAGGGGCAGAAGGTGCACAAGGGGCAGGCGCTCTTTGTGATTGACCAGGTACCTTATCTGGAAGCCCTGAATACGGCCGAGGCAGCCCTGAAGTCGGCCAAGGCAGCGGAGGCGACCGCTCAGCTCGCCTACGACAGCAAGAAGGAGTTGCGTCAGCAGCAGGTGGTCAGCGACTACGATTTGCAGACGGCTCAGCAGACGTTGCTCTCAGCTCAGGCGCAGGTGGCTCAGGCGCAAGCTCAGGTAGCCAATGCCCGTAACAGCCTCAGCTACACGGTGGTCAAGAGTCCCGTCAGCGGCGTGGCCGGTATGATTCCCTACCATGTGGGAGCCTTGGTGAGCAGCAGCATAGCAGAGCCCCTGATATCCGTCTGTGACGATAGCGAGATGTGGGTTTATTTCAGCCTGAGCGAGCGTGAGGTGACCGACCTGACCATGCGGTATGGCAGTTTGGAGAAGTTTATGGAGGGAATGCCTGATGTGACCCTGCTGCTGAGCAACGGACAGGAGTATCCCCGGAAGGGTCGTGTGAATGCGGTCAGCGGTATAGTGGATGCCAGCACGGGTGCTGTCTCCCTGCGTGCTGTTTTCCCCAATCCGGAGCATCTGCTGCGCAACGGCGGCACGGGAACGGTGGTGCTCTCTACCGTCAGAGATCAGGTGATTGTAATCCCGCAGACGGCTACCTTCGAGTTGCAGAACAAGGTCTTCGTCTATCGTGTCGTGGACGGCAAGACGGCTCAGACGGAAATCCGTGTCGCTCCCCTGGATGACGGCAAGAGCTACATTGTGGAGGAAGGACTTTCTGAAGGCGACATTATTATTGCCGAAGGAGCAGGACTGATGAAGGAAGGAGTTGAAGTGAAGGCCCCCTCTCCCCGCTCCCCCGAGGGGGAGAGCCCTAAGGGAAAGGTCAGTAATGATAAAAGTAAGAACACTCCCCTCGGGGAGCGGGGAGGGGGTCTATGAATGTTAAGACATTTATAGATAGACCTATTCTCTCGGGCGTAATCTCAGTATTCATTGTGGTGCTGGGACTGATAGGACTGTTGAATCTGCCCATTGAGCAGTTCCCCGAGATAGCTCCGCCTACCGTAAGCGTGCGTGCCAACTATACCGGCGCCAATGCCGAGACGGTACAGAAGAGTGTGATTATTCCCCTGGAGGAGAGCCTGAACGGAGTGGAGAACATGATGTACATGACCTCCTCGGCTACCAATACGGGGTCGGGCAGCATCAGCATCTACTTCAAGCAGGGAACGGATGCCGATATGGCGATGGTGAACGTGCAGAACCGTGTGGCCTCTACGCAGGGACAGTTGCCTGCCGACGTGACCCGTAGCGGCGTGACGGTCAGGAAGCGTCAGACCAGTAATATCAAGAGCCTCTCGCTCTACAGCCCTACGGATGCCTATGACACCGACTTCCTGACCAACTACATGAAGATTAACATCGAGCCGCGCCTGTCGCGTGTGCCTGGTGTGGGCGAGGTGAATATCTGGGGTGCCAGCTATAGTATGCGCATCTGGCTCGATCCGCTTAGGATGGCTTCCTATGGTCTGATGCCATCGGATATAGATAATGTGTTGGCAGAGCAAAACATAGAGGCTCCCACAGGAACCTTGGGTGCCGATGCCGAGAATACCTTCCAGTATGTGCTGAAATACAGAGGACGCTACGAGGAGGAACGCGATTACGAGAATATGGTCATCAAGTCGTTGCCCGATGGAAGTGTGCTGCGCCTGAAGGATGTGGCACGTGTGGAGTTGGGTATCCAGAACTATACCATCCAGAACAGTACCAACGGACACGCGGGTGCCAACTGTATGATTGCGCAGACGCCTGGTTCGAATGCCAACGAGATTATCGAACGCATAGACGAGACGGCTCTGGAGATTCAGAAGGAGCTACCCCCAGGCATGGAACTGGTGGATGTGATGAGCACCAAGGACTTCCTGGATGCCAGTATCCATAACGTGGTACGCACCCTGCTGGAAGCTATCATCCTGGTAGTGCTGGTGGTGTATATCTTCCTGCAGGACCTGAAGAGCACCTTCATCCCCTCGCTGGCTATTGTGGTCAGTCTGATAGGTACCTTTGCCGTACTCTACTTCATAGGCTTCAGCCTGAACCTGCTGACGCTCTTTGCCCTGGTGCTGGTCATCGGTACGGTGGTGGATGATGCCATTGTGGTGGTGGAGGCCGTGCAGGCCAAATTCGACGAGGGTTATAAATCGCCTTACTTGGCTTCCGTGGATGCCATGAAGGGATTGACCTCAGCCCTTATCACTACTACCATTGTCTTTATGAGTGTCTTCATCCCCGTCTGCTTTGTGGGCGGAACGACGGGCGTCTTCTATACCCAGTTTGGCGTGACGATGGCGATAGCTGTTGTTATCTCCACCATCAATGCCATGACCCTCTCGCCTGCACTTTGTGCTCTGATGCTGCGTCCCCGCAAGGAGGGCGATACAAGCTTCTCTGCCAGATTCCACGAGGCTTTCAATGTCAGCTTCCAGCGTGTGGTAAGCAAGTACCAGCGTGGTGTCCTGCGCATCTTCCGCAACCGATGGCTGCCTTGGGTGTCGGTGGTTGTGGTATGTGTGTTGCTGGGCTATATGCTCAAGACTACCAAGACGGGCTTTGTTCCCAACGAGGATATGGGCTCCATTAATGTGAATGTGCAATGTGCCCCAGGTACCAGCATGGCGGTAACGGGTAGGATAACACGCGAGGTGGAGCGTCGCATCAAGGATATTCCGCAATTCAGATTGTATAACATGACCATCGGTCGTGGTTCAACTTTCGACCAGTCTTCTTCTGCCGGTTCCTTCAATATCCGTCTGAAGAACTGGGATGAGCGTAAGGGCAAGGGTGATGATATCAATTCCGTTATTGATGAAATATATCGTAGGACTGCCGATATCACGCAGGCGCAGATCCGCGTCAGCACGCGTCCCATGATTTCCGGCTACGGAGCCACCAGCGGTTTCGAGTTGCATGTGCAGGACCGTAAGGGCGGCAAGATAGAGGACCTGATGCGTTATACACGTATATTGATTGACTCCCTCAATCAGGAACCCGCCATCTCCCGTGCCTTCACCACCTTCGATACCAAATATCCTCAATACCGCGTGGAGGTGGATGCGGCCCGTTGCAAGCGTGACGGTGTAACACCCAATGCTGTGCTGAAGGTGCTCTCGGGCTATGTGGGTGGTACGTACAGCAGTAACCTGACGCGCTTCACCAAGCTTTATCGTGTGATAGTGCAGGCCTCGCCCGAGTTCCGACTGGATGAGAAGGCGCTTTCCAATATGCGTGTGCGTAGCGAGAGCGGGCAGATGATTCCCATCACGCAATACATCAACATGGAACGTGTTTATGGAAGCGAGGGCCTGAACCGCTTCAACCTGTTCAGCAGTATTGCCGTAATGGGACAGACGGCTGACGGGTACAGTAGCGGCCAGACTATCGAGGCTATCCGCAGGACAGCAGAAAAAGTGCTGCCAGAAGGTTATGGCTATGAGTTCGGCGGTATGTCACGTGAGGAGGCGTCATTGTCGGATGGTTTACGGTTTACTGTTTACGGTTTACAGTTTACAATTTCGATGACGGCAGTTATCTTCATCATCTGCGTCTTATTCATATACCTTATATTATGTGCCTTGTACGAGAGCCTTTTCATCCCCTTGGCTGTTATCCTGAGCGTGCCGTTTGGTTTGCTGGGTAGCTTCCTCTTCTCGCGGATGTGGGGCTTGGAGAACAATATCTACATGCAGACGGGTCTGATTATGCTCATAGGTCTGCTGGCCAAGACAGCCATTCTGCTTACCGAGTATGCCACAGAACGTCATCGCCAGGGTATGAGCATCACGATGGCTGCCATGACGGCTGCCCGTGTGCGTCTGCGTCCTATCCTGATGACCTCGCTCACCATGATATTCGGTATGCTACCTTTGGTCTTTGCCCATGGCGTAGGTGCTAACGGTAACATCTCCCTGGGTGTGGGATGTGCCGGCGGTATGCTGGTGGGAACCATCGCCCTCCTGTTCGTAGTGCCCGTCCTCTACATGCCCTTCCAATGGCTTCATAGCCGCTTCGGACACATGGTAAAGAAGTAGGTTTTCATTTTTTTTCGTTGGCAAATGAAAATTTCTCTTCTTTTGACCGACATATTTTCTGCGTCGCCGTGTATATAAGGGTAGAAAGGCAAAACTCATGACTGAGATAGAAACGCAAATGATACAAGCTGCCCTTCAGGGGCATGCACAAGGCTACAGATTCCTGATGAACAGGTACGGACGCCAGGTGCAGTTGCTTGTAGCACAATGGGTGACGGACATGAGGGATGTGGAGGAGTTGACGCAGGATGTCTTTGTGCGTGCCTTCGAACATCTTTCGGATTACAATCCAGAGCGAGCTTCGTTCATTACCTGGATTGGTTGTATTGCCCACAACATTGCCTTGAACCATTTGCGCAGTCAGGGTTACGAGCCACTTCCTCTGAACGAGGAACAGTACTCGCCGCCTGATGTGTCGATGTGGGCGCAGGATGATGAGGCTACCTCCGAGGCAGAACGACTCACGCTCCTGGATAAAGCCATCGACAGCTTGCGCCCAGAGGAACGCTCACTCCTGCATCTGCGTTACTACGAAGGCCATTCGCTTGGCGAGATAGCAGAGGTGATGGAGGTTCAGGCCGGACCGCTGGCCAACCGACTACAGAGAATAAGACAGAAACTCAGCAAAATAATAGGATTATGAAGACAACGACAGACAATCACATAGATAAGCTCCTGCACGAGGCCATGAAGCAACGTGCAGCAAAGGTGCCGCCGTTGGCTGATGACTTTGCAGATAAGGTGTTGGGCAGCCTCGGCAGCCTCACCCCCCGCCCTCTCCAAGAGGAGAGGGAGCTGAAACGCAGAGTGTTCCCCCTCTCTTGGAGGGGGATAGGGGGAGGCTTGATTGCCGCTTGTATGGTAGGCTTCGTAGTCATCTTCTTGGCTCCGCCAAAATCGACAGAGGAACAACAGCCCCTCGCCTTAGAAGAGCCTGAGGTCGTAGAACAGCATGATGTGGCTGAGGTTGTAGAGCAGCCTGTGCCAGAGACTTCTGATAAATCTGATAAAGCAGAGCCTATTAAGCCCAGGAAAGTTCATAAGCCCCATAAGCTCAGTAAGTTTGTTGAAGAACCTTTGCTGGCAGAAGCGGAAGTTAACGCCTCCCATTTGGAGGAGGTCGAGAGAGGGGCTGCAGAAGACGTACACCCCATTCATCCGGAAATGAACGACCCCTACCTGGCTATAATGGAACAGATGAAGGACATCCGTTCGCGAGGGGAACGAGTACGTCAGGAAGTAGCACAATTAATAGATAAACATTAAAACATTATTGTTATGAAGAAACTATTTGCATTTATATGTTTGTCTGCATTTGCAGTCTTTGCATTTTGCCAAGAACCCAACAAGCAGCTTCAGCAGTTAGAAAAATATCTACAAGAAAGTGGTTGTAGCTTTTTTTACAGCCAGTATAACGAGGATGGTGACGCCAACATTAAGCACCGTTGGACTGCCTCTCTGCATGCGACCTGGGGGGAGATGACCGTTCGTGAGAATCAGAGCGAGGAAGAAAGGAAGCAGTCTCTCGACATTTTCGAACGCGTTTATGGTCAGAGACGTAGAAATTTAGAGAACGCCCTGGACTCTATTCGGCTCACCTTTGCCCGTCTAGGTAAAAAGTCGTTTGAAAGTTATCTCTATGAATATCATAAGGATGATATAGATACCATTAAATATGCATTGGCTTTTGCCCGTCCCAAGGTCGATCCTGCAAAAGCAAACAATGAATCAACACACCCTGGTGATTCTCTCGTTAAATACACAAGTAAATATTATAACAGTATAAGATTCAACAATGCCCGCGAGGCGGTGAATTTTGATTACTCGAAGAATATGTATGATAGCAGGGGACAGTTATATAGAGGGAGTGGTATCTATACGCACGTTTACACAGTAGATACGGGTCTTTCACTTGAGAAAGATTTGAGGCCCTTTGATATTGAAGCCCTCCAAGCGCTTATCCAGCCCGTAATAAAATCCTTTCTTTCCTTGAAAGGTGCAAAAGAAAATCCTGTGTATTGGAGTTATGATGGAAAGAATGAAACAAATATAACTGGATCAGAAGCTGTAAAAGGGCTTACAACAGGACAGCTTTATTTTGTTCCAATCCAATACGAGGCTGAAGTGGAGGCGCTGTACAGACAACTTGATTCGCTCGTCCACGACTATGTCAACCGTCATCCAGAGCAAGCTTACCACTATAGTTACAGACCGTTCCCTCAAAAAACCGTAAGCGCTTCCATGGTTTATGGTAGCGATTTCATAGGCGGTAAATGCTACAACCTAAGGTTTGCCCGCGACAAGGAAGGCTTTTACATTCTTTCTCTTATAGTAAAGGGTGATTCCTGGATTCCTGACGAATGGAAGAGCCTAAAGAGTTACATCAACGGCGAGAAGGTGTACATAAAAGGCAAGGAGCCTAATAAGGAGAAGGACAAGAAGAAGTAAAATCGCATTAGCTTGGTTTTAAGTTAATAAGATAATGGTACCAAACAGCTCCCGCGTTGCGAAACGTAGGGGCTTTTGTATATAAAAGTTGATAAAACGGCAGATAAAATATTTTAGGCCAATCGGTATTTTCCACTTTAATTTTTCTCTTTTATCTGCTTTTTCTATATTTTTGCAGAAACAAATGGAAGAATATGAAGTTTATCAGTTGGAATGTGAACGGTCTGAGGGCCGTAGTAGGAAAGAACTTTAAGGAAGTGTTTGAGCAGTTGGATGCCGACTTCTTCTGCCTGCAGGAGACTAAGATGCAGGAGGGGCAGTTGGACCTGCAGTTCCCCGGATACCAGTCGTACTGGAACTATGCCGAGAAAAAGGGCTATTCGGGAACGGCGGTCTTTACTAAGCACCAGCCCCTAAACGTGACCTACGGCATAGGCATCCCCGAGCATGATACGGAGGGGCGTGTGATAACGCTGGAGATGCCCGACTTCTACATGGTTTGCGTATATACGCCCAACAGTCAGGACGGTCTGAAACGACTGGATTACCGCATGAAGTGGGAGGATGACTTCCGCGCCTATCTGCTCTCCCTGGACAGCAAGAAGCCCGTCCTGGTGTGCGGCGACATGAATGTGGCGCATCAGGAGATAGACCTGAAGAACCCTAAGACGAACCACATGAATGCCGGCTTTACCGACGAGGAGCGACAGAAGTTTACCGAGCTGCTGGCTGCCGGCTTTACGGATACGTGGCGCACGCTGAACCCGGAGGTGAAGGAGGTGTATTCGTGGTGGAGTTACCGCTTCCAGGCCCGTGCTAAGAACACGGGGTGGCGCATCGACTACTGGCTGGTCTCTAACCGCCTCTTCCCGCAGGTTACGGATGCTAAGATTCACACAGACATCCTGGGCTCCGACCATTGCCCGGTGGAGGTGGAAATATTCGGTTAGAAACCCCCTCCCAACCTCCCCGGGGGGAGGGGTTTGAGGTTAGAGGCTTGGGGTTAGGGTTCTCTTGTATTCGTTCTCAAAGTTGGGGGTGAAGATGCCTTTGCCTAAGGAAGCTTTTATCTCCTGGACAGACCAGAAGCGGCCGCCGTCGGTTTCGGGGCTGGGGGTTATCTTTCCGTCGTAGGTGGTACGGAAGGGGAATACGAGTTCGCGCTCGCGGTCGGACTGAAAGACGTAATGCGGCAGTTGCTGGGGTTGGAAATCGGTTATTCCCAACTCTTCCTGCACCTCGCGAAGGAGCGCCTCGTGAATGCTCTCGCCCAGATCCACATGTCCGCCTACGGCCGTATCCCATTTGCCGGGCTGGATATCCTTCCAGTCGGGACGCTTCTGCAAATACAACTGACCCTCGGAGTTAAAAACATGCAGGTGCACCACGGGATGCAGCAGCATACTGCCGCTATGGCACTCGCCACGGGTGGCGGCGGAAAGGATGTTGCCCTGCTCGTCCACTACGGGAAACATCTCCTCTTGGTTGTCTTTACCTGTTGCTATCATGGAATAAGAAGTGAACTGTCGCCATAACTAAGGAAACGGAAATCGTGAGCCAGAGCATAGTCATAGATCCGGCGCCAGTTGCCATGCACAAAGGCGCTGACCAGCAGGAGCAGGGTGCTCTGGGGCTGGTGGAAGTTGGTCACCATCATCTGTACGACATGGAACTTGTAGCCGGGGGCGATGATTATCTGCGTACTGCTGTGCAGCACATCCATATTGTGCTTCTGCATGTAATGCTCCAAAGCAAGAAGCGACCCCAACTCCATCCCCTCCCGAGGGAGGGGTGATAAATCAGTCTCCCCTCGGGGAGATTTAGAGGGGGTCGAGGATTGTATTTCATACGGCATCCACTGGTGGACATGCAGCTCCTCGCCGTCGCCGGTATCCCGGCCCTCCTGCATCAACTGGCTGGCCTTCAGACCCATATAGTAGAGGCTCTCGAGGGTGCGGACGCTGGTGGTGCCGACAGCAATAGCCTTTCCATCATGCTGAATCAACTTCTGTATGGTCTGCAGGCGGACGGCAATATGCTCGGTGTGCATCTCGTGGTCGCCAATCTCCTCGCTCTTAACGGGCTTGAAGGTGCCGGCTCCCACATGTAGGGTAAGTTCCTCACGCTCTATGCCATGGTAACGGGCTTGAAGGTGCCGGCACCCACATGTAGGGTAAGTTCCTCACGCTCTATGCCATGCGCATCCAAGTCGGCCAGGACACGCTCGGTAAAATGCAGTCCTGCCGTAGGGGCTGCTACGGAACCTTTAATCTTGGAATATACGGTCTGGTAGGTGCGCAGGTCGCTCTCCTCGGTCTTACGGTTCAGATATGGAGGGATGGGCAGTTCGCCCAACGACTCTAAGACCTCAGAGAAAGCAAAGCCACCCTCCCAACGGAAGCGTATCCCGAAACTCGTTCCGTGGGGAGCCACACGCTCGGCAGAAATGGTGTACGAAGTGCCGCCTATCCGGAACTCGCCATAGAGCAGACCCTCCTTCCACTTCTTGGAATTTCCTACCAGGCAGTACCATGAACATTCCGAGGTGGCAATGAAGTTCTCCTGATACTCTACGGGAGAAGCGGGCTCCAGCAGGAAGATCTCAATCAAAGCCCCCTCCCCGCTCCCACTTTGGGGGAGTGCTATGCGTTTGCGGAAGTGCAATCTTGCACGAATCACCTTGGTATTATTAAAGATCATCAGAGCGCCCTTTGGCAGATAGTCGGGAAGGGAGCGGAAGGTATCCTCTGATACCTCTCCCCTATTATACACGAGCAGCTTGCTGCTATCACGCTCCGGAAGGGGGAATTTGGCTATCCGCTCGTCGGGCAGCGGGTAGTTGTAATCCCTGATTTGTATCTCTTTAGTCTGCATTTTTCCAAATTTTGTGCAAAGATACAACAAAATGAAGAATGAAGAGTGAAGAATGAAGAATAAAGAATGAAGAATGAAGAATAAAATTTCATATCCACCCTTTTTCTATTTGAACTTTTCTTACTAATTTTGCGGCTAAAAAGAAAAAAAGAACATGGATTTTAAGTTAGAGATATGCTGTGCCGACCTGCACAGCCTCCGTGCCGCCATTGCCGGCGGAGCACACAGGATAGAACTCTGTCAGGCCCTGAGCCTGGACGGTCTGACCCCATCGGCCGGTATGATTGAACTGGCGGTAAACAGCGGCATAGACGTGCATGTTCTGATCAGACCGAGAGAGGGCAATTTCGTATATTCCGAAGACGAGGTGGACTGTATGATCTATGACATACAGATGGCTCGGAAGCTGGGAGCACAGGGCGTGGTGATAGGAGCTCTTACGCCCGAAGGCGACATAGACATACAGGCCTGCCACCGGATGGTGGAGGCTACCGGCGAGCAGATGCACATCACCTTCCACCGCGCCTTTGACGTCTGCCGAAACCCCGAGGAGGCCCTGCTGGAGGTTTACTCCCTGGGATGCGACCGCCTGCTTACCAGCGGTCAGGCTGCCACGGCCGAGGATGGTATTCCCTTGCTGAAGAGGCTGGTAAAGAAAGCCGCCACCTTTGAGCCCCGCGAGGGCTGCGGTGTAAGGGGTAGCATCCTGCGCATCATGCCCGGAGCCGGTGTCACACCAGAAAATGCGGCCCGTATCATAAAAGAAACGGGAGCCACAGAAATCCATGGCTCCCTTAGAAAGAACGGCGTTACGGATGCCGTTATGGCGCACGAGGTTATTTCTCGTGTATCATCAGCTGTCGGATAACACTCATTATCTGATCTACAACACCTATCGTATACCCTTGTTGGAACCACACCACGCGGTTGAAGGTATCGCCCATAAGAAGAATGGGCAGTTCCTGGCTGCCATGTGTCAGTTCCTGAATGTGCATAGCCTCAATGGTCTCTGGGTCGGCAACACCAAAGATGAAGTTGTCCGGCAGCCGGTCGAAATCCTGGCGGTGTGAGCGGAAAGACTGCAGTTCATCCCACGTGGGGAACAGCATCACAAAGAGGTGGGGCCACTGGGAAAGGTAGATGTTGGCCTCCTCGCACTCATGCAGAATATGGGTACTGGGTTCGTGACTGTCGCGAATCAGGGCCACCACATAATAGCCACGGCCCGTACTCTCCAGCAAAGTCTTGTGAATGCCCTTGTAGTTGGTGAAGTAATTCTCGCAGTTGAAGGTGCCTATGACACGCAGTTCGTCGGCATTGTCGCGTAACTTGAGTGGCTGCTTCTGGGCGGCATCGGCCTTCAGGCCGAAGAACTCCAGGTGGGCCAGCACGCTTCCGTCTGCCATACGAGTGCCCGAAACCAGCAGATACTGGCCGGCATCCATCTGCACACCCTGGGCGAAGGTATCCTTCCAGGTGGCATCCTCAGGGAACTCCTGCAAGGCAAGAGTTCCGTTCTGCAGGCGCGACAGGCTGAACTGCGAGTAGTAAGAGGGATTCTCCTTGATGACAAAGTCGGAATAGGTAAGTGATAAAGTCCCCTCCCCGCTCCTCCTTTGGGCGAGTGCCTCTAAGCCAAAGTTCACATCCTGCCATTCCTCTTGACTCTCGACTCCCGGCTCTCCCTCTCCCGCGGGAGAGGGCTGGGGTGAGGCTATAACCTGCACCTTACCGGTCACCTCGTCGATACGGGCTGGAATACCTGCGCTACGGCAGGCAGCTACGAAGAATATATCCCTGCTGTGGGCATCGGTAACACGATGGCGATAGACGCCATCGGGACTCATACACAACCGCTGGGGATTGCGCGTTTCATCTATGCGGATGCTGTCCCTGACCCATTGGGCGATGGCTGAGGCATCCTTGCCGGCAAAGACCTTACCTAAGAGCTGACGATAGGGAGTCAGCATCTCGTTGCTGATACGGGGTGCCAGCACATACTTCTCCCAGAGGGGAGAGGCGGAGGCGGGGGTATTGTCGGCAGCATCCAGGAGCACCTGGGCGCTAACATCGCAGAGGTCCTTCTGACGAAGGGTACTGAGTACCTGCGGACCGTTCTGATGCTTTTGGAAGTCACAGATTATCTGCCAGTTCTGGCGAGCGGCCTTCAGCTTGTCCTCCTGGCTGAAAGTCCGCTGCATATAGGCATTACGCAGACTGTCCTCGGTATGCAGACGGTCCCTGTTGCGACGCACTTGCTCCTCGGTAACGTTGGGGATATATTCCTTGGAGGGAGGAGGCACCAGGTCGAGGTCGAGCGAGGCCGTATAGCTGTCGTCCTTATCCACCACCACCGTTACCGTATCCTGCTTACCCACGCTGGCCTTCTCGAAGCCAAAACGGCCGTTCTTTGAGGCCCATACCAGCAGGTCGCCCTTGCCACATCCCAGCCAGGTCAGCCCCTTGTCATCCGACTGCTTGGAGACCAGGGTAAAGAACTCGGCATAGTTATACAGGCGGAAATCCACCCGTGCATCCCGCAGGGGGCTGCCTTCGGCATCCACCACCCTGACGGTAAGGGTATCCGTATCGGCATAGTTGGAGGTGACGTTAATCTCGGTATAGCAGGCATTCCTGCCCACCACCTCCTCAGGTCCGTCATAATTACCGAAGACCTTGGTGTGCATGAGCATACCGCGCGAGGCAGGCTCGTTGAACCAGCCCATATTCAGAGCAGGCATCGGCTCGCAGGCGCCCATGAAGTACCACTTGCCGTTCACCCAGGCCTCTACCCAGGCATGATTATCATCGGTATGAGCCCAGCGGGGGGTATAGACCTGACGGGCAGGAATACCTACGGCACGCAGGGCGGCAACGGTAAAGGTACTCTCCTCGCCGCACCTGCCGGTGGCAGAGCGCATGGTCACGAGGGGCGATTTGGTACGACTGTCCGAGGGAGCGTAGCTTACATGCTCGTGACACCAGTGGTTGACCTCCAGTACGGCATCATACATACTCAGGTCCTTCACTCTGTCCTTCAACTCGTCATACAGGACGATACGCGCGGAGTCCAGATTCTCGTTGTTCACACGCAGGGGGAGGACGAAGTGCTTCCACTCGCGCTCGGGCACCTTGTCACCCCAGGGCATTTCCTGACGGGCGCGGAGGGTGGCGCGGACATTGGCTTCCCAGAACTCACGCGGATAGTCCACGCTATCGGGCAGGGGCATGCTGGCATAGAGGAAGTCCATGGCCTCCTGCACCTCCCGGTCCGAAGGGCTGGTGCATCCGGTCATAAAAAGCATGAGGAGCCCTAAAGCTCCCCATACGGTATGTTTAAATCTTCTCATATACATTTATTACTGAGCATACATATCAACGATAAGCTCGCCAAAGAGCGTATTGGCCCAGGCAAACCAGGAACGGGTGAAGTCCTTGGCATCGTCCTTATTGAAGGACTCGTGCATGAAGCCGGTACCGCCGTCGGTCTTCAGAATCTGCTGGACGCACCATTCCTTCTCGGCACGGTCATTGGTTGTGAAGGCCTTCATAACCAGACTCATAGGCCAAGGCTTGTTCAATCCGCAATGAGGACCGCCGATTCCCTCGCCAGCCTTACCCTTGAAGAAGTAAGGATTGTCCTCACTCCAGACAAACTTGCGGGTGTTCTGGTAGATGGGGTCGTCGATAGACACATCGGTCAGATAAGGCAGACAGAGCAGAGAGGGTGCGTTAGAGTCATCCATCAGCAGGGCTGAACCGTAGGCATCCACCTCGAAGGCATAGATCTTGCCGTACTTGGGATGCTCCACAACAGCATATTTCTGCAGGGCCTCCTCTACCTGAGTGGCCATACGGCGGCAATCGCTGGCCAGACCGTACTCCTTGTTGACATCATTCAGGATGATGGCCGCCTTGCGCAGAACGCTAACGGCAAAGAAGTTGCTGGGTACCAGGTAGGGGAAGATGGTACTATCGTCCGAGGGACGGAAGGCGCTTGCAATCAGACCGCAAGGCTTGCCGGGATGACCGTATCCCTTATTGGAACGTGTATCATGCAGGGCCTCTGTCCTACGGGTAAAGCGGTAGTTGGTGATGGGACCGTTCCAGTTCTGCTGGTCCTGGAAGACACGCAGAATCTCGCGGATAGCCTGAATCCACTTCTCGTCGAAGATGCTGGTATCGCCGGTCTGCTGCCAGTAGGCATAAGCCAAGCGGAGGGGATAGCAGAGCGAGTCGATCTCGTACTTGCGCTCGTGCAGCTCCTTCTTCATCTTAGTATTGTCGGACTGCCATTCGCCACCGGTAGGACCGATATTGAAGGCGTTGGCATAGGGATCGATGAGGATGCAGGCCAACTGACGGCGGATTACGCCACGGATGAGGTGACGCAGGGGCTCGTCCTTGTTGACATACCGCAGATAGGGCCATACCTGTGCGGCGCTATCGCGCAGCCACATAGCCTCGATATCACCGGTAATGACGAAGGTATCATCATCTCCGCTCTCGTTGCTGTACCATACTGTTGTATCCAAGGTGTTGGGGAAACAGTTCACGAACATCCAGTACAGCTTGGGATCAATGGCTGTCAGCTTGGACTTCAGGTCCAGAATCTGCTTTTCAATAGCCTCGCTGCGGAAGAGACGCTTCTCGGGGGCTGGACGCAAGTCCTTGATGGTTGACTGTACGGCCACATCCTGCTTCTTGGCAGGCTCTGGCATAGTGTAACTTGTGGCGCTGTGTGCCATCATGGGAGCGCCCAGCAACATGGTTAAGAAAATTCTTTTCATACTAATCGGTTGTTTCTGATTATTCTTAAATCTCCCCTCTCTTTTTGGGAGAGGGGATGGGGGTGAGGCTTATTACTTGGTCATATATACATCCAGTACACCACCGGCCATGATCTGGTCATGAGTAATGGTGGTGCCCTTCAGCTGCTTGCCGTTGAGCACGTACTTCTTTACATAAACTGCCTTCTGGCTTCCGCCGTGTGTGCGGATGGTGAAGGTCTTATTCTCGCCTACGGGGATAACAGCCTCCTCAACAATCGGAGATCCCAGCTGGTAAATGCCGCCGCAGGGCTCTACCTGATAGAGGCCCAGGGCTGAAAGGATGTACCATGCTGACATCTGACCTACATCCTCGTTACCGCAGAGACCGGCAGGCTGGTCGGTATAGAGCTCGTCCATGACATAGCGTACCCACTTCTGGGTCTTACGGGGCTGGCCTACATAATTATACATATACAATACGTGGTGGCTGGGCTCGTTACCGTGGGCATACTGGCCAATCAGACCGGAGATGTCAGGAGCAGCACCCTCGCCCAGGTCGCTGTCGGCTGCCAAGAGAGCATCCAGGCGGGCATCCAAAGCCTTATCGCCACCCATCAGCTGAGCCAGGCCCTTTACATCATGGGGTACCAGGAAGGTGTACTGCCAGGGGTTACCCTCGGTATAGTCACGTGTCTGACGGTTGGGGTTGAAGTCGGCAGGCAGGGGACGGAACTCGCCCTTCATATCCAGGGCACGCATGCACTTGACACGCGCGTCATACAACTTCTTGTAGTTCATGCTGAGGTCATAGAAGCGGATGCTGTCCTCCTTGTGGCCCAACTTACCGGCAACCTGAGCAGCAGCCCATGAAGCCAGATAGTACTCCATACTCTTGGCCACGGTCTCGCCTTCGCGGCCGTCATAGGGTAAATAACCCAACTCTGCCAGATAGTCCTTACCACGCAGGGGCACGCGACGGTTCTTGGCGAACTCGGTGGGCAGCATGCTGGCCTTGATGGCCTCGTACATCTTCTCGGCGTCGATATCGTTGCACTCGCCCTTGAGGATGATGTCGGCCAGGACGGGTACGGCGGGTTCGCCTACCATGCAGTAGGTATCATTGCTTACCAGGTGCCATACGGGCAGTTCGCCCCACTCGTAGTACATATTCATCATGGTGTGCGCGTAGTCACGCATGCGGTCGGGCATGATGAGGGTGGCCAGGGGATGGGCGGCACGGTAGGTGTCCCAGAGGCTCCAGGTGGTGAGGTTGGTGAAGTCGGCACCGCGGTGTACCTTGAAGTCGCAGCCCATATAGTCACCTGTCACGTCATTCCAGATCTGGGGGGCTACCATATAGTGATACATGGCGGTATAGAAGATGGTGCGCTCACGCTCGGTACGGAAGGTGGCCTGAATACGGCTCAGCTGCTTGTCCCATGACCTGGCGGCGGCATCGGCAACGGCATTGAAGTCGAAGCCGGGCATCTCGGCGTTCATATTGATGAGCGCGTTGGCCTCGCTGGTGGGTGAGAGGGCTACCTTGGCCAGTACCTGGTCACCGGGACCTACCTCGAAGGTAGCCTGACCGTACTTGGCGTCCAGGCCCTCTGAGAGCCAGTAATGGATGGGGTGGCTGAAGCGGATGCAGAAATAGACACGCTGGTCAGCGGCCCATCCCGCACTACGGCGGTAGCCCATCAGGGTGTATTCGTCAATCTGGACGGCTCTGGCCTCGCGGGTGTCATCGCCTACGGTATTGTCCAGGTCGATGATGATGCGCGCGTTATAGCTGCCCTTGGGGTAGGTGAAACGGTAGAGGGCTACACGCTCGGTGGCGGTTACCTCGGCCTGGATGCTGAAGCGGTCCAGCAGGACGCTATAGTATCCGGGGGTCATGACTTCGGTCTCGTGACGGTAGTCGCTGGCCAGGCCTTTACGGCTCAGTTCCACATCGCCATAGGCGGGCATCAGGGAGATATCGCCCAGGTCGCCGCAACCGGTACCGCTGAGATGCATCTGGGCAAAACCGATAATCTGCTTGCCGCTCTCATGATAGCCTGAGCACCAGTCCCATCCCTGTTCTATCTGGGTGGGGCCGGCATTTACCATGCCAAAGGGTACATTGGCACCTACAAACACGTGACCGTGGTCGCCGGTACCGATACGGGGATCCACATACTTGGAAAGATTGTCGGCCATGGCTGTCATGCTCAGGAGCAGGCCGGCAAGTAGAAGTTTACTTTTCATTGAAATCTGCTGTTTTTATGCTTTAAAGTTTATAAATTTGGTCCAAAGTCGGCGCAAATGTACGAATAAACAGGCAAAAAAACAAGAAGAAAACACAAAAAAAGTCCCCGGCAATCTGTTTCTGATGATTGCCGGGGACTCTTTGTTTTTATTTACGGAATGAGATTACATCATGCCGCCCATGCCGCCCATGCCGGGAGCACCGCCCATAGGCATTTCGGGCTTGTCCTCCTTGGCCTCGCAGATAACGCACTCGGTAGTCAGGAACATGCCTGCAATAGAGGCTGCGTTCTCCAGGGCCACACGTGTTACCTTGGCGGGATCGATGATTCCGGAGGCCTTCATGTTCTCGTACTTGTCCTCGCGGGCGTTGTAACCGTAGTCGCCCTGCCCGTTACGTACGTTGTTCACTACTACGCTTGCCTCCTCACCGGCGTTGTTGACAATCTGACGAAGGGGCTCCTCGATGGCACGGCGTACAATCTGGATACCTGTGGTCTCGTCCGCATTGGCACCTGTCATGCCTTCCAGTACCTTCTGGGCACGGATGTAGGCTACACCACCGCCGGGGATGATACCTTCCTCGATGGCGGCACGGGTCGCACAGAGGGCGTCGTCCACACGGTCCTTCTTCTCCTTCATCTCAACCTCGCTGGGAGCACCTACATACAGTACGGCCACTCCGCCTGAGAGCTTAGCCAGACGCTCCTGCAATTTCTCCTTGTCATAATCGCTGGTGGTATTGTTGATTTCGTTCTTGATCTGGTTTACGCGGTCCTTGATCAGCTCGCTCTCGCCATGTCCGTTGACGATGGTGGTATTGTCCTTGCTGACTACGACCTTGTCGCAAGAGCCCAGCATCTCGATGGTAGCCTGCTCCAGCTTCAGGCCGGTATCCTCGCTGATTACCAGGCCGCCTGTCAGGGTGGCGATATCCTGCAGCATAGCCTTACGACGGTCGCCAAAGCCAGGAGCCTTAACGGCACAGATCTTCAGCTGGGTACGCAGACGGTTCACAACCAATGTGGTCAGGGCCTCGCTATCCACGTCTTCGGCAATTACGAGAAGAGGACGACCGCTCTGAACGGCTGGTTCCAGGATGGGCAGGAAGTCCTTCAGGTTGCTAATCTTCTTGTCATAGATAAGGATGTAGGGATTCTCCATTACACATTCCATCTTCTCAGTATCGGTAACAAAGTAGGGAGAGAGGTAACCGCGGTCGAACTGCATACCCTCGACTACGCCGATGGTAGTATCACGGCCCTTGGCCTCCTCGATGGTGATAACGCCGTCCTTGCTGACTTTCTTCATGGCGTCAGCCAGCAGCTTACCAATCTCAGGGTCGTTATTGGCACTTACGGTTGCTACCTGCTCTATCTTCTGGTAGTCGTTGCCTACCTGCTCGGCCTGCTCCTTGATGTTGGCGACAACAGCTGCGGTTGCCTTGTCGATACCGCGCTTCAGGTCCATGGGGTTGGCACCTGCGGCTACGTTCTTCAAGCCTTCACGTACGATGGCCTGTGCCAGTACGGTTGCGGTTGTTGTTCCGTCGCCTGCATCGTCACCGGTCTTGCTGGCAACACTCTTGACCAACTGGGCACCTGCATTCTGGAAGGGGTCTGCCAACTCCACTTCCTTGGCTACCGTCACACCGTCCTTGGTGATCTGGGGAGCACCGAACTTCTTCTCGATAATCACGTTACGTCCCTTAGGACCGAGGGTTACCTTTACTGCGTTTGCCAAACTGTCAACGCCCTTCTTCATCTGCTCGCGAGCGTCAATATTGTATTTGATATCTTTAGCCATAACTTTTTTGAATTAAAAATGAAGAGTGAAGAATGAAGAATTTGCTTCCACCCTCACTTTTCGATGTTTATTATCTGTTTTTATGAGTTAATCACTCCTACTTTGGGGGAGCAGGGAGGGCTTTTATCCTAAGATTGCCACAACGTCGCTCTGACGCATGATCAGGTACTTCTTGCCTTCCAGCTCCAGTTCTGTGCCGGCATACTTGCCATACAGTACCTGATCGCCTACCTTAAGTACCATTTCCTCGTCCTTGGTTCCGTTACCTACGGCTACGATAGTTCCCCTCAGGGGTTTCTCCTTAATAATGATTCCACCTACTGTCTTTGTCTCTGCGGGTGCGGGCTCTATGAGCACGCGGTCTGCTAATGGTTTTACGTTCATAATCTTTATTGTTTTGTTTACGTTTATATTCTCTGCTATCAATACTACGAAAGCCGTGCCAAAGGAATGCAATAAGACAAAATGTCACTTCCATGATGACAAATAGTCCCACAACAGATGTTTTTTTGTCTCTATGAAACGTTTGGGGGGATGAAGGACATCACCCCTCCATCCCTCAAGGGAGGGTCGGGGGTGGTTTTTCTGCGGAATTATACGGAATACGGAAAAAAACTATCAGAATATTTGCTTTTCCCTGCCGTGCCGTATTATCTTTGCAGAAGAAATAAAAGATTCAACTTCCGAAACTTAAATAAGAGATGAACAGACAGAGAAAATACATACACATACAGATAATACAGCAGTTTTCCGATACACACGTGCGCGCATGACTCCGCATTTCGCGAAAAAAAAAGTCCTGCGCGCGCGTGTATGTTTAAAATTCACTGTATTATCTGTATCTGTATGTATAGTAAAAGTAAATAAAGAATACTATATATAGTTTTAATCCTGATAGTATAATGGTTATACATGCTAACCATAATGCTTATATATGCTAAACCATATACTAATCAGACTCAACCGTTCGGATAAAGAAAGAAAAAAGGGGTTTTTTTTCGTTTATCTCTCACTTATTCGTAATTTTGCGGGCATGGAATATATGTCACAAGAGGGCTACGACAAGATCGTAGAGGAACTACGCCAACTGGAGCGTGTGGAACTGCCAAGGGTTAAGGAGGCGATTGCTGAGGCCAGGGACAAGGGTGACCTGAGCGAGAACTTCGAGTATCATGCCGCCAAGCGCGAGCAGGGGCGCTTATTGAGCCGTATCCGCTTTAAGCAACGTGTATTGGAATTTGCGCGTGTCATTGACAAGTCGAAGCTGGGCGGTGACGGCGTGGGCCTGCTGAGCAAGGTGGAGCTGACCAACTTAGGGAACAATACTAAGATGACCTATACCATTGTCAGCCCCCATGAGGCGAATCTGCCGGAGGGGAAGATTTCCATCAAGTCGCCTATCGCTCAGGCGCTGCTCAAGAAGCAGGTGGGCGACATCGTTGAGGTGAAGGTTCCCGTTGGCATCATAAAACTGAGGATAGATAGTATCACAATATAAAAAAACCTCCCCCCCCAAAAAAAGGAGGAGAGGCGCTAACCGCTAATACAATGTATAAGATTCTGATATCAGCACTATGTGCTTTATCCGTTTTCATCAGCTCTATGGCCCAAGAAGGGAAGGGACTGAAAGACGCATACAGAGAATGCTTTCTTGTAGGTGTCTCGGTTAATCAACGCAATATCTCTGACTCGCTCCAAAGCAACCTGATAAAGAGGGAGTTCAGCAGCATGACTGCCGAAAACGACATGAAGCCCGTTTCCGTTCATCCCCGGGACGGTGTGTGGACCTGGGATAGAGCCGACCGCATAGCGGGATTCTGCCGGCAGAACGGTATCAAGTTGCGCGGACATACCCTGATGTGGCACAATCAGATGTGTGACTGGATGTTCTATGACGGGCAGCACAACCTGGTGAGCAAGGAGGTCCTGTTCCAGCGCATGAGGGAGCATATTCATACGGTAGTAAGCCGTTACAAGGATGTAGTGTATTGCTGGGATGTGTTCAACGAGGCTGTCAAGGACGGCCCCCGCAACCCCGACGGACCGGACCAGCCGCTGCGCGAGAGTATCTTCTACAAGATTTGCGGCAACGATGAGTTTATACGCAAGGCCTTCCAATATGCACGTGAGGCAGACCCCAATGCCCTGCTCTTCTATAACGACTATAACGAGTGTGACCCTACCAAGTGCGACCGCATCTGCGAAATGGTTAAGGAAATGAAGGCTGCAGGAGTGCCCATAGACGGCATAGGTATGCAGGGACACTACAACATACACGGCCCCTCTGCCGAGGATATTGAGGCTGCCGTCAGCAAATACACCCGGGTGGTGGACCACATCCACATGACGGAGCTGGACGTCCGCGCCAACCGGGAAATGGGCGGACAACTGGAATTCAGCCATAACGGGGAGGCAGCTATAACCGAAGAGATTAAGAAGAAACAGGAGGATAAATACAACGAGGTTTTCAGCATTATGCGCAAACATGCCGATAAGGTGGACTGCGTGACCTTCTGGAACCTGAGTGACCGCGACTCATGGTTGGGTGCCGACAATTATCCCCTACTCTTCGACAGGGACTACAAGCCCAAAAAGGCATATTACGTGGTCAGGGACTTCAAGTAAAGTGAATTCCCCTCACAGCCTCTTCGTAATTATATGACTCACATTTTCCAACTGAAGTTTCGCAAAAAAACTTTCGCGAATAAGAACGACTTACTATTTTCATAACATTAAAACCCACATAACGGATAAAAAGTAAAATAAGCAAAACGATGAAAGGCATTACTTGTAACAGCGCTATTGAGGCCGAGGGATTCCGCACCGTCCTGCAAGAGGCAGGAATAGAGAGTACCATCTATGACGAGACAAACAGCAAGGTGGCCAGGGGCATCCTGGACAGAACCGTGGACGTATTGGTGAAAGAAGAGGACATGGAACAGGCCAAACAGCTGTACCAAAAATTCCTGAACGAACAGGAGAAGGCCTTTAAGCCCTGGTGTCCCAAGTGCGGAAGCGAGAATCTGACCGTAGAAAAACAGCAGAACTCCACCGTCCGGCAACTGCCTCGCATACTGGCAACAGCACTAATGCTCATCCCCTTCGGAACTTGCAAAACAGAAAAATATGTCTGCAACGATTGCGGGCATAAGTGGAAGAGGTGAAGCAGTAACTTTGGCTTCGCCCAACTTACTTTCGTTCGGATAAAGAAAGAAAAACAGGCTTTTCTTTCGTTTATCTCTCACTTATTCGTAACTTTGTCCCCCAAATAGATGATTATGAGCAACATTGTAGCTATAGTAGGACGCCCGAACGTGGGCAAGTCGACACTTTTCAACCGACTTACACAGACCCGTCACGCCATTGTAAGTGACGAGGCTGGTACCACGCGTGACCGCCAATATGGCAAATGCGAATGGGGGCAGAGAGAGTTCTCGGTGATAGACACCGGAGGATGGGTAGTAAACAGCGATGACATCTTCGAGGAGGAAATCCGTAAACAGGTGACACTGGCTACCGACGAGGCGGATGTCATCCTTTTCCTGGTAGATGTGCATAACGGGGTGACAGACCTGGACGAGGCTGTGGCCGGCATTCTGCGCCGTACCAAAAAGCCCGTGGTATTGGTCTGCAACAAAACAGACAATAACGAGACCTATCTGTCAGCCGAGTTCTATTCCCTGGGACTGGGCGATCCCCAATGTATCTCGGCTGCCACAGGTGGCGGCACAGGAGACCTGCTCGACCTGGTGGTCAGTCTGTTCCCGAAGGAGAGCAATGAGTTGCCTGACGAGAACATTCCCCGTTTTGCCGTTGTGGGACGCCCCAATGCAGGCAAGAGCTCACTCATCAACGCTTTCATTGGCGAGGACCGCAACATCGTTACGGACATTGCCGGAACCACGCGCGACAGCATCTATACACGCTATGACAAGTTCGGATTCGACTTCTATCTGGTGGATACCGCTGGTATCCGTCGCAAGAGCAAGGTTACGGAAGATCTGGAGTTCTATAGTGTGATGCGCTCGATCCGTGCCATAGAGAACAGCGATGTGTGCATCCTGATGATTGATGCTACAAGGGGTATCGAAGCCCAGGACCTGAACATCTTCCAGCTGATACAGAAGAACCAGAAAAATCTGGTGGTAGTGGTAAACAAATGGGACCTGGTGCCAGACAAGGATACCAAGGTGATGAAAACCATGGAGGATGCCATCCGCAACCGCATGGCTCCGTTTACAGACGTCCCTATCATCTTTGCCTCGGCGCTTACCAAGCAACGCATCTTCAAGGTGCTGGAAACGGCCAAGGATGTGTACCAGAACCGTGTACGCCGCGTGTCCACAGCCAAGCTGAACGAGGAGATGCTGCCGCTGATTGAGGCTTATCCGCCACCATCCATGAAGGGTAAGTACATCAAAATTAAATACTGCATGCAGGTGCCCGAGACACATGTACCTACGTTTGTATTCTATGCCAACCTGCCTCAGTATGTCAAGGACCCGTACCGTCGTTTCCTGGAGAACAAGATTCGTGAGCGCTGGAACTTCTGCGGAACCCCTATCAATGTGTTCATCAGACAAAAATAAAGGTATGAATACCGGATTGACATCTATAGGCAGAAGGTGCCTTGCCTGTGCCATACTCTTGCTGATGGCCGCAGGATGCGGACAGAAGGACCAGGGCGACACATTCACCAACGAGAGTGTGCAGCAGGCTGCCCGGCATTACTACACGCTGTTTACCCATGGCGATGCCCGGCAGTTTGTGGAGGGAATGGCCGGCGCCGAATCTTTTGCCGAAGACTATAGGGAACAGATGCGGAACGTGGTGGCACAGGCTGCAAAGGGGCTGGAACGGAAAGGAGGCGTGGTGCGTGTGGAGGCCATTTCGGACACACTCTATGCCGCGGACTCTACGGCCTACGTGTATCTGGACCTGGTGTTTGCCGACAGCGTGCACGAACAGGTAGGTGTACCGATGGTATTTGTCGGGGGATATTGGAAAATGAAGTAAAAACGCTCCATTCTGCCCTTAGAACTCACACATAATAGAAACAACTTACATAATTATACTGATAATATTATGAAAATGAGAATTTACATTTTCCTGTTTGCCCTGGTGGCAGCAGTGACGGGTGTTTCTGCCCAGCAGATGCCCAATGTGCCCCTTGACCCTGCGGTTAAGGTTGGCGTATTACCCAACGGACTTACTTACTACATCCGCCACAATGAATGGCCCGAGAAACGTTGTGACTTCTACATTGCGCAGAAGGTGGGCTCCATTCAGGAAGAGGAGAACCAGCGCGGTCTGGCACACTTTCTGGAACACATGTGCTTCAACGGTACCACGCACTTCCCCGGCGATGCCCTGAAACAGTATCTGGAGCGCATTGGCGTGAAGTTCGGCGAGAACCTGAACGCCTACACCTCCTTTGACGAGAC
The DNA here is from genome assembly GCA_902775385.1 of uncultured Bacteroidales bacterium. Taxonomy (GTDB): domain Bacteria; phylum Bacteroidota; class Bacteroidia; order Bacteroidales; family Bacteroidaceae; genus Physcousia. The sequence continues at coordinate 24,657 of CACYMI010000075.1, forward strand.
AGTATATAATATAAATAATGTAAATGTGGAGACGGCCGGTGCCATTGACTCTTGCCTGCTGATTCTGCATGACTGGAGTCATGATCTGCTGCTGGAGGACAAGGAGATTGACAAGGAGCGCGGCGTTATCAATGAGGAGTGGCGTATGCGCCGTTCTGCCATGATGCGTATGCAGGAGGCTGCCTTCAAGGACCTGTTCGCGGGAAGCCGCTATGCCGACCGCATGCCCATCGGTACCATGGACATCGTTATGAACTTCCCCTACGAGGATTTGCGTTCCTACTACCGCCGCTGGTATCGTCCTGACTTGCAGGGCCTGGTTATCGTGGGTGATGTGAACCCGGACGAGATTGAGCAGAAAATCAAGGACATGTTTGCCGACATCGCCCCTGCAGCTGCCGATGCTGCCAAGCGCGAGGCGATTCCCGTCCCTGACAATGACGAGCCGCTGGTATCCATCCAGAAAGACAAGGAGCAGACGGTTGCCTATGCCATTCTGATGTTCAAGCATGAGGCTACTCCGCGCGATTTCAAGGACAAGGTGCCTTACCTGATGGTGAAGTATCTGATGGGAGCTGTATCCGGCATGTTTGCCGAGCGCCTGCACGAACTCTCACAGAAGCCTGACTGCCCCTTTATGCAGGCCAGCGTGGACTTTGACGAGTACCTGGTAGCCAAGTCCAAGGAGAGCGTGAATGCCAGCATCGTAATGAAGGACGGCCAGTACCTGCAGGCTATAGCCGCTATTTACCGCGAGTTGCTACGTGCCAAGCGCGGAGGCTTCACCGAGGCTGAATACGAGCGCTACAAGCAGGAATACCTGTCCCGGCTGGATGCACAGTTCGAGGCCCGCGACAAGGTACAGAATACCCGTTACGTAAACGAGTACGTGCGCCATTTCCTGGACAACGAACCTGTTCCCGGTATTGAGTGGATGCACCAGAATATGAAGCAGGTGGTTCCCATGCTGCCTCTGGAAGCCGTAAACCAGACCTTCCCCGAACTGATTAGCGACAAGAACCGCGCCATCGCCCTCTTTATGCCTGAGAAGGAAGGGCTGCAGTATCCAACCAAGGAGGAAATCCTGAAGACCCTTGCCGAGGTGGATGCCGAGGAGATTGAGGTCTTCAAGGAGGAAATCAACAATGACCCTTTGGTTCCCGAGCTGAAATCCAAGGCAAAGGTTAAGAGTATAAAGGATGATATCTTCGGTTCTAAGATGATTACGCTGAGCAACGGCATTAAGATACGTGTAAAGCAGACTGACTACTCGCCCAACCAGATTTCCATGAAGGCAGTCAGCTGGGGTGGCAGCAGCCTCTATTCCAACGATGAATACCTGTGCTCCGGCAATGCCGGTATGGTAAGTCTGGGCGGCTGGGGTACCTTCACAGCCTCTCAGCTGAACAAGAAGCTGTCCGGCATTCAGGCTTCGGTCAATCCTACAGTAGCCGACCGTACAGAAAGCCTGAACGGCAGTTGCGTGAAGAAGGATTTCGAGACCCTGCTGCAGCTTACCTACCTCTGCTTCACCGCACCCCATCGTGATGACGATGCTTACCAGAGCACCATGGCCCGCCTGCAGGATATCCTGAAGAATCAGGATCTGGATCCCCAGACGGCCCTGAGCGACAGTATTGCCAGCATCCTGTATAACAATAACGTACGTGCCAAGCGTATGCGTAGCGAGGATGTCGGGAAGATTTCCTATGACCGTATCCTGGAAATCTACAAGGAGCGCTTTGCCAACGCCGCCGACTTCGACTTCTACTTCGTGGGCGACCTGAACGTTGACTCCGTGATTCCTCTTCTGGAAAAGTACCTGGGCGCTCTGCCTGTAAGCAAGAAGACAGAGAAGGACAAGGTAATTGACCGCCGCCTTACCAAGGGGGAACGCACCTGCATCTTCGAGAAGGAGCAGGATACGCCTAACGCTACCGTTAACTTCGTATATCACGCTCCCCTGAAGGACAATATGCGTAACGATATTCTGGTGGATATGCTGGAGCAGGCTATGTCCATGCTCTATACCGAGACTGTACGCGAGGACGAGGGCGGTGCCTATGGCGTACCCGTAAGCGCATCCCTCTCTGAATACCCCGAGGAGATTGCCGTTGTCCAGATTCAGCTGCCAACCGCACCGGATAAACTGGACCGTATGATGCAGGTGGTTTACGATGGCGTGGAGAAGGTTTGCAACGAAGGTCCTTCTGAGGATTATCTGCAGAAGATCAAGGAATACATGGTCCGCTCACATGCCGAGAACCTGAAGAAGAACGGCTA
>CACYMI010000076.1 GCA_902775385.1 uncultured Bacteroidales bacterium
TACATCCCTCGCCTGGAACGTGAGCGTACGCTTTATGGTTCAGAGTTTGAGGTAAGGCTACGTAATGAACTGACCCAGAAAGCCATTGCACGTGAATGTGCAGAGTGGATCAGGCAGAAAGTATGTTTCAAGTCAAACCGCACTAACGAGCAGATGATGGGTTTCATTAATCTGGATGAAGCCAGTTATTCGCCCATCAACGGCTTTACCACCGTTGAACTGGGTTGTGAGAAAGGCAATAATGCCTACACCATGATTCAGAAGTCAGAAGCCCCGTTCTCAAAGGCCTATATTGACTTGTTCAATCAACTCTGGAACGACAGCAGCCGCCTGCAGGTAGTAACAGAAGAGGTAATTGACAGTATCAGTAATGCCTACAAGGAGAATGCGCCTGAGTTCCTGTACTTTGTAGCGCTTTATAACATCTTCAATGAGTTTCTGGAGGATATCAGCGAAGACGAGCTGCCCAAGGAAGCGACAGGATTCAAGAACAGCGTAATCTGGAACAAACTCTATAACTTCCAGCGTGATGCCGCATTGGCCATTATCAACAAACTGGAGAAGTATAACGGCTGTATTCTGGCAGACAGCGTAGGACTTGGTAAAACATTCACCGCCCTGAGTGTCATCAAATACTTTGAGAGCCGTAACCGTACCGTATTGGTACTATGCCCCAAGAAACTGTACGAGAACTGGAACACCTATCGTCAGAACTACGTAAACAATCCCCTGGCAAAGGATCGCCTGAACTACGATGTACTTTATCATACCGATCTGAACCGAGAGTACGGATACAGCAACGACCTAAACCTGGAGCGTGTTAACTGGGGTAACTATGACCTGGTGGTAATTGACGAGAGCCATAACTTCCGCAACGGTGGCAGGGTCTCAACGGACGAGAACGGAGAAAACCCGCGTGAGAACCGCTATCTGCGCCTGATGAATAAAGTCATAAAGAGTGGCGTTAAGACCAAAGTGCTGATGCTCTCTGCCACACCAGTCAATAACCGCTTTGGTGACCTGAAGAACCAATTACAGTTGGCTTACGAAGGAGAAACTGAGGCATTTGATAAACTGCTGGCTACCAACCGGGGCATAGATGACATCTTCCGCCAGGCCCAAGGGGCTTATAATATGTGGGCGAACTTCCCGCCAGAGGAGCGAACCACTGAGCGACTGCTGCGCATGCTTGACTTTGACTTCTTCCGCTTGCTGGATGCCGTCACCATAGCACGCAGTCGTAAGCATATTCAGCAGTATTATGACTGCACGGATATAGGAACCTTCCCTGAGCGCCTGAAGCCCATCTCGCGTCAGCCTCATCTTACGGACCTAAGTACCGCCATCAACTACAACGAGATATTTGAACAACTGCAACAGTTACGTCTGGCCATCTATGCGCCATCGGCATTTATACAACCCAGCCGCCTGTATAAATATAAGGAGGAGGAAAGCACATCCGGTCACCGCCTGAGTATTGAGGAACGAGAGCAGGGAATTCAGCGACTGATGAACATACAGTTGCTGAAGCGTCTGGAATCCAGCGTCAACTCCTTCCGCCTTACCTTGGGCCGTATCCGTGATTACATGCAGGAAACGCTGGATGCCATAGCCAGATTCCAGGACGGAGACAGACGCATCTCGGTAGATGATTATGAGAGTGCCGATGTGGATGAAGACGAGCAGGACTTTACCATAGGAAAGAAGAAGAACCGCATCCTCTTGGAGGATATGGACTATATATCCTGGCAAGAGGAAATCAAGTATGACCTTGAAATCATCCGTCTTCTCCTGATTATGCTACAGAGTATCACGCCTGAGCATGACAGCAAGCTACAGCAGCTTAGGGATGACTTACGTAACAAGTTCGCTCATCCCATAAACGACAATAATAAGAAGGTGCTTATCTTCACCGCTTTCTCAGATACCGCTCTGTATCTTTATGATTGCCTGGCGGACAAGATTAAAACACAATACGGACTGAACGTAGCACTGGTGACTGGTGACGTAGAGGCCAGAAGTACCCTCAAACTGAAGGAAAAACTGGACTTCAACAAAGTGCTGACCCTCTTCTCGCCAATTTCCAAGGAACGTGCAGCTGTCTATCCGCATTTGAAGGACGAAATTGACGTACTGATAGCCACCGACTGCATCAGCGAAGGTCAGAACCTGCAGGATTGTGATTACCTTATTAATTATGATATCCATTGGAATCCCGTCCGTATTATCCAGCGTTTTGGCCGTATAGACCGCATAGGCTCTCTTAACGCCCGGATTCAGTTGGTAAACTACTGGCCGGATATGACCCTTGACGAATATATCAACCTGAAGGGTAGGGTAGAATCCCGCATGAAGGTGTCCGTAATGACTGCCACCGGTGATGACAATATCCTGTCACCCGAGGAGAAGGATGACTTGGAGTATCGCCGCCAGCAGTTAGAGCGCCTGAAAGAAGATGTTGTGGATCTTGAGGAAATGAACTCAGGCGTCAGTATCATGGACTTAGGGCTGAACGAGTTCCGTATGGACCTGCTCGACTATATGAACACCAATCATGATGTGGAGCATACCCCCTATGGACTACATGCCGTAGTGAAGGGCAATGAGCAAACGCCAGCCGGCACCATCTTTGTGCTGAAGAACCGTACGGCAGGCGTAAATATTGACCACAAGAACCAACTGCATCCCTTCTATATGGTCTATATCCGGGATGACGGAGAAGTTCAGGTTGACCACTTGCATCCAAAAGACTTACTTGATAAGATGCGCCTAATCTGCAAGCAGTCCACGAAGCCTGATGTTGAACTCTGTCATGCGTTTAATAAGGAGACTCGTGACGGACTGCGTATGGGTAAGTATTCTGACCTGCTCAGTAAGGCCATCAACTCAATAGTATCTGTTAAGGAACAGTCAGATATTGACAGCTTCCTTGGTGGCTTTGTGGGTGAACTGTTCGAGGAGTATAATGCAGGACTTGATAACTTTGAGTTAATCTGTTTCCTGGTAATAAAATAGCCTATGTACGGATTGCCAGCCAATACACTCATCAATAAGCCGCTTTATAAGAAAGCCGTCTTTGAGAAGTTCAATCTTAAAGCGGCCGAGCGTGAGCGTTTTGATGCGGACATCAGCAAGATGACGTTGGCAGCCCGTATATCACCTGCTACAGTTCCGGCTCTGGTCGAGGGCAAGGAAATAAAGGGCTTCTATGTGTTGCAGGTAATACTGAAGCGAAAGGACTTTGACGTAAAGAATATTCTGCTGCTTCAAAAGCTTATTCCTCAGCACATCATATTTGCATTAGAATTTGGCGAGGAAACGCAATTCTGTATTTTCCATACTCGTTTGCAACAGTCAGAATGGGTGCTATCATCGGATGCGGAAATTTCTTTGAAGGGCTTAAGCCTTGATGATGTTTGGAACAATATTGTTGCATCAATCGGCAACCTTGATGCGACATCCGAGGAAAGTATCGAGCAGCAAATCATCAATCGTGAAGAACGCGAGAAGTTGCTCCAACAAATAGAGTTGCTTGAAAAGCGTTGTCGAGTTGAGATACAAACGAGAAAGAAGTATGAGTTGCATCAACAGTTGTTAAGGTTAAAGGAGGGGCTATCATGAGAAATCATTACACTAATCAACATACAGTTCCCAAATGCTATTTAAAGGGGTTCGCTTTCGGAAAGAAGCGAAATCCTCATGTATATGTATATGATAAAATTCCTGCTAAACAGCGTATAGCAGCAACTAAAGATATATGTTATGAACAAGATATCTATACATTATCTGAATTTTCAGAAGAAGGTATGTCCCTTAGTGAAGAAGAACGGAAACAATATTATGAGACTAACTATTTGAAAAAGCAAGTCGAGGATTATTTTGGACCTTGCTTGGAGGATACGATTTCAAAACTAGATAAGAATAAAACACTCACTATTAAAGAAAAAATGGACTTGTCTCATTTTATTGCAATTCAATATTTGAGACATCCTATAATAAAACCTTTCTGCTCGCATATCCAGAATGGCTTATTCTCTGATATAGATGGAGCGAAAGCACTCGTAAGTGAATATGAAAAAGAAAATCCCCATGTTATGAGGTATTATTACGATGATGCACAAGCACATTTTAATAATGGATATGGGAATGAAGGTACAATTAATAATTTAACTTGTTTGTTTGGACTTGCGAGATGGGATGTGTTGTACAGTACCAATAATATTTGTACTTCTGATAATCCGGTCTTAGTAATTCCGAAGATATTTGAGATACATACAAATAAAGTTGTTTTAGATAAAAAACTAGATAAGTTTATATTTCCTATTTCCAAAGACTATCTTCTGACGATAGAGATTGACCCCGATGCAAGTTATTATCAGAATAATCTATGTATCGTAAGAGATGCGTCTGAAATGGAATTGTTGAGATATGATATGTTTCAGTTTTTGTATTGTCAGCGTTATGTCATAAAACACATACCATTTGATGACCAAGAATTGAAATATATTACAGCGATTCAGAATACAAATACGTTAATATATGAATAAACTGAAAATGCAAACCACGAATGTGGTTGATGAGAATATCAAGAAGATAGGGGAATTATTTCCCAATTGCTTGACAGAAACATTGGATGAGAATGGTCGCCCTCAAACGTCGATTGACTTTGACCAATTGAGACAGGAGTTGTCAAAGGATATTGTAGAGGGCCCTGAGGAACGTTATCAGTTTACTTGGCCTGACAAACGCAATGCTATCCGTCTTGCCAATGCTCCAACGACAGACACCCTTCGCCCTTGCAGGTCAGAGAGTGTTGATTTCGACAACACCCAGAACCTTTATATTGAGGGTGACAACCTGCAAGTGCTGAAATTGCTTCGTGAGAACTATCTTGGCAAGGTGAAGATGATTTATATCGATCCACCTTACAACACAGGTAATGACTTTGTGTATAATGATGACTTCTCTCAGTCAGCAGACGAATATGTTCACAATAGTGGCCAGATAGATGAGGAAGGAAATCGCCTTGTAGCCAATACTGAAAGCAATGGACGCTTTCATACTGATTGGCTTAACATGATTTATCCACGTTTGAAAGTGGCTAAAGATTTGTTGAGTGAGGATGGAGTGATATTTATTAGCATTGATGATAATGAAGATTATAATTTAAGGAAATTATGTGACGAGGTATTTGGTACGTTTAATTTTGTTGGTTGTGTAAGTTGGCATCGAAATTATGCATCTGCCAATGATGCAAAAAAGTTTTCTAATGTAATAGATTATGTTATGGTTTATTCCAAGAGCAATAATTTTGTAAGGAACTTGTTGCCAAGAACAGAGAAACAAAACCACTTATATAAATATGATAGTAAAGATGGAAAAGGACGCTGGCGTTCAGACAATTTATCTGTTAGAACTTATTCTGCTAATTATGACTATCCTATTGTAAACCCTAATACAGGAGTCTCTTACAATCCACCGAGTGGACGATGCTGGATGACAAATAAGGAGACTGTAGCAAAATGGATAGAAGATGCACGAGTGTTTTTTGGACAAGATGGAAAGGGGGCTCCACAGTTAAAACGATATCTAAATGAGGTTCAAAACGGAGTCGTTCCGACTACTTATTGGAGCTATGAAGATTGTGGACACAATGATGAAGCTAGAAAAGAAATAAAAGAATTATTTGGAAAGCCTCCATTTGATTCTCCAAAGCCTACAAGACTTCTTAATCAAATAATTAGGATTGGAGCTAATAAAGATTCTCTCATCCTCGACTTCTTCTCTGGATCCTCCACAACAGCCCATGCGGTCATGCAACTCAATGCAGAAGATGGCGGCAAGCGTAAGTTCATCATGGTGCAACTGCCTGAAGCAACAGACGAGAAGAGTGAAGCATATAAGGCTGGTTACAAGAATATCTGTGAAATCGGCAAGGAGCGCATACGTCGTGCTGGAAAAAAGATAAAGGAGGAAAGTCCGCTGACCACACAAGACCTTGATACAGGCTTCCGTGTGCTGAAACTTGACTCGTCGAACATGCAAGATGTTTATTACACCCCTGCCGACTTTAATGAAAGAGACCTGTTTGAGGATAATATTAAGCCTGGCCGTTCAGACGAGGATTTACTGTTCCAAGTAATGATGGAGAAGGGAATTGAACTTTCCGCCAAAATAGAGAAGATGCAGATTGCAGGCAAGACGGTTTGGAATGTGAGCGATGGTTATCTGATGGCTTGCTTTGACGAGGCTGTGAATGAGACTACCATCACGGAGATTGCCAAGCAACACCCATACTACTTTGTGATGCGTGACAGCAGTCTGGCTGCTGATAATGTGGCAGATAACTTTGAGCAGATTTGGGAGGAGTATAGTAAAGATACAGAAAGGAGCATTCTCTGATGAAATTTAAGTTTAAGATACAACAATACCAGACGGATGCCGTTGATGCTACGGTAAATGTGTTTGCGGGGCAGCCGTCGAGGAAGAATGCGACATATCTTCGTGACCTGGGTAAACTGAAAAGCAACTCCCAGTTGGATGATGTGTTTATGGGCTATCGCAATAGCGATGTGGAATTGTCGGGGCCTCAGTTGTTGGCGAACATTCAGCAGCAACAGGCTGGCGGTAACATTCCGCAATCCAAGATGCTGAGTCTGCCTAACGGGCTGGGGGCGTGTTCACTCGACATAGAGATGGAAACGGGTACGGGTAAAACTTACGTTTACATCAAGACGATGTTTGAGATGAACAAACGCTATGGCTGGAGTAAGTTTATTGTGGTGGTGCCCAGCATTGCTATCCGTGAGGGTGTGTATAAGAGTTTTAAGATGCTGGAGGAGCACTTCATGGAGCATTACGGCAAGAAGGCCCGTTACTTTATCTATAACAGTTCTAACCTGACACAGATTGACTCGTTCAGCAGTGATGCCAGCATCAATGTGATGATTATCAATACGCAGGCTTTTGCGCGTGACTTTAAGGAGGAGGCTAAGAATAAGGTCAGCCTGATTATGTACACTAAGCGCGATGACTTTCAGAGCCGACGCCCTATAGATGTGATTGCTGCCAACCGTCCTATCATCATTATGGACGAGCCGCAGAAGATGGAGGGTGCTGCCACGCAGAAGGCCTTGAAGAACTTTAAGCCGCTGTTTGTGCTGAATTACTCGGCTACGCACAAGACATCGCATAACTGCGTATATGCGTTGGATGCCTTTGATGCCTATCGCCAGCGGTTGGTGAAGAAGATTCAGGTGAAGGGTATTACGCTTCAGAATCTGTTAGGCAGTCAGAGCTATATCTATTTTGACAGTATTGTGTTGTCTAAGAACAAGGCCCCTGAGGTGAGGTTGGAAATAGAAGTGAAGGGTGCAGCCAGCACTCGCAGGCAGATGTGTAAGTTCGGCCAGAATGATTCGCTCTATGACAAATCGGAATTACCGGCCTATAAGGGATATGTTATTACGGACATTAACCCGCATACCAATACGGTTTATTTTATGAACGGGGATTCCCTGAAGAAGGGTGAGGTGATGGGTGATGTTTCGGAAAAGCAGTTGCAGCGGATTCAGATACGCGAGACTATCAGGTCGCACTTCCAGAAGGAGGCCACCCTCTATAAGCAGGGAATCAAGACGCTGTCTCTCTTCTTCATTGATGAGGTGAAGAACTATAGGAGCCTCACCCCCGGCCCCTCTCCAAATGGCGAGGGGAGTAGTCAGAAAGGATGGCTTGCAGAGGCTTTTGAGGAGGAGTATAATTATTTTCTTAATGAGAATCTTTCGCTCTTTGAGGATGATTACCAGCGTTATCTGAAACGGTTCTCTGCCCCTGAGGTGCATAATGGATATTTCTCAATTGATAAGAAAACGGGAAACGCTGTCAATAGTGATGTGAAGCGTGGCAGCGACATATCGGACGACATCTCTGCCTACGACCTGATTTTGAAAGACAAGGAGCGGCTGTTGAGCTTTGATGAGCCTACACGATTTATCTTCTCACATTCTGCCCTGCGTGAGGGCTGGGACAATCCTAATGTGTTCCAGATATGTACACTTAGGCACGCCAACAGTGCTACGGCCAAGCGTCAGGAGGTGGGACGCGGACTGCGTATCTGTGTGGATCAGCAGGGTAACCGTATGGATGCGGAACGCCTGGGTGATGCGGTTCATGATATAAATGCGCTTACTGTGATTGCCAACGAGAGTTACAGCTCATTTGTTGATGCTTTACAGAAGGAGACTAAGGATGCGCTACGCGAACGTCCTACTCAGGCTACAACGGATTACTTCTGCGGTAAGAGGTTCATGGTAGGTGAGGAGGAACATGTTATTTCTGCTCAGGAGGCTGCTATGATTGTGGGATATCTGGCTATGAATGACTATGTGGATGACAAGGGTAATATCCAGCAGGCTTATCACGAGGCACTCCGTAACGGTACACTGGCTCCGTTGGGTGCTAAGCTGGAACCAATCGGTGTGCAGGTACAGTTGCTGATACAGGGTATCTTTGACCCGTCTGCATTGGCTGGTATGATAGAAGACGGTAACGGCTCAGCGGAAGTTGTGAATGACCGTCTTAATGACAATGCAAGCCGGGAGGAGTTCAAACGCCTTTGGGAGGAGATTAACCATCGGTATGTTTATACTGTTCATTACGATAGTGAGGAGCTGATTAAGAAGGCTATCGCGTCTATTAACAATGACTTGCGGGTTACGGAGCTGAAGTATGTTGTAACAACGGGTGAGCAGGGTACGGATGATTTGGATTTTACTGGTAAGCAGAGTACCCGTACTCAGACGATGAAGGATGTTTCAACCAGTGATGTGCCATACGATTTGGTGGGGGAGATTGCCAAGGGGGCTACGCTTACCCGTAAAACGGTGGTACGTATATTAAAAGGTATAACGCTGAATCAGCTGTATAAATTCAAGAATAATCCTGAGGAGTTCATCCGTAATGTGGTCAGGCTGATTAAGAATCAGAAGGCTGCAATGATTGTTGATAAGATTTCCTACAATCGTATTGAGCAAAGGTATGACTCAACTATCTTTACCAACGGCAATACACGGCAACCTATTGAGAGGGCTTACGAGGCAAAGAAGCATATTATGGACTACGTGATTACCGACAGTAAGGGTGAACGCAGGTTTGCTGAGGCGCTTGACATGGCTGATGAGGTGTGCGTGTATGCCAAACTGCCCCGTACCCTGAAGATTCCTACTCCCGTAGGTGATTATGCTCCTGACTGGGCAATTGCTTTTAATGATAATATGGGGGTGAAGCATATTTTCTTTGTGGCAGAGACAAAGGGCAGTATGCTGTCTATGGATTTGAAGGGTGCAGAACTGGCCAAGATTAATTGTGCCAAGAAGCTGTTTAATAATATCTCAACAAGCAATGTGCGGTATCATGAGATTACAGATTACGATACCATGTTAGATGTTATAAATAGTCTGAAATAAGGGTAACATAAGAGTAACCCATCATATTTGATTGATGAGGCTCGAAGAGAGAAAGCCAAAAACATTCCGCACGAAGGGGTCTTTAGAGGATATGGCAGTTTGTGAATCGTAGAACGGAATATTGTCTGAGTGACAGCGAGTTTATTTCGTGATTCATAAACTGCCTTATCCGGCCCCTGAGCCAGGACGTTTTTGACTTCTCTCTTCGAGCGCCTTATCCGGCCCCTGAGCCAGGACGTTTTTGACTTCTCTCTTCGAGCCGTGCCCGGCCCCTGGAGCATAGACATTCCTGACTTCTCTCTTCAGCCGTGCCCGGCTCACGCATGTTTAATTCCAATAGTTTGAAGCCTGCAAACTGGGAGAATTCAGGCTTCAAACTCCCTGAATTAAGCCTGAATTCTTTTTGGCTCTTATTGCCAAAGTGGTTCATTCTCCCAACCACGGGGAAAGCCCATGGCGGCAGTATCTATGTTTGGATATTCGGCAAGCAAAGTGTCAAGTTTAGCTTTCATGTCATTGCCGGGTGAAATGATATTCAGGAAATATAATAAAAAAAAACGACCCGCCGATTTAAGCATTGTGAAGAGGCTTGGCGGGTTCTCGTGTTGCAAAGCTACGACAAATTCTTTTATCAGCCAAATTTCTCAAAGAAAAAAGAGACAATTATTGTAAAGTCACAGAGGCTGTGCTTCCTTTTTTAGTGGCAAGTGACACATGCCCGGCCCCTAGAGCATAGACGTTCCTGGCTTCTCTCTTCAGCCGTGACCTGCTTACGCATGTTTAATTCCGATAGTTTGGAGCCACCTTCCCCTCCCTCAAGTAGGGTTGGGGCGTTTTTTTTTGCACCGTCTTACGATGACAGGCAGGCGAGCCTGCATTTGCAGACTCCCCGAGCCTACACTTGCACACTCCCGGGCATAGCACGTGCAGACTCCGGAGGCTGCAAAACGGTTAAATGCAAGCTCCGCAAGCGCGCTTGCGGAGCATAGATAAGTTGTTTTTTCAGCGCAAAAACTTTTCTGTTGTGCCGAAAAAATATAACTTTGCAGAGTGATGATAGATGAAAGATAATAGATTTAAACTGTCAACTTTCCTTTGGAGAGGGTTGGGTAGAGGAATCCTCTTGCCCCTTGCCCCTTGCTCCTTGCCCCTTGCTCCTTGCCCCTAATTCGACCGAAGGTCACAGTTGACAGTTGACTGAATTATTTCTGAGCGATTCTGTGAGAATCTTGCGGAAAATGTCGAGTATATACGTCAAGGTGAGCCCCAGAAGAAAGAGAGGGCTGAGGCTTGGCGTGTGGCGATAGGATTGCAGGCTGTGGATGGGTTGAAAACCTCGGAATACTTGCAGGATACCGCCCGTAGGAATATTGAGGGCGAAATCACTATCGATGAAGCACGTGAATTGGTGAAGGAATACTACATCAAGAAAACTGCTCACGATGATGACGACGCAGACCAGGAAGAGGCAGACCGGGTTTCGAGTAACATATCGAAGCTTCTTCAGACCGACGCTTTTACCTATAGCGTTGCCGGGCTTGCGGCTATTCATCGTGCCATTTTTGAGGGGGTATTCAAACATGCCGGACAATTCCGTGACTATGACATTTCTAAGAAAGAGTGGGTGCTGCGAGGCGATTCCGTACTATATGGACGCTGGCAGGATCTGCGTATGGCCATAGAGTATGACTTAAGCCAGGAACATCAGTTTGACTATACAGGATTGAATAAAGACCAGATGGTGGAGCATCTGGCAAAATTCATATCAGGTTTATGGCAGATACATCCATTTAGCGAAGGAAATACACGTACCACTGCCATTTTCACCATCAAGTATTTACGCTCACAAGGATTCAGTGTAAACAACGATATGTTTGAACGCCACTCTTGGTACTTCCGCAATGCATTGGTACGAGCCAATTACCGCAATTTGGAGAAAGGCATTGGTTATGAACCGATATTCTTAGTACGCTTCTTCCGTAATCTGTTGTTAGGGGAGAACAATGTACTGAAGAACCGCTATATGCTGATTGATGCTCCAGAGGAATGGAAGATGCCTGACAGCGAACAAGCACCCGACAAGTTACCCGACAAGTTACCCGACAAGTTCAGTACAAACAATGAGTATGTAAAGAGATTAGTTGAAGTTGTCGGGCGCGATGAGGTGACGATAAAAGATACTTTAAAAGTATTGGGGCTAAAAGATAGGGAAAGTTTCATGAAGGTATATCTTAATCCTGCATTGAAGGAGCAGTTTGTGCGTATGAAATATCCTGACAAACCCAATCATCCCCGCCAAAAGTATCTGCTGACAAAAAGGGGGCTGGTGCTCTATAACGGAATCAACAAGTAATAATCTGCATATCTGCGGGAATCTTGCGGAAAATGTCTGTCAATTATGAATATAAGTGTTATCGTTAACGTTATCGTTCCCGTTCCTGCCAATGGCAGGTCCTTGCTCCTTGCCCCTTGCTCCTTGCCCCTAAAGCATGCACTGCTTGTTTTATTCCTGGCCTTGGTGTGTAGCCTGCAGGTGCGGGCTTCGCTCTACATTGTGGGCTCTGCCATCAGTTCCGGCTGGAACCGTCAGGAGATGACGGAGCAGACGGAGGGGGTATATACTTGGCAGGGTTACCTGTATCATGGCGGTGAGCTGAAGTTTATGACGGATGCTACGGGATGGGGCAGCCACTGGGGGCCGTCGGCAGCCGGTGCGTTGCTGGGCATGGGAACACAGAAGGTGGCGCTGCATACCAGCGGTGACTATAAGTACCGGGTGGATAACGTGGGGCTATGCCAGGTGACGGTGGATGTGAAGGCGAAGCAGATTCGGGTGGCAGGGCGTGATGGCGAACTGCCGGCACAGCGCCGGTACCCGCCTTGCCTGTATCCGGTGGGAACGGCTGTGAGTACGGAGCTGTCAGAGGGGAATGATTATGCGTTGCATGAGGATGCTGTGGATGCGGGTACTTACAGCGGGGTGCTGAGGCTGGCCTCGGGTACCCTGGCATTGCACAGCAGGCCTTACCGGAAGGCGTTTCCTGTACGGACGGTTTTGCCGGTGCCGGCTTCGGGGGCATCGGTAAAGTTGCCTAAGTTGCGTTACAGCATTGAGACGGACAGGTGCAGCTATGCCCCTGGTGATACGGTGCGTTTTACCTTCTCTACTACGGCTACGGACGGTATGCGTGTGCGCTACCGTTATCTGGGTGATGTGGTTGCCGATACGCTGCTGCCGGGGAAGGCGTGGACGTGGGTGCCGCCTGCCGGTGATTTCCGCGGATATATGGCCGAGGTGTACCGGAGTGATGAGGAGGGGGAGCATATCTGCGCTACGATAGGCATTGACGTGAGTTCGGACTGGACGCGCTTTCCGCGTTACGGATTTGTGGCAACCTATGGGAGTGACAAGACGCAGAGCAAGGCCAGGACGGAGATGAAGTGGCTGAACCGCTGCCATATCAACGGGGTGCAGTTTCAGGACTGGCACTACAGCCATGACTGGCCGCTGGGCGGTACGCGTGAGAAGGGGCTGTGGACTACCTATAAGGATGTGGCTAACCGTACCATCTATACCTCTGCTATCAGGAACTATATCAAGGCGCAGCATGAGCGGGGAATGAAGAGTATCTTCTACAATCTGTGCTTCGGGGCACTGGACGGTTGGGAAGAGCGGGGTGTTAAGCCCGAATGGTTTATTTATAAGGACCGGAACCATAATACGATGGACAGTCATGAGCTGCCGGATACGTGGAAGAGTGACATTTATCTGCTGAACCCTGCCAACGAGGGGTGGCTCTCTTACCTGGCGGAGCGGAATGACGAGGTATATTCCTTCCTGGACTTTGACGGCTACCAGATAGACCAGCTGGGAGCGCGTGGCAATGTGTATGACTATAACGGGGCCAGTGTGAGTCTGCCTGACGGCTATGCGTCCTTTGTCAGTTATATGAAGAACCGCCACCCTGACAAGCGCCTTGTGATGAATGCGGTGTCACAGTGGGGTGTGGATCAGATTGCCGGTACGGGCAAGGTGGATCTGCTGTACTCTGAGGTGTGGGGAAATCAGGCGGGCAGTAGTCTGACGGGCGGCGAGGGCCGCTTCTCGAACATCAAGAAGGTGATTGACGGGAACCTGAGCTGCAATCCTGTGCTGCGTTCTGTGCTGGCTGCCTATATGAACTATGCCAGTGATAACCGGAATTTCAATACGCCGGGCGTTGTGATGGCGGATGCGGTGATGTTTGCCCTGGGAGGCTCGCATCTGGAACTGGGCGGCGACCATATGCTTTGCCGCGAGTACTTCCCTTACAGCGGGATGAAGTGGCATAGCCAGATAGAGGACTGGATGACGCGGTATTATGATTTTGACCGTTAATGGCTGGGAGCCTGTGGCGGGCCAGGTGACGCTGGTGGCCCGTGAGGTGAACGGGCGGCAGGTGGTGCATCTGCTTAACTTTACGCATGAGGAGGGGGCGGCTGACGTGGATGATGACTATATGCTGTGCTGGCATGACAACCTGGCTGAACGTCCCTGGCCGAAACGGTTTGAGAACCTGTCCCTGCGGCTGACGGGCTTGACGGGCATGGGAAAGGTGCGGCGCGTATGGGTGGCCTCGCCTGACTATTGCGGCGGTGCGATGCAGGAGGTGACGGATTACAGTTATTATGCCTCCAGCGGTACGGTCACGCTGACACTGCCTTCGCTGCAGTTCTGGACGATGATTGTGATAGAGCCTGAGACGGCCACAACACAGGACAATATCAGCTATGCTCCGGCTACGGACGGTGAGTTTCTGGAAGTAGGGACGCCCTCTTCCTTCGAGGCCGGTCCGGTTGTCAGGAATACATGGAATCTGCAGACTGAAGAGGATGTGTTCAATGTACGTGCTGATTTACCTGCGGGCACGCTTGTCCTGCAGCGGGATGACGAGGATGCTTTGGTTCTGCCGTTCAGTACGCAACCTGGTGACATCTTCTATACCCCATCCGGCTTGCCGGCTACAAGACATTCCCGTGGCATTCTGATAGGGGGCGGGAAGAAGTTTTGTTATTAGTTGACAGTTGACAGGTGATAGTTTAATAGCTTAATAGTTTAAGGGTTGAATAGGTTAAAAGGTTAAAATGTTGTCGTTGACGTTATCGTTGACGTTCCAGCCATGGCTGGGCTTCTAACCGCTAACCACTAACTCACAACGAAAGAAAAGTCCGTTTTTCTTTCGTTTATCCCTCACTTATTCGTAATTTTGCACAGCAATATGGAAAAGATACTGACGGAAGAAGAACAGAGGACGTTCTTGGAGTTGACAGATAATGCCAGCAAGGTGGTGATTTGTGCCCATGTGTCTCCGGACGGTGATGCCATCGGCTCTACGCTGGCATTGAAGCATTGGCTGACCCGTAAGGGGAAGCAGGTTACGGTGGTGGTGCCGAATTTCTTTCCGGATTTCCTGCACTGGATGCCTGGAGCCGGAGAGGTGATGGTATATATGAAGCATGAGGAGGAGGTGAAGGCTATAGTGGAGGAGGCTGACCTGTTTGTCATTGCCGACCTGAACGATTCCGCGCGCCTGATGGAACTGGAGGGGTGCGTAATGGCCAATCCTGCTCCGAAGATTTTGATAGACCACCACCTGAATCCTGCTGATTTCTGTCAGCTGGTGATTTCCCATCCTGAAATGTGTGCTACGGCCGAGGTGATATGCCATCTGCTGCATCAGTTGGGCGAGCTGGAAGTCATTACTGCCGAGGAGGCTACGTGCCTGTATGCCGCGATGATGTGCGATACGGGTGCCTTTACCTACAATTCCAACAGGGCGGTGGTGTATGAGTGTATATCGCACTTGCTGAACCGTGGCATTGACAAGGACCGGATTTACCGTAATGTATATTGGACGTGCTCGGTGGCACGCATGCGCCTAACCGGCTATCTGCTGTATGTGAAGATGGAGACGGTTCCGGAGATGAATGCCAGTATCATCACGCTGACGAATAAGGAGCGTAAGCTGTTCGGCATTAAGAACGGGGATACGGAGGGTATTGCGAATATGCCTTTGCAGATATCCGGGATGAGGCTGAGCGTATTCCTGAGCGAGGATACGGAGCATGAGGGTGTGGTGAAGGTGAGTCTGCGCAGCGTGGATGATTTTCCGTGTAATGAGATGGCGGCCCGGTTCTTTAACGGGGGCGGACATAAGAATGCCAGCGGCGGGCGGCTTCACTGCGGTATGGATGAGGCTGTCCGGAAGGTGCATGAGGCGATAAAATCCTATGCTCATTTGTTAAAATAGATTATGTGAAAGTATTTTGCGTGTATTGAGACATAGGATATTGGAACGTTTTTTATACCTTTGCAGGCAAAATGGAATTGTTTATGAAAAAGGTCTTTTATACTATACTGATTCTGACGGTAGCCGTTGCGGGGCTTGTGTCCTGTTCTGATGACCAGACTTATGCCGAGCAGAAGGACAAGGAGCGTAATGCCATTAATGCTTTTCTGAAGCGTGACGTGACAATCGTGGGCCCCTCAGGTGATACGGTTTGTAACGTAGGTGTTATCAAGGTGATTACTGAGGAGCAGTTTGCGGCACAGGATTCCACTACAAATCTGGAGGAGAATGAGTATGTGCTCTTTTCCGGTTCCGGCATTTACATGCAGATTATAAGAGAGGGTGTGGGCGAGCGGATCAAGAAGGGTCAGACCCGCCAGATTGCCTGCCGTTTCATTGAGTTCAATATCCTGGGCGACAGCTTGCAGCTGCGCAATGATGTGAGCTACTGGCATACTACCCCGGATATTATGGCCGTAACCAATTCCTCGGGTACTTTCTCGGGCAGGTTTATAACGGACAATCTGCCTGGTGCCATGTATCAGACTTATGGTGAGGAGAAGGTGCTGGACGGCTGGCTGGCTCCGTTCCCCTATATCCGTATCGGACGTCAGAAGTCCGAGGAGGGTGAGATTGCCAAGGTGAGGCTGATTGTGCCTCATACCGCCGGGCAGAGCAATGCGGCCTCTAACGTCTATCCCTGTTTCTACGAAATCCTCTATCAGGAATGTCGTGACTAAGCGGGGAGGAATATACATTCACGTTCCTTTCTGCCAGAGTCGTTGTGTCTATTGCGACTTCTATTCCACTACGTACGGAGTGGAATGGAAGCGTTCATATCTGGATGCCCTTAAGCGTGAGATGCAGTTGCGGCGTGGAGAAATTGATACTTCACGCGTACCTTCTTTATATATAGGCGGAGGGACTCCCAGCCAGTTGCCTGCGCCGATGCTGCAGGAGCTGTTCAAGGCGTTACTGGATAATTTTACCCTTGCGCCGGACGCTGAGGTTACTATTGAGGCTAATCCGGATGATGTTACTCCGGCGTGGATTGAGGCGTTGGGGCAGACTCCTGTGAACCGTATCAGTATGGGGGTGCAGACTTTCTCGGATGCTTTGCTGCGGCTGCTGAACCGGCGCCACACTTCACAGCAGGCCCTTGAGGCTGTGCGTCTGTGCCGGGAGGCGGGCTATACGAATATCAGCCTGGATCTGATATATGGTTTGCCGGGACAGTCTCTTCAGGACTGGATGGGTGACGTGCGGCGGATTCTTTCGCTGGAGGTGCCTCATCTGAGTGCCTATGCCTTATCTTATGAGGAGGGGACGGTTCTGGACAGAATGCTTCAGGAGGGTAAGGTGTCCGAGGCGCCGGATGAGCTTTCCTGGCAGATGTATGAGTACCTGATGGATGAGACGGCTGCTGCGGGGATGGAACATTACGAGATCTCCAACTTTGCCAGACCTGGGATGTATTCCAAACATAATAGCAGCTATTGGGACGGCTCTCCCTATTTAGGGCTGGGACCGGGCGCTCACTCTTATGATGGTGGAAGCGTGCGAAGGTCCAATGACACTTCGCTAAAAGATTATGTATGTTCAACTGCTGATGTGCCGCATCAGAAAGAGGTTCTTACGCCAGAGGAGCAATACGATGAACTGGTGATGACACGCCTGCGCACGGCCTCGGGTCTTCACCTCGGCCTTCTTACGCCTGAGCAGAAAAGCTATTGCATGAAGATGGCGGAACCTCATATCCTTAGAGGCGATTTACTGCGGGAAGGTCTTGTTCTGCGTCTTTCAAGGAAGGGTATCTTTATTTCCAACAGCATCATCAGTGACCTGATGCGTTGATTGGTGGTTAGCGGTTAGTGGTTAGCGGTTGTTACTTCCTTTAAAAATATGTTTTGTAACATATTAGTTTCTTATTGCCAGTTCGGATAATATTGCTAAATTTAACCCCTGAAAACCGAAAACAGAACTAAAACTAATAGCATTAATAACTGGTAATATGAAAGTTTACAAAACAAATGAGATTAAGAACATTGCCCTGATGGGCAATGACGGTGCGGGTAAGACAACCCTTACTGAGGCCTTGCTGTACGAGGCAGGGATTATCAAGAGAAGAGGTCGTATTACCCAGAAGAATACTGTAAGTGATTATTTCCCGGTAGAGCAGGAGTACGGTTACTCTGTTTTCTCTACTGTTTTTCATACTGAGTGGAACGGAAAGAAACTGAATATCATTGACTGCCCGGGCAGTGATGACTTTGTGGGTTCTGCTATCACGGCGCTGAATGTGACGGATACTACCGTTATCCTGCTGAAGGGCGGTGCCGGTGTGGAGGTGGGAACCCAGAACCATTTCCGTTATACGGAGAAGCTGAACAAGCCTGTGATTTTCCTTGTTAACCAGCTGGATGACGAGAATTGTGACTTTGACGTGCTGCTGGAGCAGCTGAAGACGATATACGGTCCCAAGGTGGTGCCTGTGCAGTATCCTCTGGCTACCGGTCCTGGCTTTAACGCCCTTATTGATGTGCTGCTGATGAAGAAGTACTCTTGGGGGCCTGACGGTGGCGCTCCTACTATCGAGGATGTTCCAGCCGACCAGATGGATAAGGCGCTGGAGATGCACAAGGCGCTGGTGGAGGCTGCCGCTGAGCATGATGAGGCGCTGATGGAGAAGTTCTTCGAGAGCGAGACGCTTACTGAGGATGAGATGCGTGAGGGTATCCGCAAGGGTCTGGCTTCGCGCGGTATGTTCCCGGTGTTCTGCGTGGATGCTGTAAAGGATATGGGTGTGCGCCGCCTGATGGAGTTCCTGGGCAATGTGGTTCCGTTTGTGGATGAGATGCCTAAGGTCTTCAATACCCGTGGCGAGGAGGTGGCTCCGGACGCTTCGGCTCCTACCAGCCTGTTCTTCTTCAAGACTGCTGTTGAGCCCCATATCGGTGAGGTTCAGTACTTCAAGGTGATGAGCGGTACTGTACGGGAGGGTGATGACCTTACCAATGCTGACCGCGGCAGTAAGGAGCGTATGGCTCAGCTCTTTGTCTGTGCGGGTGCCAACCGTATCAAGGTGGAGGAACTGGTGGCCGGTGATATCGGCTGTACCGTTAAGCTGAAGGATGTGAAGACGGGTAATACCCTGAACGGTAAGGACTGCGAGAACCGCTTTAACTTCATTAAGTATCCTAACTCGAAGTACAGCCGTGCCATCCGTGCTGTCAATGAGAGTGAGACGGAGAAGATGATGAATGCGCTGCAGAAGATGCGTGAGGAGGATCCTACATGGCAGATTGAGCAGAGTAAGGAGTTGCGTCAGATTCTGGTTCACGGCCAGGGTGAGTTCCATCTGCGTACGCTGAAGTGGCGTATGGAGAACAATGAGAAGATCCAGATTGTGTATGATGAGCCGAAGATTCCTTATCGTGAGACGATTACCAAGGCTGCGCGTGCCGATTACCGTCATAAGAAACAGTCGGGCGGTGCGGGCCAGTTCGGTGAGGTTCATCTGATTGTGGAGCCTTACTATGAGGCGGTCAGGAATACCGTATCAATGCCAAGAGTACCGAGACAATCGACTTGGAGTGGGGCGGTAAGCTGGTATTCGTGAACAGTGTCGTAGGCGGTGCTATTGACGCCCGTTTCATGCCTGCTATCCTGAAGGGTGTGATGCAGCGTATGGAGCAGGGGCCTCTGACCGGTTGCTATGCCCGTGATGTGCGTGTGATTGTATATGACGGTAAAATGCATCCGGTGGACAGCAACGAACTTTCGTTCATGCTAGCCGGCCGTCAGGCTTTTGCCTTGGCTTTCAAGGATGCCGGTCCTAAGATTCTGGAGCCTATCAATGACGTGGAGGTCTTCGTTCCCAGTGACAAGATGGGTGATGTGATGAGCGACCTTCAGGGCCGCCGTGCCATGATTACCGGTATGACCAGTGAGAACGGTTATGAGAAGATTACGGCTAAGGCTCCCCAGAAGGAGATGTCTAACTATAGTACAGCCCTTAGCAGCCTTACCGGTGGAAGGGCCAGCTTCATAACCAAGTTCGCTTCTTATGAGCTGGTTCCCGGTGATGTCCAGAATAAGCTTATCGCGGCTTATCAGGCAACACAGACGGAGTCCTGATAGTTGCTGATTTAGTAACCTGTAAGGATTGATTTTGTTAAATATCCAAAAAGCCGGTACGTTTTGTGCCGGCTTTTTTTGGTTTCTTTAATAAAAGAGTTTACCTTTGCCATCATGAAAAGGTCGTATATTTTAACCATCTGTCTGCTGATAGGAATCTCCTTCCTGGTCTTGCTTTACCTTCAGGGTAAGTATGCCACGGCTATGGTCAGGATGCGCGAGGAGCAGTTCGACGAGAATGTGCTTCGCAGCCTGGATCAGGCTTCGCGTGACCTGGAGCGGGCTGAGACTTTCCGTTATCTGCAGTCTGTGATGAATGAGCATGAGAAGGAGAGAATGATGGATGCCGGCGTGCAGACGAAGCAGAGTGCTTCCTCTGCCTTGGCTTTTGATACTATCGTAGCCAGGTACGGGGGGAATGCCCTGACGCTGCCGCGCCCTAACCGGCCGGTACAGATAAGGCAGTTCCAGAAACAGGTGGAGGCAGCCTATATGTATGAACGGGGGGTGCTGGATGAGGTAATCTTCGCGGTGATGCGCTCTACCAGCGATGTCCGCTTCCAGGACAGGATTAACCAGGCGGAACTGGATAACTGTCTGCGGGGTGCCTTGTCGCGTAACGGCATCAATCTGGATTTCCATTACATTGTATATACGGCTGACGGCAGGGAGGTCTTCCGCTGTGTTGATTATCAGGAGCCTGACGATGATGAGGATGCCTGCCCCTATATCCAGTCGCTGTTCCGTTACGATCCTACGGGGCAGATGGGTTCCGTTCGGGTGCATTTCCCGGAACGTAACAGTTACATTCGGGGCATTGCCAGTTATGTGATGCCTGCCATGATATTTACTTTCATTCTGTTTGTCACGTTCATGGTGACGGTTTACCTGATAGTCAGACAGAAGAAAATCAGTGAGATGAAGAACGATTTTGTGCATAACATGACGCATGAGTTCAAGACTCCTATCTCTACCATTTCAATAGCCGCGCAGATGCTGTCTGATAAAAGTGTCAACAAGGATGCCGGTACTTACGAGCGTTTGGGCGAGGTGATCAATAATGAGACGCGGCGTCTCCGCTTCCAGGTTGAGAAGGTGCTGCAGATGAGTCTCTTTGACAGGAATAACATTGCGCTGAAACTGCAGGAACTGGATGCCAATGAGCTGATTGACAATGTTATCCAGACTTTCTCGCTGAAGGTGACGCAGAGTGGCGGTGCCCTGGAGACGCGCCTGGAGGCTTATAATCCCTTTGTGAATGCTGATGAGATGCACTTTACCAATGTGATTTTCAACCTGCTGGACAATGCCTTCAAATACAGGCGTGAGGATGAGCCGCTGCGTCTGGAGGTGGCTACGTGGAATCAGGGCGAGGATTATCTGTGTATCAGTATCAAGGATAATGGTATCGGTATCCAGAAGGTGGATTTGAAGCGGATTTTCGAGAAGTTCTATCGGGTACATACTGGCAATAAGCATAACGTGAAGGGGTTCGGCCTCGGCCTTACTTATGTGAAGAAGATGATTGACCTTCACCACGGTACTATCAAGGTTACCAGTGAGATCGGACAAGGAACAAAATTTATAATTACATTACCAATAGTAAAAGATTAAGTTATGGAAAACAAATTGCACATTCTGCTATGCGAGGACGAGGAGAGTCTGGGCATGCTGGTTCGTGAGTATTTGCAGGCAAAGGGCTATGATGCCGAGCTTTACCTGGATGGCGAGGCCGGTTACAAGGCTTTCATGAGAACCAAGTTCGATATGTGTCTGCTGGATGTTATGATGCCTAAGATGGACGGCTTTACCCTGGCGCGTGAGATTCGTATGGTGAATGCCGAGGTGCCTATCATCTTCCTTACTGCCAAGAATCTTAAGGATGATATCCTGGAGGGCTTCAAGCTCGGTGCGGATGACTACCTGACAAAGCCTTTCTCGATGGACGAGCTGGTTTATCGTATGGAGGCTATCCTGCGCCGTGTGAAGGTGAAGACTACACGTGCCGTTACGCAGTATCAGTTGGGTAAGTTCACCTTTGACACGCAGCGTCAGATTCTCTCCATCGGCGACAAGCAGACCAAGCTTACTACCAAGGAGTGTGAGCTGCTAACTATGTTGTGCGCACATTCCAATGATGTGCTGGAGCGTGAGCTGGCACTGAAGACTATCTGGATTGATGACAATTACTTCAATGCACGTAGCATGGATGTGTATATCACTAAGTTGCGCAAGCATCTGAAGGATGATCCCTCTATCGAGATTAACAATGTTCACGGTAAGGGCTACCGTCTGATTGTTCCCAATATGATGAAGGAATAGGAAAAATAAGCAGGGCTGCCTTCCGGGCAGCCCTGCTTATTTGGTATTGCTCTGTTCAGAAACAGTACCCTACGTGTACACTGCATTCATGTACATGCGGGTTCTTGTTCTCGTCAGGAAATTCTTTCGCATAGGAGACGCCTATATATACCTTATTTATATATAGTCTCAGACCTGATTGCCATCCTATCTGAAAACTCTTCCAGTTCTCCTCCTTGCCGGCAGCAATGGTACGCAGGTGAACTCCGGCATACGGAGCCAGAGCGATGTCCCTGGTCTTGGACAGGTAGAACTTGTACAGGACATTGACCGGGATCCTGAATGTAAGCAGGTCCAGGTTCTGTCCGTTCTCCCTTGCGTGTGAGTATTTGAGGTTTGCTCCCAATTCCACAAAGAACGGTTTCTCTTCCAGAACCTGAATGTAACGGGCATAGCCTATTGAGAACTCGTTGAATTTCTGCTTCACATCGTCGGTGTAGTATCTGCCGGGGGAGTATTGCAGGTAGAGTGCGTTCAGGCGTTCCTTGTGCTGAGGCTTGGGGGCCTCTTCCTCCACATCCTCCAGGGTCCAGTCTTCAACAATATCATTATTGTCATATTGCGCATAGGCAAAACTGCCTATGCACAAGAACAATATGATTCCTGTACCTCTACGGAATAGTTTCATCAGGCTAAGTGGTGGCAGGTAAGGGTTTATGAGCGTTTGGTGATGACGATATGGGTAACGATACCGGCTATGATCAGTACCAGGGAGCATACCTGGAACCAGTTGTAGTCCACTAAGTTTGCCAAAACACCAAGGTTGAACTTTGCTGAGAAATAGCTTATAATCAGCAGCAATGCACCTAAAACAATCAGGGTAATACCTACGTTCTGTTTCTTCATAATCTATATGTCTTTTTTTCTTATTTATACTTTTGCAAATACAAAGTAAGTGATTTTTCCCGAGGTGACGAAATGTTTTTGTGTAAAAAATACAAAAAAAGCGCAAATCTTTGGCAGTCTCGCTAAAAAGCAGTACCTTTGCACCGCATTTTTGCGAAATAGTATTAATTAATTTATTTAACGTATTATGAATCAATACGAAACCGTTTTCATTTTAACTCCCGTTTTGTCTGATGATCAGATGAAGGAAGCGGTAAACAAGTTCAAAGACGTTCTTGTTAAGGCTGGTGCTGAAATCATCAGCCAGGAGAACTGGGGCTTGAAGAAACTGGCTTACCCCATCGAGAAGAAGAGCACGGGTTTCTATGAGCTCGTTGAGTTCAAGGCTGCGCCTGAGACTATCAAGAAGTTGGAGGTCGCATACCGTCGTGATGAGAGAGTACTTCGCTACCTGACAGTAAAGATGGAGAAGTACGCAGCAGAATATGCTGAGAAGAGAAGAAACAACAAATCAAGTAAGGAGGCTTAATCTATGGCACAGCAATCAGAAATTCGTTATTTGACCGCTCCCGCTATTGATGTCAAGAAGAAGAAGTACTGCCGTTTCAAGAAGAGCGGTATCAAGTACATCGATTATAAGGATCCTGAATTCCTGAAGAAGTTCCTGAACGAGCAGGGTAAGATTCTTCCCCGCCGTATCACCGGTACTTCTCTGAAGTATCAGCGTCGTGTGGCTCAGGCCGTTAAGCGTGCTCGCCATCTGGCTTTGCTGCCTTTCGTAACTGACTTGATGAAGTAAAAAAGGAGGAATAGATATGGAAATTATACTGAAAGAAGACGTTATTGGCTTGGGTTACAAGAATGATATTGTAAACGTAAAGTCTGGTTACGGTCGTAACTATCTTATTCCTTACGGAAAAGGCGTTATCGCCAGTGAGAGTGCTAAGAAGCAGTTGGCAGAGACTCTGAAGCAGAAGGC
>CACYMI010000077.1 GCA_902775385.1 uncultured Bacteroidales bacterium
GACAACAAGACCGTCTTCCCCATCGAACTCTATACGATGCCCGGCTTCGCAGGCTCCAGCGCCTACTATCTGCGCTATATGGATCCTCACAACAGCGAGGCACTGGTTGGTGAGAAGGCAGCTTCATACTGGCAGAATGTTGACCTCTACGTAGGAGGATCAGAGCATGCCACAGGTCACCTGATCTACAGCCGGTTCTGGAACAAGTTCCTCTTTGACCTGGGCGTAAGCAAGAAGGAAGAGCCCTTCCAGAAACTGATCAACCAGGGTATGATTCAGGGATGGTCCAGCTTTGTCTATCGTCTGAGGAATACCAATAAGTTTGTCAGCTTCGACCTCCTGGAGGAGCGTTACGATGATGCCAAGAAGAAGAATCTGTACTTCTATCAGGGAACAGAGTGCGACCCGGTATATGCTGACATCAGCATGGTAAGCGGTAATGTGCTGGATGTGGAGAAAATCCGCCAGTGGACACCCGAATTCCGCGATGGTGAATTCATCCTGAACCCGAACGGACAGTACATTGTCAGTCAGGCCATTGAGAAGATGTCAAAGTCGAAGTACAACGTGGTGAACCCCGATGACATCTGCGAGAACTACGGTGCCGACACCCTGCGTCTGTACGAGATGTTCCTGGGTCCCATTGAACAGTCCAAGCCCTGGGACGTAGCCGGTATCGACGGTTGTTTCCGTTTCCTGAAGAAGTTCTGGAGTCTCTTCTGGGACAAGGAGGGAAATCTGGCAGCAGACGATTCCGAGGCTACCGCCGAGAATATGAAGACGCTGCACAAGCTAATCAAGAAGGTAACCTCCGACATAGAGGAATTCTCATATAACACCAGCATCTCAGCCTTCATGGTGGCCGTAAACGAGCTTTCCGCCCAGAAGTGCCGCAGCCGTCAGGTACTGGCACAGCTGCCCGTACTGATAGCTCCCTTCGCACCCCATATCGCAGAAGAATTGTGGGAGGCCCTGGGCAACAAGACCAGCGTTTGCGACGCACAGTGGCCTGAGTTTGATGAGAAGTACCTGGTGGAGAGCAGCGTGAAACTGGGTGTTCAGTTCAATGGTAAGGTCCGCTTTGCCATGGACTTCCCCGCAGACGCCACACCTGACCAGATGGTACAGATGGCTACTTCTGCCCCCGAAGCTCAGAAACACCTGGAGGGCATGCAGATTGTTAAGACCATTGCCATCCCCGGCCGTATCGTCAACATTGTGGTGAAACCTGTTTAATGGTCAGAAGCCTCACCCTCGCCCCCCTCTTCAAATGGCGAGGGGGAAGAAGGTTAAAGGTTAGCGTATATAATAAATATGGGACAAAAACTGAAGTTGAGACGTATCTGGGAGTTCATTGTTGACTTCCTGGCTATAAACACAGGAATGGCTGTGTATGCCCTGGGATGGGCCGCATTCCTGCTCCCCTATCACATCACCACGGGTGGTATGACGGGTATGTTTGCCATTCTGTACTACGTTACAGGCTTCCCCGTCCAGTATGCGATATTGATTGCCAACAGTATTCTGCTACTGTTTGCCGTATGGCTCTTAGGGTGGAAGTTCACCATCAAGACCGCCTATGCCGTGCTGGCTCTCTCCACCTACTTGGAACTGGGGCAGAAGATGATGACGGATGACGCCGGTGCCTTGATGCAGATTCTGGGCGAAGGCCAGGATTCCATGGCCTGCGTCTTAGGGGCCATCCTGAACGGACTGGGCATAGGTATCGTATTCCTCTCGGGCGGAAGTACCGGCGGATGGGATATCATAGCTGCCCTGGTCAACAAATACCGCAACATCTCCTTCGGCCGTGCCCTGCTGATACTGGACTTCCTGGTGATCGCATCCTGCTGGCCCATCTTCCATGACGTAAGGATGGTGGTATTCGGTTACGTAACCCTGGTTGTCTATACCTATGCGCTGGATCTGCTCATTAACAGTACCCGGCAGGATATCCAGTTCATTATCTTTACCCACAAGCCTGACGAGATCAGCCAGCGCATCATCACGGAGACCTGCCACAGCGTAACGCTGATGAATGGCGAGGGCTTCTACAGCCATCAGGAGATTAAGGTCCTGATAACCATCGTTCACAAGAGGGAGTCTGTAAAGATCCTCAGGATGATACAGGAGACAGACCCCGCCGCCTTTGTCTCACAGAGCAGGGCCGAGGGTGTATATGGTAACGGATTCAAATCTATCAGAGCATGACAGTAAAACTGACAAAGGCAGCTGTATGGGAGATGTGCAAGAACAACCTGCTCATGCTGGCAGGCATTCTCATCTACGTGATAAGCTACGTATATTTCCTGCTCCCCTATCAGCTCATCAGCGGCGGCATGAACGGTATTGCTACGCTCATCTACTATACATTAGGTTTTCATCCCAGTATAACATACCTGGTGATGAACGTCTTCCTTATAATAATAGGCGCCAAAATCATGGGATGGAACTATTGTGTGAAGACGGTCCTGGCCATCGGCATCATCTCCTTCCTGATAAATTTATTCCAGCAAGGCATTACTACTGTTGATGCTCAGGGGAACGAACAGCTGATGCATATCGTAGGCGACCAGAAGTTCATGGCCTGCGTGATAGGCGCCCTGATGGAGGGACTGGGACTGGCCCTGGTATTCCTGTCGGGCGGCAGCACGGGCGGTATCGACATCATCGCCAGCAGTATCAACAAGTACTGGAATATCTCCATGGGCCGACTGATGTTCTGTATCGATCTGGCTATCATTGGCAGCAGCTACTTCATCTTCCACAACCTGGAAACCATGGTAGTGGGCTATCTGACGATGCTTATGTCTATGTTCTTCCTGGATTACATCACCAACGGTCTGAGGCAGAGTGTACAGTTCATCATCGTCAGCGACAAGTATGAGGAGATAGCCACTGAGGTAAACCAGAAGATGGAACGCGGCGTTACCGTACTGTACGGCGAAGGATTCTACAGCAAGGAGAAGCGTCAGGTACTGCTTATCCTGGCCAAGAAATTCGAGAGCCGTGCCCTCTTTGCCCTCATCAGGCAGATTGACCCCCGGGCCTTCGTATCGATGGGAAATGTGGAGGGTGTCTTCGGCGAAGGATTTGATAAGATTAAAAGATGATGAAGGAAATAATTATGGCTACCAACAATGCCCATAAGTTGGAAGAGGTCAGACAGATATTGGGCAATGCCTACCATGTGAAGGGGCTGTACGAAATCGGATGCCACGAGGATATCCCCGAGACTGCCGATACCCTGGAGGGAAACGCCCTGCAGAAAGTCCGTTATGTACATGAGCATTACGGGGTTGACTGCTTTGCCGATGACACAGGCCTTGAAGTCTCAGCCCTGAACGGAGCCCCCGGCGTATTTACCGCCCGCTTCGGTGCCATGAACGGCTATGGCGAAAGTCATGACGCAAATGCCAATATACGCTGCCTGCTGGACAAACTGCAGGATGCCACGGACCGCAGCGCCCGCTTCCGTACCGTAGTAGCATTGGTACAGGACGGCAGGGAACACCTCTTCGAAGGAACCGTAGAGGGCAGAATCCTGTCGCAGGAATCCGGTGAAGGCGGCTTCGGCTATGACCCCGTGTTTGCTCCCAAGGAAGGAAACGGGCTGGCCTTCGCCCAAATGACAGCCGAAGAGAAGAATGCCATCAGCCATAGGGGAAGGGCCATCACCAGACTGGCCGAGTATTTGAAGAATAATTAATCATTAAGCATTACCCGTATATGAAGAAGTCATCATTTCTGACAATATTATTGTTCTTTGCCGCCTGCATCAGCCTGCAGGCCGAGCAGATAGGTTCCTGGAAGGTATATCTCAGCTACCACAACGCCCAAAAGAGTGTGGCCATGGGAAAGACTGTCTATGTAGTGGCAAATGGTGACCTCTTCTCCTATAACACCGAGGATTCCGAAGTCAGGACCTATGACAACCTGAACCAGCTGAATGACGTTGACATCGTGGATATCGGCTATAGCCAGGAAGCCGGGAAAATCATCCTCATCTATTCCAACTGCAACATTGACCTGCTGGATGCCGATGACAATGTGCAGAACCTCTCTGCCCTGAAGGACAAGTCCCTCTTTGGTAAGGAAATCAGCGGCATGTGCATCTACGGCTCCACAGCCTACCTGTCAACAGGTTTCGGATTCATTGAAGTGGATATGAAGGAAGGCGTCTTCAGGGACACTTACCGACTGGGCTTCGATACCAAGAGCGTAGCTGTCAATGCCGACTACATCTATCTGGCCACCACGGCAGGCATGTTCCGTTGTGCCAAGACAGAGAATATGCAGGACGTGTCAAAGTGGAAGAAGCATCACGGATTCCTGGACTGGAAACGCCTGCTGTTCAACGGTGACCAGCTGGTAGGCGTCCGCCTGGACACCCTGTACCAGATAGACCCGCAGAGAGCCTTTACCATCGAGAAAGTATGTAAGGACAAGAGTTCCGTAGGCTTCCTGTGCACCACCAACAACCAGCTCTTCTGGGGAAAGCCCGACTATATCCGCTATACCTCCTCCACCCAGCCTGGCTATACCGATGTTCAGGGAGAGAACACCTGGAGCGACGTTACCTACCTGAACGGAACCTACTGGGTATGTGACCAGTACAAGGGTCTGCAAGGCTATAAGATAACAGGCAGTCAGTTGCAGGTAACCGTACCCTCGGTGATACCAGACAGCCCGGTTCGTAACCTGGCCTACCGGCTGAACTGGGCCGGGAACCGTCTGCTCGTAGCCGGCGGTATCAACACGGTGGCAGCCTCAACATTCTTCAAGAAACCCACAGCCATGTATCTGGAGGACGGCCAGTGGACCAACTTCCAGGAGATGACCGAGATTCCCGAGAAGTATGCCAGACTTTCCCTGGCCAACACCACAGACCTGGTACAGGACCCCAAGGACCCCACACACCATTACGCCTCACTGCACCGTAACGGTCTGTTTGAATACCGGAACGGTAAGTTTACAGGCTTTTACAACTCAGACAACAGCCCCCTTTCCAGTATTCTGCCCATGAGTAGGAATTACATGAACTACGTTTCCTGCGCAGGTCTGAAGTATGACCCCGACGGCAACCTGTGGATGCTCTGCTCCCTTACAGATACCATCGTCCGTGTATTAAAGCCCGACGGCAAGTGGGTATCCCTGTATTACGAGCCCTTTGAGCAAGCCTCGCTTTGTGACAACATCCTGTTTCACAGTTCCGGCCTGGTATTCATCACCAGCAGACGCAACCCCGAAGGGTCAGGAGGAAACAAAGGCCTTTTCTGTATTGACACCAAGGGAACCCTCGCCAACAATAAGGACGACAAAAGTATCCTGCTGCAGAAAATCGTCAATCAGGATAATACACAATATGACCCGGATGAGTTCTATGGTATCTGCGAGGACCTGGACGGAAAAATCTGGTTCGGAACTACACTGGGACTCTTTGTGATTGACGACCCCACTACCGCCTTCGACAAGGACTTCCACTTTACTCAGGTCAAGGTAAACCGCAATGACGGCAGCGGCCTGGCAGACTACCTGCTGAGCGGCCTGCCTATAACATGTATTGCCGTGGACGGCGCCAACAGGAAGTGGGTAGGAACACTGAACAACGGCGTCTTCCTGATATCCGCCGACGGGCAGGAAACCATCCACCATTTCACCAAAGCCGACTCCCCCCTGATTAGCGACGCCATCCAGGACATCGCCATCAACCCCACTACCGGCGAGGTGGCCATAGGAACGGAAATGGGCCTGTGCACTTATATGAGCGATGCCATAGAAGCCGCCGAAGACCTGGTAAAGGATGATGTATTGGTCTATCCAAACCCAGTCAGAGCCGACTATACCGGCCCCATTGCCATTAAAGGCCTGACCATGGATTCCGAGGTTAAGATTCTGGGCTCCAGCGGCCAACTGGTATGGAGGGGTGTATCCTCCGGCGGAATGGTGACTTGGAACGGCTGCAATATGAACGGCAAGCGCGTAGCGTCCGGCATCTACCATGTGGTAGCAAACAACAATGCGGGCGACAAAGCCATTGTCACCCGCATCGTAATCATCAAATAATGATGTATCAGAATCTGTAACCTACCGTAATACTGAAGTTAAAGTTCTTAACCTTGGGAAGGGTGGGAACGCCGGCATCATGGGCTGCATCACGGTAACTGCCGCGATACAGGTCAGACAGGCCCCAGTCACAGCCAATCATCAGATTGTAGTGCTGCTCATACTCGGCACCTACACGGAAACTGATTCCCGCATCCCAGCGCTGGAAACCTTCCTTAGGAAATTCGTCATTGTTGAAAGCGGGATAAGTTTCCTGCTTCTCCACTTCCCTGGCATCAGTACCGTCAGCATCTATGCGACACTTATGCTTACCGCCTACGCCGATGGCAAAGTAAGGACCAACCTCACCATAGAAACCCAGGTTCTCCATCACATTATAGCGGAAACCAACACGGACCGGGATCTCCAGATAATGAAGATCATACTTTAACGTACCGTTTTCCAAACTTGAATTGTCATAATAGAAGGATGCCTTACCGCCCTTCATGGTCCAGTCCAAACCGGCCGTCAGGTAAGTACCGTGAGCCCTGGGCAGCACATAATCCACCTTTACGCCCAATGTGGCACCCACCTTGGCCTTGTCGAAGCCCAGATGATTCTGCAACTTGGAAACATTCATTCCGAAGAAACCCATATAAGTCATACCAGAGGCCGGTTCATACTCTAAGGCCCTGGCATTTCCAGCACCCAGGGCCAAAGCAAGGATAAAATAAATAATCTTTTTCATTCTCGTAAAACTGATTTAAGTGGTTTATATTATTGTTGTATTTCTCCTATTCGCAAAGCTGAATGCACACCTCGTCCTGGAAGTCCCTTCCCTCGCGCCCGGCACTGATACCCTGATTCATAATACAGAAGGACAGCACATGCCCGTTGCGGGCCGTAAGATAGCCGGCCAGCGTAGAGATACCGTACAGCGTTCCCGTCTTGGCATGCACATTATTATAGGCAGGGCTGTCCGCCATACGCTTGCTTAGTGTGCCGTCCACCCCGGCAATGGGCAGGGCAGGATACAGATGCTGGAAGATGGATGGGTTGCTGTAGGCATAGTTCAGCAGACTCACCAGCAACTCAGGTGTTACATAATTATATAAGGAAAGGCCGCTGCCGTCAGCTATCTGGTAACATTCAGGCTTCAGGCCCAGCCGGGCTATCAGCTCATTTATCAGCCCTGCGGCCTGCTTCCGTCCCGCATTCTTCTGCCCCGAAAAGGCTGCAATCTGGTAGAACAGACACTCGGCATAGATATTCTGACTGTTCTTCAGCAGGGGTTGCAGCACCTCATCCATCGTATGCGTGATACAGCATACCGACCGCGTGTCGGCAGGAGCCGTCTGCACCTTAATGCCAGACCTGCCGCATCTGATTCCCGCCCTCGTAAGCGCCCGGCTCCATTCTGTATTGAACTTATCCTTGGCATCCACCATCAGGGCCGACAGAGAGCCGTCCTTGTCATCCCAACACCAGCCCCACCCGTAGGGAAGGTCATCCTTCATGCTAAGGTCAGCGTACAGATTCCCGCTGATACGGCTGATACCTGCCTTACGCAGGGCAGCCGCCATCGCAGTCAGGTCGGCTGGTGACAACATAGGATCCATGCCACCCACCACATACACATCACCCCGCAGCGTTCCGCCGGCCACGCTACCCCTTATCCTAAGGTCCGTACGGAAGGTATAGTCTCCGCCCAAAAAGTGAAGGGCGCTGATGCCAGTCACCAGTTTCTGGTTAGAGGCAGGCCTCATCCGCTGTGTGATATTCCTCGTATATAAGGGCATATTGTCAGTAAGGTCATATACATACAGTCCCAGTTGGGAAGTCTCCAGCAGAGGCTGCCGGCACAAAGCATCCAACCTGACCTGAACATTATCCTTCCAGGTAGCAGGCACGGCTTTTCTGGATGACACGCGGGGAGAGGGGATAACCCTCCCGCCGACGTCAGTAACCTGAACGGGAATATGATGACCGTTATAATTGGCCGCACGGCGCGAGCCGCAACTGCTCAGAAGGAGCAGAAAAGCCGCCAGAAGAATACCCTTGTCCCTAATAATACCAGAAACCATCATGTATATCACCATTAATCATGGCAAAGTTAAAGAAAAAAAACCGGAAAAAGAGCAAGTATGCAACTTTTTGAGTATTTTTGCATCAGAAATAGCTATAATTTAGGCAAGACAACATGATACGGAAATTCGATTTTCTGATTATAGGCAGCGGCGTAGCCGGTATGAGCTATGCGCTGAAGGTGGCAAATGCAGGCAAGGGAAAAGTAGCCCTCATCTGCAAGACCACCCTTGAAGAGGCTAATACCGCAAAGGCACAGGGCGGCATCGCCTCTGTAACCAACCTGCTGGTGGACAATTTCGAAAAGCACATCCAGGACACCATGATAGCGGGCGACTACATCAGCGACCCCGCCGCCGTGGAGCAGGTAGTAAAGAACGGCCCCGAGGGAATCCGCGAACTGGTGGAATGGGGCGTAAACTTCGACAAGAACGAGAAGGGGGAGTTCGACCTTCACCGCGAAGGCGGACACTCTGAGTTCCGCATCCTGCATCACGCCGATGATACAGGAGCCGAGATTCAGCGCGGTCTGATGGAAGCCGTTCGCAGCAATCCCAATATAGAGATTCTGGAGAATCACTTTGCTGTAGAGATTATCACCCAACACCATCTGGGCATCCGCGTCACCCGCCGTACCCCTGACATAGAGTGCTACGGCGCCTACGTGCTGAACCCCGATACCGGCAAGGTAGATACCTATCTGTCCAAGGTCACCCTTATGGCAACAGGCGGCACAGGCGCCATCTACGCCACCACCTCCAATCCCAATATCGCCACAGGCGACGGCATCGCCATGGTCTATCGCGCCAAGGGAAAGGTCAAGGACATGGAGTTCGTACAGTTCCATCCCACCGTCCTGTATAATCCCAAGGAGACACACCCCGCCTACCTCATTACCGAGGCCATGCGCGGCTACGGAGGCATCCTGCGTCTGCCCAACGGTGAGGAGTTCATGCAGAAGTACGACGAACGCCTCAGCCTGGCCCCCCGTGACATCGTAGCACGGGCCATTGACCGCGAGATGAAAATCCACGGCTTGGACCACGTATGCCTGGATGTGACACATAAGGATGCCGAGGAGACCAAGCATCACTTCCCCAATATCTACGCCAAGTGTCTGAGCATCGGCATAGACATCACCAAGCAGTATATCCCCGTAGCACCCAGCGCCCATTATATGTGCGGCGGTATCAAGGTAGATCTGGACGGACAGAGCAGTATTCGCAGGCTGTATGCCGTAGGCGAATGTTCCTGCACCGGCCTGCACGGCGGCAACCGCCTGGCCAGCAACTCCCTCATCGAAGCCGTAGTATATGCCGCGGCAGCAGCCAAGCACTCACTCGAGAATATTGACAACTACCAGTTCAATGAGAAAGTACCCGAGTGGAACGATGAAGGCACCATGACCAACGAGGAAAAAGTACTCATCGCCCAGGACGTGAAGGAAGTAAACCAGATCATGAGCACCTACGTAGGACCGTGCCTGGGAACGCCTGGATCTGCTGTATGAGGAGACCGAACACCTCTTCAAGCGTGTGAAGCCCACCAGGGATATCTGCGAACTGCGCAATATGATAAACGTAGGCTATCTGATTACCCGTCAGGCTATCGAGCGCAAGGAGAGCCGCGGCCTCCACTATACCATCGACTATCCCAAGCACGCGCTGGACAAGGCAGAGCCTTGAAGTGAAGAGTGAAGAGTGAAGAATGAA
>CACYMI010000078.1 GCA_902775385.1 uncultured Bacteroidales bacterium
GCTGTCCTTCGCCTCGCCAGAGCGTATGATGCGTTATCTGGGTCTGGAGCCTGGCAGCGTGTCACCCTTTGGTCTGATTAACGATACGGAGCATCATGTCCACCTGTTCCTGGACAGCCGGCTACAGCAGGCTGAGACGCTAAGCTTTCACCCCAATGATTGCAGGGGTACGGTGGTAATCAGCCGTACGGAGTTTGAGCGTTATCTGAAGATTGTAGGGAATACCTACGAGTACATTGACTTGTAAATAATAGAATAGGGGGCCCTGAAACGGGGCCCCCTTCTTCTATATCTGTCTGTATCTGTTATGCGTCGATGTTCGCATATACGGCGTTCTGCTCGATGAACTCGCGGCGCGGGCCTACATCCTCACCCATCAGCATGGAGAATACGTAGTCGGCAGCTGCGGCATCCTCGATGGTTACCTGCTTGAGCAGTCGGGTTTCGGGGTTCATGGTTGTCTCCCACAGCTGCTCGGGGTTCATTTCACCAAGACCTTTGTATCGCTGGGTGAACATACCCTCTTCCTTGCCGCCGTTGTACTTCTCCATGAAGCGCAGACGATCCTCCTCGGTATAGCAGTATTCCTCTGTCTTGCCGATGCGGCAACGGTAGAGTGGGGGAGTGGCTATGTACAGGCGGCCGTCACGGATAAGCTGGGGCATGAAGCGGAAGAAGAGTGTCATCAGAAGGGTGTCGATGTGTGAGCCATCGACATCGGCATCGGTCATGATGATGGTCTTGTAGTAACGCAGCTTATCGTAGTTGGCTTCCTTGTAGTCATCGGGGTTCAGGCCGAACTTTACGCCCAGGGCCTGGAAGATGTTGTTGACCTCCTCATGCTCAAAGGCCTTGTTCCACATCACGCGCTCTACGTTGAATATCTTACCACGGATGGGCAGGATGGCCTGGAAGTGACGGTTACGGCCCTGCTTGGCTGAACCGCCGGCTGAGTCACCCTCCACGATGAAGAGCTCGCCAGCTGCGGGATCCTTGTCGGAGCAGTCTGCCAGCTTACCGGGCAGTCCGCCACCGCTCATGGGGTTTTTGCGCTGTACGTTCTCACGGGCCTTACGGGCTGCCACACGTGCCTGGGCTGCCAGCAGTACCTTCTCTACGATGAGCTTGGCCTCGCGGGGATTCTCCTCGAGGTACTGTGCCAGGGCTTCGCCTACGGCCTGCTGTACGGCACCTGCCACCTCGCTGTTACCCAGCTTGGTCTTTGTCTGTCCCTCGAACTGGGGCTCGGCCACCTTGATGGAAATTACTGCGGTAAGACCCTCTCGGAAGTCCTCGCCGCTGATTTCTATATTGTTCTTGGAGAGTTTCTCCAGCTCCTTGGTGCATTCCTGCTCGGCATACGTCTTGAGCGTACGGGTGAGTGCCGCACGGAAGCCTTGCAGGTGGGTGCCGCCCTCTATGGTGTTGATGTTGTTGACGTAGGAGTGGAGATTCTCTGAATAGGCTGTATTGTACATGATGGCCACCTCAATGGGTATGCCCTGCTTTTCGGTGTTCAGATAGATTACATCGTTGAAGAGGGGCGTACGGGTGCTCTCGATGTAGCGGACGAAGTCCTTGAGGCCGCCTTCGCTGTAGAACTTCTCGGTACGGGTCTTGCCTTCCTCGTTGGGACGGAGGTCGGTAAGGGTTATGGTAATGCCTGCGTTCAGGTAGGCCAGCTCACGCATACGGTTGGCCAGGATGTCATACTTGTAGATTGTGGTGGTGAAGATGGTCTTGTCAGGCCAGAACTGCTGGCGGGTACCGCGCAGCTGGGTCTCGCCGACGACAGCTACGGGGGCCAGGGGCTTTCCGATGTGGTATTCCTGCTGGTATATCTTGCCATCGCGATAGACCTGTGAGACCATTCTGGTAGAGAGGGCGTTGACGCAGCTTACGCCGACGCCGTGCAGACCGCCGCTGACCTTGTAGCTGCCCTTGTCGAACTTACCGCCGGCATGGAGTACGGTCATGACGACCTCGAGGGCGCTCTTGTGCTCCTTCTCGTGCATGTCCACGGGGATACCGCGGCCGTTGTCCTGAACGGTGATGGAGTTGTCCTCGTTGATGGTAACCTCGATGTGTGTACAGTATCCGGCCAGTGCCTCGTCTATGGAGTTGTCAACGGTTTCGTAAACCAGGTGATGCAGACCTTTCTCGCTGATGTCGCCGATATACATGGCGGGACGCTTACGTACAGCCTCCAACCCTTCCAGTACCTGGATGTTGGAGGCGCTGTATTCCGCGTTGTTCTTCTGTAATTCTTCCATTATTATAGAATGACGTTAAATTTGGTACAAAGATACAAAAAAGCGGGCGGAATACAAAATAAACATGTTTATTTTTTATTCCCGGCCGGGGTATTGGCAAAATGTGTCCCGAATCCGCACTTGTGTGAGAGGATATACGTCTGTGTATGGAAACAAAAAAGCAGCTTCCGTTGTGGAAACTGCCTTTATTGTGTCCGCTATGACAAATAGAGTGCTTTTTAAGCCAGCTTCTGGATGTGACGAGCCAGCTTAGACTTCAGGTTTGCAGCCTTATTCTTGTGAATAACGTTTACCTTGGCCAGTTTGTCCAAAGCCTTCTGAACGCTTGGGAACAACTCGATAGCTGCAGCCTTGTCTGTGGTTGCACGCAATTTGCGTACAGCATTACGCATGGTCTTAGCGTAATATCTGTTGTGGAGTCTTCTTTTCTCCTCCTGGCGGATTCTCTTGACTGATGATTTGTGATTAGCCATTTTGAATTTTTGTTTTATTTGTTCTATTGTAGTCCCTAGGAGAGTCGAACTCCTCTTTAGAGAATGAAAATCTCTCGTCCTAACCGATAGACGAAGGGACCAAACCTTCGGCTTTTATGCCAGTGCTTTTGAGGGAGTTTCCTCAATTGCGGTTGCAAAGGTATGCCTTTTTCATTGACTGACAAAATATTTTTGAAGAAAAATGTCTTTTCGGATGCAAAAAGTAGGTCGGATGTGCTGAAATATCCCTTTTTATATGTAATTTTACGTTATAAAAGCATTTTCGAAGTCATGTTGGAAAGAACAATAGGGATAGTGCTGCATCAGGTTAAGTATAATGATGAGAGCGTCATTGTGAACATCTATACGCTGCAGCATGGTAATATGGGGTTTCTGGTTAAGATGCCCCGGCAGAAGCGCAGTAATGTCAGGACATTGCTGCTGCGTCCGCTGAATATCCTGGAACTTGACTTTGACTTCAGGCCGAACCTGTCGCTGCAGCGAATCAGGGACATGAAGCTGCATGTGTCCTACGAGTCTCTGCCCTATGAGCCGGTAAAGGGTACGCTGGCGCTTTTTCTTTCAGAGTTCCTTTATCATACGCTGAGGAATGAGATGGAGAATCCCCCCCTTTTCAAGTATCTGTGCAACAGCCTGCAGTGGCTTGACCGCTCGCAGAAGGGGCTGCCGAACTTCCATCTTGTCTTCCTGTTGCGGCTGACGCGTTTTCTGGGGTTCTGGCCTAATGTCCTTGATTACAGGAAAGGCAGGGTGTTTGATATGCGTGAGGCTGCGATGACGGATACGCTGCCTTTGCACAGCCAGTATCTGAATACGGAGGAGTCATCCCTCCTTCCGTTCCTGTTAAGGATGGATTATGCGACGATGCATCTTTTCCGGTTCAGTCGCAGCCAAAGGGCGGAGGTGCTGGACAGACTGATTGACTACTATCGCATGCACATCCCGGAATTTTCTGAATTGAAATCCCTGGATGTGCTGCGAACAGTATTCTCTTAGTTGAGCAATTCCTTAACCATTGCGCTGATGGCGCGTCCTTCGGCTTTTCCTGCCAGTTTCTTGGAGGCTACGCCCATTACACGGCCCATATCCTTGGCCGAGGCGGCTCCGACCTCAGCGATGATGGCGGTCAGTTCGGCCTTCAGTTCCTCTGCTGTCAGCTGCTTGGGAAGGTATTCCTCGATGACGGCTACCTGGGCCAGTTCCTCGTCTGCCAGATCCTGGCGTGACTGGCTGACGTACAAGGCGGCTGTGTCCCTGCCTTGCTTTGCCATCTTGGCCAGTATCTTAATGGCGTTCTCGTCTGTGAGTTCGTCATTGGCTCCCGGCTGGGTCTTGGCTTCGATGAAGTACTTCTTGATGTTCCTCAATGCCATCAGGCGGATTTTGTCCTTTGCTTTCATTGCGGCTACGATATCGCCGCTCACTTGTTCAAATAACATCTTTTATTATTTATAATATGTAAATTAGAAATTAAACGTCAGGGCGTCTCCGTAGCTGTTTTCCTCTGCCGGTTCTGCAGGCGGCACAACGGCGGGCTTGACGGAAGCGAGTTTGTTCAGGTCCTCTTTGGTACGGCGGTAGGTGGGCAGTGTCTCGATCATAGAGATGATGTCGTCATTGTCCAGTTCCTCGTCCCTGAAGATGTGAATGCTACGGCGACGGCGGGGTGAGGAGCTCTCTGTTCCGTAGTACTGCTCTATTCTGTCGCTTTCCTTCTGCTGCTTCTCGGTCTCATAGGCAGCTTTCTCGCGGGACTGCTGTTCTGTGAGCTCGGGCATGCCGGGCACGTTCTGCAGGCCGAAGCCGGTGGCCAGCAGGGTAATCTTTACCTTGTTGCCCAGTGAGCTGTCGGTAGCCAGACCCCACTTGGTCTCCACGTCCTCGCGGAATTTGCTCATGAAGTCGTGCACCTCATTGATTTCCTCCATCATCAGGTTCTCGCCTTCGTTGTCACTGCTGAAGTTGATGTTCAGAAGCACTTTCTTGGAGTTGAAGATGTCGTTGTTGTTCAGCAAGGGGCTGTTCAGCGCCTCGTTAATGGCCTTGGTAACACGGTTCTCGCCCTCGCCGTATCCGGTACTCATGATGGCTACGCCGCCGTCTTTCAGTACGGTTGTCACGTCCTGGAAGTCCAGGTTCATGATGCCGTGCATGGTGATGATCTCGGCAATACTCTTAGCGGCAATACTGAGGGTGTCATCGGCCTTGGCGAAGGCTGTCAGTACGGTAAGCTCGGGATAGATCTCACGCAGCCTTTCGTTATTGATGACCAGCAGGGCATCCACATGCTTTGATATCTCTTCCACGCCGTCCAGGGCCTGGTTGATTTTCTTGTTGCCTTCGAATTTGAAGGGGATGGTTACAATACCTACGGTCAGGATGCCCGCATCCTTGGCGCACTGGGCTATGATGGGGGCGGCACCGGTTCCTGTTCCTCCGCCCATACCGGCGGTTATGAATACCATACGGGTTCCGTCGCTGAGCATCTCCTTGATCTCGTCCATGCTCTCCAGGGCTGCCTGACGGGCTTTCTCGGGACGGTTGCCTGCTCCGAGTCCGTCCTTGCCTAATTGCAGATGATTCGGTATGGGGGAGTCGCTAAGGGCTTTCTTGTCTGTGTTGCAGAGTACATACGTTACATCGTGAATGCCTTCACGGTACATGTGATTAACGGCATTACCGCCGCCACCGCCTACACCAATGACCTTGATGATGCTTTGCGAGGCTTTTGACTCGAAGTTGAAGGAGATGCCTCCGTTGTTGAAATTAATATTGTCTGCCATAATATAAGCTGCTTTAACTGTTATTCTTCTTCATTCCTCTCCTGTGTCCGTCCTATTCGTCTTCTTCCGGTTCGCTCAGCATGTTGTTGATTTTCCTGAAGAAGTTGCGCAATTTGTGCTTGGCCCCATCCTTTTCCTTCTTGGGCGTCTCTGTCTCCGCAGCACTTTCACTCTTCTCTCCTGTCTCCACGGGCTCAGCGGGTACTTTCTCTTCCTTGGCTACGGGGGCTTCCTTCAGTTCTTCCCGGTTGTCCTCGGGAAGGTCGGAGGGTATTTCGCCGGCGCAGTTCTGGTCGCCTTTCAGCAAGAGTGCCATCAATGTGTACAGATTGCCCTCCTCTGGCAAGTGTATGTTGGGGGCCAGGCTGATGTTGGGAGCCAGGCCTTTGTTCAGGCGTACCTGCTTGTCAGTCTTTGTATATTCCGTAATGGCTTTTACCAGATTCTTTACCTTGCTGGCTCCACCGGTCAGAAGAATGCCTGAAAGCAACTTCTCATTATAGGGCTTGATGTGTGCCCATATATTCGCGATGATCTCTTCGTATCTGGCTTCTATGATGTTGGAAAGCTCGTCTTCCGGGATGGTACGGTCAAAGCTGATCTGAATCTTGTTTTTGCTGGGCTCTTCCTCGTTCTCGTGCCAGGCTGTGCCGTATTTCAGCTTCAGCTGCTCAGCCTCCGCCTGCTCGATGCTCTTGGTGGTGATATCCGTGGTGACGTTGCTGCCGCCCAGGGGGATAACAACCAGATGGCGCAGGATGTTGGAGTAATAGACTGAGATGGTTGTGGTGTCTGCTCCCATATCCACCAGGGCGCATCCCGAGCGCTTCTCGTTTGCGGAAAGCAGGCAGTCTGCCAGGCATAGGGGTGAGATGAGAAGATCCGCCATCTCCAGTCCGGCGTTCTTAATACACCTTTCTATGTTCTCGCTGACGCCGGCGCGGGCCACCACATTGATGAAGCGCGCCTCAATCTGCTCGCTCTGCATACCTACCGGGTCCTGTACATAACGGTTCCCGATTTTGTATTCCTGGGGGATGACGTCATGAATCCTGGCCTGGGGATAGACAACGTTATTGTTGATTTCCTTGAGCCGGTCTATGACGTCATTGTTGATGATTGTCTTTTCCGCGAACTGGTAGGGAACCTTGTTCTCCATTGTTCTCAGGGACTGCCCGGACAATCCTACGAAGACACGTGTGACGCGGATACCCAGCTCTTCGTTGATTTTCCTCACAACGTGTGATATCGCCTGCGTTGTCTTGTCGATGTTGTCCACTAAACCTTTTCTGATAGAATCGGTTGTCTCCTCCTGAGAAATTGCCAGAACTTGCATGGTGCCGTCAGGCAGCCTTTTACCCGCAATGGCCCGAATGGCGGTGGAACCCAGTTCCACGGCAACAATAATGTCCTTTTCTGCTCCCATAGTCTATATATTTTTTGTATTATTCTTCTTTGTACATACAATCTGTCCGTCAAATGACAGGTTGATGACGGAATACTTGTTCCATCCTGTCTTGTTCAGACCGTTCTTGTAGAATGTCATCAGGTTCTCCAGCTTTCCTCTGAAGTTCTCAGGCGTCCCCAGGATGATTACCTGTTCGCCGACCCTGGGGTACAGCTCAATCACTTTCCTGTCTGTTACGTGGATCTGTTCTATCTGCTTGTCCCAGAACTCATCCTCTGAGATGAATCTTGCCAGCTCCGCTAGGTTCTTCCTTGCATAATCCCTGGTGATGTTGCCTGTTGCGACGCACAGGTCAATGTTCATGTTATCCACGGGCATGGTAGTGCCGTTTCCGTCCAGATAATAGTTCTCTCCGTTATTCTGTATGACATGGAGAATGGGACGCTGCGGGATAACGTATATGCAAAGGTGGCTTGCAGCCGAACAGTAGCAGCTGGCACTGTCGATATAGGGGTCTTTCCGAAGGATTTCCTCCAGTCCCTGTATGTCAATGCCGCTCAGTTTCATTCCTTCGGCAAAGACCTTGTTCCTCGTCAGAATGCCGTGTATGTAGTCGGTGGTTACGAAACCGCCTTCCAGGCTGTCCGCTATCTGTATGTCCACAGCTTCGCAGATGCGTTCCTCAGTACGCTGGGTGAACTCTGCGACAGCGAATATCAGATACCCGACTACCAGCAGAAGCAGAATGATCTTTATTGCTACTTTCATGATAATGGTTTAAGTATTCCGGTTATTTGGTCCGCATAGTTTTCTATGTCACCTGCCCCTAAGGTGATGAGCACGTCAAATCCTCCCTGGCGTACCACGTCGCATATCTCATCCTTGGTGCACATCTGTTTTCTGATACCGGAGCGCAGGTTGTCATAGATAAGCGCGCTGGTCACGCCGGGTATGGGCGCTTCCCTGGCAGGGTAGATATCCACTATGGTCACGTCGTCCAACAGCGAGAGCGCATCGGCAAACTCGCGGTAGAAGTCCCTGGTACGGGTGTACAGATGCGGCTGGAAGATTACTTTGATACGCTTGCCCTCGTAAAGCTGCCTGATGCTGAGCAGGCTCTGACGTATCTCCTCGGGATGGTGGGCATAGTCGCTCAGATACACCATCCTGTCCGTCTTCAGGCGGAAGTCAAACCTGCGGTCCACGCCGCCGAAGGACTCCATGCCTTTCCTTATCTCCTCCTCGTCGGCTCCCGCAATCTGTGCCAATGCCATGGCCGCTATGCCGTTCTCGATGTTCACGCTGACGGGAACGCCCAGCTTTATGTTCTTTATATTCCCCAGGGGCGATACCAGGTCGAAGCTGATCTCGCCATTTCCGATGCTTACATTCT
The DNA here is from genome assembly GCA_902775385.1 of uncultured Bacteroidales bacterium. Classification (GTDB taxonomy): domain Bacteria; phylum Bacteroidota; class Bacteroidia; order Bacteroidales; family Bacteroidaceae; genus Physcousia. The sequence goes on from CACYMI010000078.1 coordinate 8,352, forward strand.
CAGCATGGAAATCGCCTTCCTCGCGGCTATAGGTGTAGGTGGTGACCCCTTCCTGTGTGTCAGGCTTCATCTTCAGGCCTGTATGCAGAATCAGGTATCCGCCCGGCTGGATGAGGCTGCTGTATTTGCTGAAACTCTCCAGATAGGCCTCCTCCGTGCCGTAGATATCCAGATGGTCGGCATCGGTAGCGGTTATGACGCTTGCAAAGGGAGTCAGCCAGTGGAAGCTGCGGTCAAACTCGTCGGCCTCAATCACCACATAGGGACTGTCCTTGCTGAGGATATAGTTCGTGCCGTAGTTCTTGGTAATACCGCCCAGGAAGGCGTTGCAGTCTATGTGGCTCTGGTGCAGCAGATGGGCTGCCATGCTGCTGGTGGTGGTCTTGCCGTGTGTTCCTGCCACACAGAGTCCCTTCAGCGAGCGGGTGAGCGTACCCAGGACCTGGGCACGTTTCTGTATCTCGAATCCCATCTGGCGGAAGTAAGCCAGCTCCTTGTGTTCAGCCGGTATGGCCGGCGTGTAGATCACCAGTGTGGAATCAGCCTTCCTGCAGGCAGTAGGAATCTGCTCCACATCTTCGGTGTAATGAACAGAGGCCCCTTCCTCCTGCAACTTCCTAGTCAGGTCGCTGGGTGTCCTGTCATATCCGCCCACAACCAGACCCTTGTGCAGGAAGTATCTGGCAATGGCACTCATTCCTATTCCTCCGATTCCTACGAAGTAAACCGCTTTTATATCGTTCAGGTTCATATCCTATTCTTCTTTTACTAATTTCAAAACCTCTTCTGCGATGATGCGCGCAGAATCTTTATATGCCATTTTACCGGCGTTCTCACCTAGTTTCCCCAGCTCGTCGGAATCCACAACTGTTCTCAGCGCCAGGGGGATGAGCTCCGATACGGCGACAGCGTCCTTCACAATGAGTGCCGCCTGCCTGTTTACCAGAGCCATTGCATTATGTGTCTGATGGTCCTCGGCCACATTGGGGCTCGGTACCAGGATACTGGGTTTCCCTAACAGGCAAAGCTCGCTGATGCTGCTGGCTCCCGC